>CAYNIT010000138.1:0-11652 GCA_964397205.1 uncultured Phaeodactylibacter sp. | reverse complement strand
AGCGTGCAAAAAAACGAGTCTAAATCGGTAAGTTATTGTTGCGCGACCCCTTACGAGGCTAGCGCCTGTAGGCCTTTCCTAATAAATGGGAAGGATGGAAATGCTCCAAGAAATCTACAAGGAAGCCCTTGCCCTGAGCTGGATAGACTGGACGGCTACCGTTACTGCTATTGTGTATGTAGTGCTAGCGGCTCGGGAAAACATCTGGTGCTGGTTTTGGGGCATCATCAGTTGCAGCCTCTGGGCGTACGCTTCCTTTGTATTCTATCAGCTCTACCTGGATGCATTGCTGCAGCTCTTCTACGTGGCTATGGCGGTAGTCGGCATTTACCAATGGCGGTACGGAGGCAAGGCGGGGGAAGAAGCACCCATCCGCCGGCTGCGTGCAGGGGAGCAGGCTGCGCTGTTGGCCGTTGGCGGAGCCTTGTCCTACTTGTTTGGATACTTCTTTGATAATTACACGCCCGCCGCTGCTACTTATTGGGATGCCGCCACTACCGTTTTCTCCGTGCTGGCTACGATTCTGCTGGTCCGTAAGCTGCTCGACAACTGGGCTTATTGGGTTGTTATTGATGCCGTTTACGTAGGGCTTTACTACAGCCGCGGCGCCTACCTGTTCGCCTTGCTCATGCTACTGTATACACTTATTGCCGCTTTTGCATTGGCTGCCTGGTGGCGGGCGCATCAGCTTGCTGTCAATTCGGAGGGGGCAGGCCGAACAAAATGAAGGTTGATTAAGTCTCTAACAGTGAAGACAAAAAAAGAGGGAATGGCAAAATTCAGCCGCCGATGGCTTTATTTAAGTCTTTGATTTTAAGAGCACTATGATGTTATTTAGAGGAAATCTAAATAAAATAAAGCTCCGAACTAAAGCGAAAGCCACCTTCTTTTTTAAGGTAAAAGGTTTCTATATTTGCGGTGATTTTTGAAAGGGCAACCTTATTGTCAGCTTATACTAGCTTTGCCAGGAAAGCAGACACACACGATTAAACAACAGAAACAGGATGAAACAAACAGTCAGTAAAGCGATTTTGACTATCGTTGCTATCTTCTCCGCTAACATGCTTTTGGCGCAGGCGGCAGAAGGAGACAGCGGTTCGGGTTATGGCTCTATTCTTACCTATTCCCTGATCGCTGTAGCTGTACTTATTTTCTTTTTCCTGGTCGTTCAAGTTTCTGATAACTTGCTGGCGATCGAAGCTAAGCAGATTGGCATAGCTGAAGACGATGGCGAATCCTCCTCGGCTTCTTCAGGCGGTTTTTTCCAGAACCTTTTCAAGCCTAGCCTGCCAGAATATGTAGAGGACGAGCCTGTTCACATACTGCGCCGCGGCCACGACATCTTGCTGGAAGGAGAGGCTTCGCTTAAGATTGACGAAAGCGTGCAGGCCAATACCTTTGCGGTGCAGCCTCCCAATTTCATCGGCGTTTCCCCCATCCCTAAGATGTTGGTGGAAGAAGGTGATGAAGTGAAGGCAGGCAACCACCTCTTCTTCGACAAAAAGCGCCCGGAAGTCAAGTGGGTTGCGCCGGTGAGCGGCGAAATCATTGAGGTGGAACGCGGCGCTAAGCGAGCCATCACCGCGGTGACAATACTGGCGGATAAAGAGCAGCGCTACCGAGAGCTGGAAGCATTTGACTATCAGAACGCTGATCGGGAGGCATTGGTCAACTACCTGCTTGATGCCGGAGCCTGGACCCTCTTCCGTCAGCGTCCATTTAACATTCTTGCAGACACGCAGGAGGTGCCGCGGGATATCTTCATCTCTACTTTTGACACGGCACCGCTCGCGCCAGACCTCAACTTCGTAGTCGAAGGGCAGGGCGCTGCTTTCCAAGAGGGGCTGAACGTACTGAATAAACTGACAAACGGCAGTGTCTACCTCGGCCTTGATGCCCGGGAGGGCAAAAAGCCAAGCCCTGTCTTTTCTGAGGCAGAGGGCGTAAAGAAACATTGGTTCCACGGGAAGCACCCGGCAGGCAATGTTGGTGTACAGATTCACCACATTAAGCCGGTTAGCCTGAACAGCAAAGTTTGGACTATCGGGGTTCAAGAGGTGCTGACACTGGGCAAAATTTTCACCGAGCGCCGCTACGATGCGACGCGCACAGTTGTGCTCACCGGAGCGGAACTTAAGGAGCCGGCTTACGTACAAACTAAGACCGGCGCTAAAATTAGCGATTTACTGAAAGACCGCCTGGAACACGAGCATGTGCGGTACATCTCGGGGGATGTCCTCTCTGGCCAGCGCAAGCGAAAAGATGAATACCTCAACTTCTACGACGATCAGATTACCGTTGTGGAAGAAGGAGACGATTACCAGTTGTTTGGATGGCTGCTGCCCTCCTTCAACACCCCGAGCGTTTCCAACACATTCCCCTCAGCTTTCTTCTCTGATATGAAGTTTAAAGCTGAGACGAACACGCACGGAGAGCGGCGCGCATTTGTGGTCACCGGTAATTACGAAGCCGTAACTCCAATGGATATTTACCCACAGGAACTGATGAAGTCCATCCTAGTGGGCGATTTTGAGAAGATGGAAGGTTTGGGGCTGCCCGAAGTAGTCGAAGAAGACTTGGCCCTGTGTGAATTTGTTTGCGTGTCAAAACAGCCCATTCAGCAGATAGTGCGGCAGGGGCTGGAAACCATGCGCGAACAATCTTAAGCTACTGACTGATTGCAAAACACTGAAAATCTCACTACAATAGAGATATGAAAAAGACTTTGCTGAATTTATTCAAAAAGATTGAGCCGGATAAGGACAAGTCTCCGTTCCTGCACACGGCTTACGACGCTTTCTTTACCTTCGCTTTCACCCCGAATACGGTGACTAAGAACGGCGTTCACATTCGCGATGGTATGGATCTGAAGCGTCAGATGGTGCACGTTGTAATCGCTTTGCAGGTGCTGTACTTGTTTGGTACTTACAACATCGGGCATCAGCACTTCGTAGCCCTGGGCGAATACACTGGTCTTCTGGAAGGCGTACACCTGAAGTTGGTCTATGGCCTCATCAAGATCATACCGATTTTCATCGTCACTCACGTCGTTGGATTGGGCATCGAATTTTTCTACGCCTACAAGAAAGGCCATGGCGTGGAAGAAGGCTTCTTGGTGTCCGGTGCGTTGATCCCTCTGATCATGCCTCCCGATATCCCGCTCTGGATTTTGGGCGTATCGGTTGCTTTTGCCGTATGGATCGGCAAAGAGGCCTTTGGCGGCACTGGCATGAACATTTTGAATATTGCCCTGCTGTCGCGGGTGTTCATTTTCTTCGCGTATCCGACCTACATTTCCGGCGATGAAGTATGGATTGCCGGTATTGAAAAGGCAGCAGAAGGCGGCTACTTCAGTCAAGCGTACGGAGGCGTTTATAACTTTTTTGACAACATTTTTGCTGGCCTTGGCCTTAGCACTTTCGGAGAAGGCGGGAAAGCCGTCGTCGATGGCTACACAGGGGCTACTCCATTAAGCCTCGCTGCCAAGGGGGGTTGGGACAGCGTAACCCAAACCTATTCCACCTCACAGATGATGTGGGGCACCATCCCTGGCTCCATCGGAGAGAGCTCTAAGCCGCTGATTATTATCGGTGCTTTGTTCCTGATCGTGACCAAGATTGCCGACTGGAAAATTATGATCTCTATGGTATTCGGCGCGGCGGTGATGGCGCTGTTGCTCAACGCCTGGGGTGCCACCGCATTTATGGAAGTGCCCTGGTACTACCAATTCTACATGGGCAGTTTCTTTTTTGCCATGGCGTTCATGGCGACGGACCCAGTGACAGCCACCTCAACGGCTACCGGAAAGTGGATTTATGGTTTTCTCATTGGTTTTGTAGGTATGATTGTGCGCGTGCTCAATCCAGCCTACCCGGAGGGATGGATGCTGTCCATTCTGTTTATGAACGTATTTGCGCCACTGATCGACCACTACGTACTGGAAGCCAACGTTAAACGCCGGGCGAAGCGCTTGACCGCAGTAGCCGAAGCGGAAAGAGAACAAGACGCTGGTGCTCCTGCCCCGGCACAAGCCCAAGCTTAATCATTGACGCAGCAAAAAGCAAAAACCTATGGATTCTACAAGATATATCATCATCTTCATTCTCCTCCTGACTGGAGCTGTGGCCATCGGCCTGACTAGCCTGCGGGAAGCTACCAAAAGTCAGGCAGCAACCAATGAAGATATCTTCAATAAGCGGGCTATTCTTACCGCTATTGAAGACTACCTGCCGAACAACCAAAAGGTGAAAGACCTGAGCAATGAAGAAGTGCTGGAACTGTTTGAGCAAATGGAACAGCCGGTCGTCGACATGCAAGGCAACATTATCGAAGGGGTGAAAGCCGAAGACATCAATATGGCAGTAGAGCGCAAAAAGCCTGAATCAGAGCGCCGGCTGCCGGTTTATGTTTACGAATACGACAAAGGAAAACTTTTCATCCTTTCCGTGCGGGGCAATGGCCTTTGGGATGAAATTTGGGGCAATATTGCTCTGAAGAGTGATTTGAACACCGTTGCAGGAGCTGCGTTCGACCACAAAGGCGAAACCCCTGGGCTTGGCGCAGAGATCAAGGACAATCCCAATTTTGCGGAGCAGTTCAAAGGAAAGAAGATTTACGACGATGGCAAATACGTTTCCATCGACGTGCGCAAGGGCGGAGCCCAGGATGAAGAGCACGAAGTGGACGGCATTTCCGGCGCAACGGTAACCGCTGATGGTGTAGCAGAAATGCTGTACCGCGGCATCAAATACTACGAGCCCTACATGGAAAAAGTCAAGCGGCAGGGCATGCTGGTAGAATAAACGATTAAAAAACATTACAGCTCCGGACGGTGCTCCGGGGTGACACATAAAAAGAATTCGCAATGGCTGAGACTGCAGTAAAAGAGAAAGAGCCGGTATTTCAGTTTGGAAAAAAGGAGCGCAAGCTGCTCACGGACCCGCTGAATGACAACAACCCTATTACCGTGCAGGTACTGGGTATTTGTTCTGCTTTGGCGGTGACCTCCTTGGTGTACCCATCTTTGGTGATGGCGATTGCCGTGGTTTTCGTATGCGCCTTTTCAAGCTTGTTTACCTCATTGCTTCGCAATTACATTCCCAAGCAAGTGCGTATGATCGTGCAGCTGGTCATCATTGCTACGCTGGTGACAGTGGTGGAGCTGACGCTGAAATACCTCAACTACCCGGTTTACAAGCAACTTTCGGTATACATCGGGTTGATTATCACCAATTGTATTGTGATGGGTCGCCTAGAGGCCTTCTCTATGGCCAATAAGCCTTGGCGGTCCTTTTTGGACGGTGTCGGCAACGGGCTCGGCTACGGTGTCATCCTCATTGGGGTCGGCATTGTACGGGAAATTTTTGGCAAAGGCAGCCTGTTTGCAGGCAGCCCGATTGAACTGAAGATCATCGGCCCCACAGCCGACTACCTGATCAACACAGCTGACAGCGCGCTGTTTGGGTGGTACGCCAACAACAACCTGATGGTGTTGCCCGCTTCTGCTATGTTCATCATAGGCATCATGATTTGGATACAGCGCAGCTACAACACCAAGCTGGTGGACGTATCCTAATTTTGCAACCCCTACAAACGAAGAACAATGGAATTTCTGAATACCTTCATAAAGGCTGCTTTTATTGAGAACCTCGTCTTGGCTTACTTCCTGGGCATGTGTTCTTACCTTGCCGTTTCCAAAAGCGTCAATACAGCTTTTGGCCTTGGCCTGGCAGTTATTTTCGTATTAGGAATCACGATGCCGATCAACTGGGTCATCAACGAGTACCTGCTCAGCGAAGAGGGCTTGTTTGGCACAGACCTGACCTTCCTCCGGTTCATACTATTCATCGCGGTGATTGCTTCGATGGTGCAATTGGTGGAAATGGTGGTGGAAAAATACTCCCCGGCCCTGTACAGCTCACTAGGCATATTCCTGCCGTTGATCACTGTTAACTGTGCTATTCTGGGCGGTTCGCTCTTTATGGTTTCCCGGGAGTACAACTTTTCCAACTCCATCGCCTTCGGGTTGGGCGGCGGATTCGGCTGGTTCCTGGCTATTATTGCCATAGCAGCTATCCGAGAAAAGATTCGCTACTCCAATGTGCCGCCGGCCTTGCGCGGCCTGGGTATGGCGTTCATTCTGACGGGTCTGATGGGCATTGCCTTCATGAGCCTGATGGGCATTGACCCGGCAGCTTTTACCAACGGCGGCTAAATAGTCTGGCCAACCGTTGACAACTGCTTCACGGCTATTTGGTTATCTTGACGATGGAAGTGAAGCCGCATTTGTGAATGTTCAAAACACTTAAGATACAATGACCACGATCGTATTTGCCGTTGTCGTTTTCAGCCTTGTGATACTGGCACTGTCTTTTATGCTGATTTTTGCACGGAAAAAGCTGGTTCCGCAAGGTGATGTCAAAATTGTTGTAAACGGCGACGAAGAAAATCCACTGCTGGTTAAGCCAGGAAGTACCTTGCTTAACGCATTATCCGACCAAAGCGTATTTCTGCCTTCTGCCTGTGGCGGCGGCGGTACTTGCGCTATGTGTGAATGCCATGTCGACGAGGGCGGGGGAGAGGTGCTCCCCACTGAAATGAACCACCTTACCCGCCGGGAAGCAGCAGAAAACAAGCGTTTGGCTTGCCAAGTCAAGGTCCGTCAGGATATGCGGATTCGCATACCCGAGGAAATCTTCGGTATTAAGAAGTGGGAATGCGAAGTGGTTTCCAACTACAACGTAGCTTCCTTCATCAAAGAGTTTGTGGTGCGGTTGCCGGAAGGCGAAAGCATGGAATTTGAATCCGGTGGCTACATTCAGATCGATGTGCCCAAAATTGAGGTGGATTTTAAAGATTTTGACATCACGGCTCACCCTCGTATGACTGACAAAGCGCCGGATGAATACCAAAGCGAGTGGGACAACTTCCAGATGTGGGACCTCAAGATGAAAAACGACGAGGAACAGTTCCGCGCTTACTCCATGGCCAACCACCCAGCGGAGGGCAATATCGTCATGCTGAACATCCGTATTGCTACACCGCCCTGGGATCGCAAGAACAATACCTGGATGCCGGTCAATCCGGGAGTCTGCTCCTCCTACGTGTTCAGCCGTAAACCGGGAGATAAAGTTACCATTTCTGGCCCCTTTGGAGAGTTCTTCATCAAGCCGTCCAAAAAAGAAATGGTGTACATCGGCGGCGGTGCTGGTATGGCACCTCTGCGCTCTCACATTTTCCACCTGTTCCATACGCTGAAAACTCGCGACCGAAAGGTTACCTACTGGTACGGCGGGCGCTCCAAGCGGGAGCTGTTCTACACCGAGGACTTCCGGGATATTGAAAAAGAATTTGACAATTTCAACTACTACTTGGCGCTTTCTGATGTGAAGGTGGCAAAAGAGGTAGACAATTGGAAAGTGAAAAAGTCGCTGGATGATCAGGAAGGAGACGGTTACTTGGGCTTTATCCACCAAGTACTGTATGACAACTACCTGAAAGACCACCCGGAGCCAGAAGAAATCGAATATTACCTCTGCGGCCCGCCGCTGATGTTGCAAGCCGCCATGAAGATGCTCGACGAGCTTGGCGTGCCAGATGAAAACATCGCTTTTGATGACTTCGGAAGCTAATGAATCAAAGCCCCTCTGGATTTCCAGAGGGGTTTTTATTTGGCTTTACTGATTAGCAGAAGTTGCCCACTCCATAATTTTCTCCGCATCACCTTGCCGCAGATCGGGCGGTATTGTTTCCATCTTGTGCTGCAGCAAATCTAGCAGAACTGGTTCTGTTTGTTCTCCATTTTTCCACAGCAGTACAAACCTGCCATTTTCCGATTGCCGGAGCTTTTCGGTTTCCAAGTTTACGGGATGAGCAAAAACTGGATTGATGCGGAATGTATTGCTTCGCTCCTCGAAGGAAGGCAGCAGCAGTTGCTGGCTGCTATCAGAGGGCAGGGCAAAGAGTTGGTGAAATACCTGCGTTTCCGCTTCGTATTCTGCCAAGGGGAGCACCGCCTCGGTCCGGCCATCCGAAAACAATTGAAAAGCGAAGGCACCGTAGTGCTGAGCGTAACCGACCAGGTAGTCCTCCCAGACCTCCAATTGCCGGATCGTGCCCGAGCGGGCATCGACGCCGTAGCGTTCATTGGCGAATGCAGGGGTGGCTGGCGCCCTCAGCTTTCTTTGGGCTAGGTCGTAGAGGTAGAAGTCGTTAACGCCCCGGATGGCCAGGAGCTGGGTGATGTTATTGTAATGGACCTCTGCCAAGTAGTAGGGAAAATCAGGGCTCTCGTTGACGGGTAGTACTTCGCGCTGCAGTCTTTCACAATTTTCGGCTTTGTATACCTCTAGGATACGGTGGCTGTTGCCCAATTCGGGGTCTCGGGTGCTGCTGTCCGCTTTCAGGACGATGTATAGGTCCTGCCCTTTGCTGAGGTAGCGGTTTTGGGGCAATACCTCGCCATTGATTTGGCAAAGGGGGGATGCAGCCATAGCGGTAGCCCCCTGTTTTAAGTTGCCTAAGCTGTCAGCTTTTTCGTTTTCCGAAGCGTTCTGGCCATTTTTGGATGCATCCTGGCTGCAAGATAGGGGCAGCAAGAGGGCAAGAAAAAACAGAAATGCTTTGTAGAGGTAATGCATGGCTAAAGGTTTACATCAAGAAACAACTGGCTGTCAAGGCTTGTTGCCAGCGGTTGTGGCTGGAGACAGGCAGGGTGAAAAAAATCACTATGGTTTTTCCAGTACTTGCCTATCTTAGCAGCGGTACAATCCGTAGCCGCCCCGGCAAGATCGATGGCGCTGCTGCAAGGCTTGTGCCATGTACGTATAAGGCTTCGGCAACCGAAGCCGCCCATTTTCTGGCAAAACGCCAAAAGCCATGGTCGACTATAAGAACTGGACTTACGAAGAGTTTTCAACTTTTGCGATGCTTTACGCTGCTAATATCGATGCGCATCTTGATCAGAAAGAGGAGGCGCTGATTAAGCAGCGCATTGGGGAAAAACAATACAAAGCGGTCAAATCCGTATTTGAGCAGTGCTCCGACTCGGAATGCATCAATACCATATTGGCCTACCACGAGCAATTCATGGCAGATGAAGGGAGCCGCCAGCGTTTGCTGGACGATTTCCGCGAGGTTTTTACCGCTGACCATCGCTACTCGCCCATAGAGCGCGAAATGATGCATATCTTCAAAAAACTTCTTCATTAAATGGACCTTTCCACCCTGCGCGAAGAGTATGCCAAGCACGGTTTACGCAAGGAGGAACTGCTTGCCCAGCCTGTAGATCAGTTTGAACTTTGGTTTCAGCAAGCCATAGACAGCAAGGTGAAACACCCCAACGCTATGATTCTGGCGACGGTATCGCCCGGGGGTCAGCCTTCGCAGCGCACGGTACTGCTCAAGTACTTTGATCAAAGCGGTTTTGTATTCTTCACCAACTACAGCAGCCGGAAGGCGCGCGAAATGGCTGAAAATGCCAAGGTTTCCCTGTTGTTTTACTGGCCCGAATTGGAACGGCAGCTGATCATAGGCGGCCAGGTGGAAAAGGTGAGCACGGCGGAGTCTGCTCGCTATTTCATGAGCCGTCCCCATGGCAGCCAATTGGGGGCCTGGGTTTCGGACCAAAGCAGCCCTATCAGCTCGCGCTCCTTGCTCCTGGCCAAGTTTGAGGAAATGAAGCAAAAATTCCGGGAAGGGGAGGTGCCGTTGCCTTCCTTCTGGGGCGGCTACCGCGTGAAGCCCCACCGCTTCGAGTTTTGGCAGGGCAGGCCCAACCGGCTGCACGACCGCTTTGAATACCGTTGGCAAGAGGATGGCTGGACGGTGGCCCGCTTGGCACCCTGAACAAGGCGGCTATCCTGCTCGTTTCTAAGCAAAACCCTCGTATGCAAAGGCTTACGCTATTGCTGCTCGTAGCAGTTACTCTATTCCCCAGCTGTAACTCAGAAAACGGAACACAACGCCTGCCTGACCCTGAGGTCCCCTTCCCAATGGTAGAGCGCGATCTCGACGATATTCAGCAAGAAGGGATACTGCGCGCCATTACTGTATACAGCGAAACGAGCTACTTCCTCTACCGGGGGCAGCCGATGGGCTTTGAGTACGAACTCTTGCAGCGCTTAGCTGATCACTTAGAAGTGGCATTAGAAATCATTCCCGCCGAAGACCTCGACCAGTTGATCAACATGCTCAACCGGGGAGAAGGCGACTTGATTGCCTACGGGCTCACCGTTACCCAACCGCGGCAGCAATATGTCGACTTTTCTAACTACCTCTATCTGACCAAGCAAGTGCTTGTACAGCGCAAGCCCGACAACTGGCGGCGCAAAAAACTGCACGAAATCGAAAAGGAGCTGGTGTCTGACCCCATCGAACTGATCGGCGATACCGTGGCGGTTCGTCTGGCATCTTCCTACTACGAGCGCCTGCAGAACCTGGAGCAGGAAATCGGCGGAGATATCGTAGTTGACACGCTTCCGGGCAAACTGTCCACGGGGCGTATCATCAAAAAAGTAGTACAAGAAGAAATTGAATACACCGTCGCTGACGACAACATAGCCGAAATCAACAGCGCTTACTATCCGAGCCTCGATGTAGAAACCCCTATTAGTTTCTCCCAGCGCTCCGCTTGGGCAGTGCGCAAGAACGCTCCTGAACTTCGCAAAGCCCTCAATGCATGGATCAAAGCCATGCGGAATAAGGTAGATTACTACGTCATTTACGACCGCTACTTTGAAAACAAGCGCGACTTCCGGGCCCGCATTGAGAGCGACTTTTTCAGCCAGGCCGGCGGGAAGATCAGCCGCTACGACACACTGGTCAAGCGCTTTGCGGATACCCTGAATTGGGATTGGCGCTTCCTCAGCTCTTTGATTTATCAGGAATCGCAGTTTGACCCCAACGCTCGTTCCTGGGCAAAAGCCCGCGGCCTTATGCAGTTAATGCCTGCAACCGCTCGGGAACTCGGTGTGCGGAACCGCCGTGATCCTCTGCAGAACCTGCAGGGAGGTACCGCCTACTTAGAGGAACTCTATGAACGCTGGGAGGGTATACCTGATTCCGTACAGCGTGTCAAGTTTACCCTAGCTTCCTACAATTGCGGGTACCATCACGTTGTGGATGCCCAGCGGCTAGCCGAGGAAAATGGGGCCAACCCGCAGCAGTGGGATGATGCCGTGGAGCAGTACCTGCTTAAGCTTGCTTATCCGAAGTTCTACAATGCAGCGCCCGTGGAGTATGGCTACGTGCGCGGTATTGAGCCGGTGACCTATGTGAAGCAGATTTTTGAGCGCTACCAGCGCTATCGGCAGTTGATCCCAGAAGAGCGGACGAAGATCACTTCCTCTTATTAGCGCAGTAAGCTCAGGTCCCCCTGCCGCTGTTCCAGGTTTCCGTTTGGGTCTGAAATGGTAGCGGTATAGTAGTAAACTTCCGAAGGCGCTGCTTTGCCTGCGAAGGTTCCATCCCAGCCCTGATCAGCTTGGTCGGTTTCAAATACCAGTTGGCCCCAGCGGTTGAAAATGCGCAGCTGGTAACTTTCCAGAGGGCAATTTGCAATAAGCTGAATTGATCGTTGGTGCCATCGCCATTGGGCGTAAGGGGTCGCGCAACAATAACTTACCGATTTAGACTCGTTCTTTTGCACGCTAA
>CAYNIT010000137.1:0-11672 GCA_964397205.1 uncultured Phaeodactylibacter sp. | reverse complement strand
GCTACTGCCACCATCCCCTCTACAATTTTGTGCATGCCACCCATGGGATACCAAGTACCGAGTGCCATGTCAGCGTAATTCATCATGCTGTAGAGAGCTGGTGTATTTTTCGGCGTAGCGCCTAGGAAAAGCACTGGAAACTCCAGCAGTTGGATAAGCTGCTCGTGTTTGAACAACTTGCGGATGTGCCTGGAAATCGAGGTGAACATCTGCAGGCGGAACAGGCTCATCAGGATGCGGGCATCCGCAAATTCCATAATGGAATGGGAAGGCTTGTGGACGAACTCATTCATGCCCACCTCATATTTGTACTGCGCCTCTTTCAGAAATTGCCGCAGCTTTTGGCTGCTGCCTGGCTCGTAGCGCTCGAACATGGCTTCCAGCTCCTTCATATCCGCCGGCACCTCCATGCTGTCGCCTTTGCCGAACACCACTTCATAGGAAGGGTCGAGCCGGACCAGCTCGTAGTAATCGGATGGCTTTTTGCCAAACTGCGCAAAGTACTGCTCAAAAACATCGGGCATCCAGTACCAACTGGGCCCCATATCGAAAGTGAAGCCCTCTGCTTCAAACTTCCTGGCTCTGCCGCCGGGGACGCTGTTCTTTTCTAAAATAGTGGCCTTATAGCCCTTCTGGGCAAGATGAGTTGCAGCGGAGAGTCCTGCGAACCCTGACCCAATAACGATGACTTTCTTTGCCAAGACGCTTGCTTATTTGGTGAATCAAGGGAAAAACAGCGGCTTGGCGTTTTTGTTTAAGCGTTTTTGCCCCATGCAGCCTAAAGGTTCAACATTCACCGCTTGCTCCATTTTTTATAACCTCCCTCCAGGTCATAAATCTCTTTAAACCCCGCTGCTTTCATTTTTTCAGTTGCCTTGGCGCTGCGGTTGCCAGAGCGGCAGTACAGCAGCACGGGTTGGTTTTTCTCAAAACGTTGTTCTGTCTGCTGCAGGAAGTCGTCATCAAAGTAATTGATATTGACCGCACCCACGATATGGCCGCCCTCGTACTCCCGGGGCGTTCTCACATCAAGCAGCTGCACCTCTTCCAGCGCGTCCAATTTAGCTTCGTAAGCCTCCGGGAGCAGCACGTTTTCCTGGCTTTCTCCTGAACCCTGGCTTTGGCAGGAAGTGGCCGCCAATAGGAGCAGCGGCAGGAAGAAGAATAGTTTTTTCATTATTCGTAGGTTTTAAGGCAAAGGTAAACAACTTGAATTTTTGTTTCCGTGATTTGCCACACAAGACGGGGCAGGCAGGGGCCAAAACGGAGGGAGCGAAGCGCGAAATAGGAAGCCGCTGAAACCATCCACCGGCACATCTGTTTCCCACTTGGAAATAAAAATCACAGGGGAATGCCCACCCCTGCAGCCGGATGCCCCGCGGCGGGATATTCGGCTTTCATGCATTACTTTTGTGCCCGTGGAAAACAACAGCAAGCTCGAACAGTTACATAACCATTACCGGCAAGACGAACGGACCCAACGCATCAATAAAGCCCTTGCCGAAGAGGCGCCAGCTCGCTTGCAGCTGAGCGGAACGGCGGGGGCTCAACCTGCATTCATACTGGCGGGCAGCTATAAGGAGCAAGCCCGCAACCATCTTTTCATTGCCAACGACAAAGAGGAAGCCGCTTACCTGCAAAACAATCTGGACAACCTCCTTCCAGGCAAATCAGTACGTTTCTTCCCGGACTCCTTCAAACGGCCTATGCACTTCGAGGCCATCAACAACACCAACGTACTGCAACGCACCGAGACCATTAACAAGGTGGTGAACTCGCCTGGCTCGGGAGAAATCGTGGTCACTTATCCGGAGGCGCTCTTCGAGCAAGTCGTTGCACCGCAAGTCCTCAACCAAAGGCGCATAGACATCAAAAAGGGGGAAGAGCTGGATGTCGATTTCCTCATCGAAGTGCTGGTGGAATACGGCTTCGCCCGAGAAGACTTCGTATACGAGCCAGGGCAGTTTTCCATACGGGGCGGCATCGTGGATATATTCTCATTTGGCAATGAGTACCCCTACCGCATCGAGCTGTTCGATGAAGAGGTGGAAAGCATCCGTACCTTTAACCCCACCTCCCAGCTGTCGGTGCAGAACATAGCGGCCGTAGCCATTATTCCCAATATCAACACCCGGTTTTCCCAGGAGCAGAAGGTATCCATGCTTCGCATACTGCCTGAGGGTACTGCTGTCTGGGTCAGGGATTTTCAGGTGCTGCTGGATAAGCTGACGCAGTGCTTCGACAAAGCAGAGGAATTTGCCAAGGGTATTGCCCTGCTGGAAGAGGAAGAGCTCAAGGAAATTTTTCGCGACCGCGCCTTTATACGGCCGCGCGAAATTATCGACGATGTGCAAGGGTTTCCAATCATCGGGCTATCGGACAGTGCCCAACCTATAGCGTTTAGCGAGCGCATTGTCTACACCACACGGCCGCAGCCTAGTTTCAACAAGAACTTCAAGCTGCTGATCGAGCACTTGGATGAGAATACAAAAGCGGGCATCGACAACTACCTGTTCGCGGAAAACCCCAAGCAGATCGAACGTTTCCACGCCATATTTGAGGACCTGGAAGCCAAGGTTGATTTTCACCCCATACCCAAATCCATTGATCAGGGCTTTCTCGACCTTGATTTGAAAACCGCCTGCTATACCGACCACCAGATTTTTCAACGCTTCCACCGTTATAAGCTACGCCGGGGCTTCACTCGCGATCAGGCGCTCAACCTGCGTATGTTGCGCGAGCTGCAGCCTGGAGACTATGTGACACACATCGACCACGGCGTAGGCAAGTATTCCGGCTTGCAGAAGATCGACATCAACGGGCACATACAGGAGTCGGTGCGGCTGATTTACAAAAACAACGATATCCTGTACGTCAGCATCAACTCGCTGCACAAAATCTCCAAGTACGTCGGCAAAGAAGGCACGACTCCAAAGGTGGACAAACTGGGCTCCGATGCCTGGAAAAACCTCAAGCGCCGGACTAAGAAAAAAGTCAAGGACATCGCAGGGGAGCTGATCAAGCTCTACGCCAAGCGCAAGGCCTCCGATGGGTTCGCTTTCCCGCAGGATGGCTACCTGCAGAACGAGCTGGAGGCTTCTTTCATCTACGAGGACACCCCCGATCAGCTTAAGGCGACCAAGGACGTGAAGGAAGACATGACCAATGCCCACCCCATGGACCGCCTGATCTGCGGGGATGTGGGTTTTGGCAAAACGGAGGTGGCCATCCGGGCTGCCTTCAAAGCCATCATCGGCGGGAAGCAAGTCGCTGTGCTGGTGCCAACGACGATCCTTGCCCTGCAGCACTTCCGAACCTTCAAAGAGCGGCTGGAAGAATTTGGGGTCAGCATCGATTACGTTAATCGCTTTCGAAGCACGAAAGAGAAAAACGCCATATTCAAAAAGCTGGAATCAGGAGAACTCGACCTGGTTATCGGCACCCACGCCCTGCTCAATAAGAAGGTGAAGTTCAAAGACCTTGGGCTGCTCGTCATCGATGAGGAGCAGAAGTTCGGCGTGGCTGCCAAAGAAAAGCTGCGCAACATCAAGGTGAATGTAGACACCCTTACGCTGACGGCTACGCCCATCCCCCGGACCCTGCAGTTTTCGCTAATGGCGGCGCGCGACCTTTCCATCATCCGAACGCCGCCGCCCAACCGGCAGCCCATTCACACTGAAGTCCGCATTTTCAACGATGAGGTCGTCAAGGAAGCCATCTACTACGAAATCAACCGGGGCGGGCAAGTCTTCTTTGTGCACAACCGGGTAAAGACCTTACCTGATGTCACCGCCATGGTCCGCCGCATGTGCCCGGATGTCGAGATTGCCAAAGCGCACGGGCAAATGGACCCGAAGGAGCTGGAAAAGACACTGATCCACTTCATCGACGGCCGCTACGATGTGCTGGTGTGCACCAATATCATCGAAACCGGCCTGGACATCCCAAACGCCAACACGATGATCATCAACAACGCGCACCAATTCGGCATGAGCGACCTGCACCAACTGCGCGGGCGGGTGGGCCGTTCCAACCAAAAAGCGTTCTGCTACTTGTTCAGGCCTCCTGTCTCTACCCTGACTACAGAGGCTCGAAAACGGCTGAAAACACTGGAGGAATTCTCTGATTTGGGCAGCGGATTCAACATCGCGATGCGGGACCTCGACATCCGGGGCGCGGGCAACCTGCTCGGAGGGGAGCAGAGTGGCTTCATAGCGGATATTGGCTATGAGACTTACCAGAAAATACTAGAGGAAGCCATTCAAGAGTTAAAGGAAAATGAGTTCAAGGATGTCTTCAAAGAAGAGCTGGAGAACAACTGGCAGTTCGTGCGGGAAGTGCAGATCGACACCGATGTCGAGATGCTCATCCCAGACGAATATGTGAGCAGCATACAGGAGCGGCTTAACCTGTACACAGAGCTGGACAGCCTGGAAACTGAGGAAGAACTGTCGGCATTCGAAGCAAAGCTGCGAGACCGGTTCGGGCCGGTTCCTGACCGGGTGAAAGAGCTCTTCGACGGCCTGCGCCTCCGCTGGGTTTGCCGACAGCTGGGCTTTGAGCGCCTCATTCTTAAAAACAATAAACTGCGCTGCTATTTCGTGGAAAACCCACAGTCCCCTTTTTACGAGAGCGAGTTGTTCCAGCGCACGCTGGCCTATGTGCAGCAGGAAGGCCATCGCCTGGGCTTGGGCTTCAAAAAGTCTACGCGGCACTTTTTGCTGACTAAAGACAATGTGAAGAATCTACAAGCGGCCCTGAAGACGCTGCGCAAGATTGAACGAAATGTGTTGGAACAGCCAGCAGAGCAGGCTGTGGAGTGAAACCGCTTGTGGATAGACGGGCCGCACGAGACGAGCCCGGTATGGGCCGAGCTAGAAAAGCCGAGCAATGCATTAGGCACTACTCGGCTTTTCTTTTCCCAATAAGAGCTTGTTTGGAGCGGTTTCGTCGTGAAAATCAAGGATGTATGCCTACCTGCCACCCGTCAGGTAGGCAAGCATAAAGCGTCGATTTGCAACAGGAACAAGCTCCAAACATGCTCGAAGGGGCGAGATTACTTCAAGCGCTTCTCGTCGGAGACGGTAAGCTTGTGGCGTCCCTTGGCACGGCGGCGAGCCAATACCTTACGGCCATTTTTGCTGCTCATACGAGCGCGGTAGCCGTGCTTGTTTTTACGCTTTCGACGCGAAGGTTGATATGTACGCTTCATTATATTGCTGTTTCTTTTCGGTCAGTAGTGCTTTAGAAAGGGCAATTTTACCCACTGTAAAACCCCAAAAGCGGCGCTCGATGCTGTGGGCGAACCTGCTTTTTCAAAAGCGTGGCAAAGGTAAGCTTATTACCGGGAACAGGCAAATTGCAGAGCGGATAAATCACACCTTCATTATATCCTTCTCCTTGGCATCCACGGTAGCATCCACTTTTTCGACGTACTGCTTGGTCATGCTTTCCACTTCCTCTTCTTTGCGTTTGCCCGCATCCTCCGGGTATCCTTCCTTCACTGCTTTCTTTACGTGCTCCATGGCATCGCGGCGAATGCTGCGCAGGCTGACTTTGGTGTCTTCTCCGATCGACTTGGCTTGTTTAACAAGCTGTTTGCGGCGCTCCTCCGTAAGAGCGGGAACGTTAATGCGGATGAGGTCCCCGTCGTTCTGAGGGGTTAAGCCCAGGTTGGCCTCAAAGATGGCTTTTTCGATCGGGGCGATCATGGTTTTCTCCCAGGGCTGAATGACCAGCGTTTTGGAGTCGGAGGTAGTGACATTAGCGACCTGATTCAGAGGTGTAGGGTTGCCATAATAAGGCACCATTATGCCGTGCAGCATATCGGGAGAGGCTTTCCCGGCACGAATTTTAACCAGTTCTTGCTGCAGGTGCTTGAAGGATTTATCCATCGCTGTTTTGGCATCCTTCACCTGCGCATCGACATCTTCCTGCATGAGTGTTATTGTTTTCGTTGCTTACAAAATAAATTCATAATATGGCACAAAAGTAGGGAATTTGGAATAGTGCGCGGGGCAAAATTTCATTTCCGTCCCCGCACACGCCCCCAGAAGTGCCGCCATCAGTCGTTGGAAGCGCCGGCGTAGCGCAGGATCAGGTACAGCAGCATCACCAGAGAAGAGAGGGCAGCCGAGACATAAGTCATCGCTGCCCACCACAGCGCATCTTTGGCGCCGTCGTAGGCCTGCCCGCGGGCTACCCCGCTGCTGTCTAGCCAAGCCAGGGCTCGCTTGCTGGCATCGAATTCGACCGGAAGCGTCACCAGGCTGAAGAGGGTGGTGATGGCAAAGGCTATAATGGTGATCAACATGATGGAAGGCATCGTAGAAAGCGTCAGAAACGCAATGATGAGCAAGAACTGCTGCGCCCGAGCCGATACATTCACTACCGGCACCAGCGCCGACCGCACTTGCAGCATGCTGTAGGCATTAGCGTGCTGCACGGCGTGCCCGCACTCGTGGGCAGCGACCGCGGCGGATGCAATGCTGTTGCCCCGATAAACCCCTGGGCTGAGGCTCACGGTTTTGCTCAGCGGGTTGTAGTGGTCGGTAAGCATGCCCTGCCCTTCTACGATTTTGACATCCTGAATGCCGTAGTGGCCCAACATGCGGGCCGCCACTTCCTTGCCGCTCATCCCCGCCGGCAGCGGCACCTGACTGTAACGCTTGAACTTGCTCTGTAAGCGACGGCTGACGTAAGCGCCGGCCAGGGAAAGCAAGCCGGCTATAATGATGTAGCCATAGTAAGCTCCCATAATTGCAATGGTTTTGTATGGTGTAGCAAACGGACTTAGACCATGTTGAGACTTTAGTAATTGGTTTGCAAACTGCACTTTTCTGCCTGCCGAAGTGTTCGACACGCAGGCAGGTTTGCTAATACTTCGTTACAGAACCGGGCTTCATAGCGCTGCTATGATCCCGAACCTGCGCCCCCCGACGATAAATGTCGGGCTTACAGTCCAGACCGTCAGCGTCTGGGGTCAAAGACTCGTCTAAGCAAAAAATGAATCATTTTCGACTAAAGACCAAAGTCCCAACATGGTCTTAATCCTTTTCAATTCGGCTAAAGCCTGTATAGTCCTGTAACACTTTAGGAATAGCAATTTCCTCCGCCCTTTGATTGTTTTCGATAAGCGCCGCTACTACGCGGGCCAACGCCAGGGCAGAACCGTTGAGCGTATGCGCCAGTCTCGTTTGCTTCCCGTCTCTAAACCGCAGCTTCAAGCGATTGCTCTGATAGGTCTCAAAATTAGAGACGGAACTCACCTCCAGCCACTTTTGCTGCGCCGCTGAGTAGACCTCAAAGTCGAAGGTCAATGCAGCGGTAAAGCCAAGGTCGCCCCCACAGAGCCTCAGGATGCGGTAGGGTAGCTCCAGCTTGTCCAGCAAACTGCCGACATGCTCCATCATTTCTTCCAAAGTCTCGTAGGACTTATCAGGATGCTGTATCTGCACAATCTCTACTTTGTCAAACTGATGCACGCGGTTCAGGCCGCGCACGTCAGCGCCGTAGGAGCCTGCTTCCCGGCGGAAACAAGGCGTATGCCCTGTCATTTTGATGGGGAAGTCGCTCTTCTGCAGGATGACATCGCGGTATACATTAGTAATAGGCACCTCTGCCGTGGGGATGAGGTACAGGTCATCCCGTTCGGCATGGTACATTTGCCCCTCTTTATCTGGCAGCTGCCCAGTGGCCCGGGCGGTAGCGTCGTTGACGAGCAGGGGGGGCAGCACCTCTTCGTACCCAGCGCGGGCAGCCTCATCCAGAAAGAAGCTGATCAAAGCCCGTTGCAGGCGCGCCCCTTTGCCGCGGTAAAGCGGAAAGCCGGAACCCGTCAGCTTGGTCCCCAATTCCATATCGAACAAGGGGTACTGCTTGGCCAGCTCCCAGTGGGGCAGCGCCCCTTCCGGCAGCTCCGGCAAGGCAGCAGCCCAATCCTTGTACACCTCGTTGTCTTCGTCTGTATTGCCGGGCGGGACGGATTCGTGGGGCACATTGGGCACTGTATATAAAGCCTCCTCCAACTCAACCTTCGCCGAAGCGAGCCCCTCTTCTACCTCTCCTACTTCCTCTTTGATGGCATTGACCCGCTCGCGCTTTTCTTCGGCGGCTTCCTGCTGCCCAGATTTGAACAAATCGCCAATTTCTTTGGACAGCGCTTTGCGCTCCGCCAGCATCTTATCCAGCTTCGTTTGCAGTGCTTTGCGGCGATCGTCCAATTCCAGGATGCGGTCTACAACATCTAGCTCTTCGGGTGGATAATTCCTGACCTTAAGGCCATTTTTAACGTTTTCTGCATTGGCTCTCAAGTAGTTAAGTTCAAGCATGGGTCGTTTTTAGTTGGCTCGTATATGGAAAAAGGAATGGGCGGTGAACTTTAGAATCAAAAATTGGTTCTTTTTTTTGCAAAGATACTATTTGAATTGAGAAATTAAATGTATTTTTGTGGCACCAAAGCGTAAAGGCACACCACTATTTGCATCATAGCCCCCTGTTACATTTCGGGTGCTACCATCTCTATTCCACTTTATTCGGCTTTTATTTTTAGAGAAGTATTGGTGGATGACCGTTAAAGGGTTAGTTAGTAGCCCTTGATTGAAATGCAAGCATTCTCTGCTATTCTTTTCCACAACTTTTCCCTGGATGTAATAATCTATTAACTAAACTACGTCTATTTTCAATTCTAACACTCAGTAACACACGATTATATTATGTTGGATATTTCACAGTTGAACTACATGCTTGTTCCCGAACTGCGGGAGCTGGCAGAAAAGCTGGGGCTGAAAGGTTACAAACGACTTAACAAACAAGAGCTTATCTACAAGATCCTTGATCACCAAGCGGCTTCCGGTGACTCTAACGGCCAAAATGCCGGCGAAAACAATCAACAAGAGCAAGAGCAACAGCAAGAAGAAAAACCCAACCGCTCTGGCAGGCGCACCCGCGCGAAAAAAGAGAACGGCCGCCGTTCATCTCCCAAGTCTCCCGACGACAAACGCGGCAACGACAGGGGAGAGGACGACGAAAGAGGCGGCTCCCGCCGCCGCTCTCGCCGCGTGGTTAAGGTAGCGGATGAAGACCGCTCCGGCGGCTCTTCTAAAGAGGATGCCAATGACAGATCCGCCTCTAGTGATCAAGACGACCGCAGCAACAAAAACCGCGACGACAGCAACAGAAACCGCAGTGATGACAAAAACCGCGGCGACGACAAAAAGCGGGACGATGACAAAAAGCGCGGCGACGATAAAAAGCGGGACGATGAAGGCGGCAAACATCAGCCCCCTCAGAAGCAAAAAGAGGAAGAAAAGGAGAAATTCGATATTGAGCTCGACGGGATAATCGAAGGCGAAGGCATCCTGGAAATGATGCCCGATGGCTACGGTTTCCTGCGCTCTTCCGATTACAATTACCTCACTTCTCCGGATGACATCTACGTGTCGCCTTCTCAAATCAAGCTATTTGGCCTGCGCACCGGCGATACCGTCCGGGGAGCTATACGCCCGCCTAAGGAAGGCGAGAAGTACTTTGCCCTGCTTCGGGTATCCAAAATTAACGGGCTCGCCCCGCAGGATGTAAGGGACCGGGTACCGTTTGACTACCTCACGCCGCTATTCCCCACAGAGAAGTTTTCCCTGACTGCCTCTCCAACCGGGAAAGACATCGGCAACCGCATGATCGACTTGTTCACGCCCATCGGCAAAGGGCAACGTGGCCTGATCGTAGCGCAGCCCAAAACTGGTAAAACGTTCCTGCTGAAAGATATCGCCAACGCGGTGGCCAAAAACCACCCCGAGTGCTATATGATCGTACTGCTGATCGACGAGCGCCCGGAGGAAGTGACGGATATGAAGCGCAGCGTAAAGGCGGAAGTTGTCTCCTCCACCTTTGATGAGCCTGCGGACAACCACGTTCGAGTAGCGGGCATCGTCTTGGAAAAAGCCAAACGGCTGGTAGAAAGCGGGCACGATGTAGTCATTCTGCTGGACTCTATCACGCGCCTGGCACGGGCTTACAACACTGTTGCGCCGGCTTCCGGCAAGGTACTTTCCGGTGGTGTGGAAGCCAATGCCCTGCACAAACCGAAGAAGTTCTTTGGTGCCGCTCGTAATATCGAGGATGGCGGTTCCCTGACCATCCTGGCGACCGCCTTGATCGATACTGGCTCCAAGATGGACGGCGTGATCTTCGAAGAATTCAAGGGTACCGGCAACATGGAGCTGCAGCTTGACCGCTCTCTGGCCAACAAGCGCCTCTACCCGGCTATCGACCTCACCAAGTCGAGCACCCGCCGCGAGGACCTGCTGCTGGACAAGGACACGCTTCAGCGCATGTTCATCCTGCGCAACCACCTGGCTGACATGAAGCCGGATGAAGCCTTCGAGTTCCTGCGCAAGCACATGGTGAGCACACAAAGCAACGAGGAGTTCCTCACCTCTATGAATGGATAAAGGATAATATAAAATACTGTAAATCCCTGCCCGGCACCGCCGAGTGGGGATTTTTTTTGCAAATTGCAGCAAAACCTGCGATGTGAAAACTATTGCTGTACTCTGCGGGGGCAAATCCCCAGAACACGAAATATCTGTACGTTCTGCCAAGAATGTCTTGGCAGCGCTCCGAAGAGACCGCTTCAAAGTACTGCTGATCGGTGTAGACCCCCGAGGGCAGTGGCGGCTGCTTGAGGAAACGCAACTGGGCAAATACGTGCCGGAAAATGCTGGCGTACCGCTCGCCTTAGTGCCCGGCCGGGAACGGGGGCAGATCATCCGGCTCGACAATCAGCAGCCGATTGCGCAGCTCGATGCCATCTTCCTCATTCTGCACGGCCCGATGGGCGAGGATGGGATCACGCAGGGGCTGCTGCGCACGCTCGGCCTCCCCTTTGTGGGCCCCGATGTCCTGAGCTCTTCCATTGCCATGGACAAAGACGTAGCCAAACGGCTGTTGCAAAAAGCCGGGCTCAAGGTGGCGCGCGGTATAGTAGCGCAGGCTCACGAGCGCGATCAGCTCGACTACGAAGCCATCCGCAGAGAACTGGGCAGCCCGATCTTTATCAAACCAGCGAATATGGGCTCTTCGGTAGGCGTGCATAAAGTCAAGAATGCAGGGCAATTCGCCACTGCCCTGTCAGATGCTTTTCAGTACGACCGCAAAGTGATGATCGAGGAGATGATCGAGGGGCGGGAGCTGGAATGCGCCGTCCTGGGCAATGAGCACCCGCAGGCAACCGAGGTGGGCGAGATTGTTACGCCCGAGGAGTACTCCTTTGATGCAAAATACGAGGATGAAAACACGGCGCAACTGCTCATCCCTACACAGGTGGACGCCGCTCAGCTCAAGCGACTGCAGGAAACCGCCCTGCAGGCTTACAAAGCGCT
This sequence comes from uncultured Phaeodactylibacter sp., assembly GCA_964397205.1. GTDB lineage: Bacteria > Bacteroidota > Bacteroidia > Chitinophagales > Saprospiraceae > Phaeodactylibacter. The sequence continues at coordinate 291 of CAYNIT010000137.1, read as the reverse complement.
GGAATGCGAGATCATGGCAAGGGTAGACCTCTTCCTTACGCCTGCCGGCGAAATTTACGTCAACGAAGTCAATACCCTGCCGGGCTTTACCAACATCAGTATGTATCCGCAGCTGTGGGAAGCAGCCGGGCTCCCCTACCCCGACCTGATCGAGGAGCTGCTGCGCTTTGCCGTCAAGCGGCATGAACAACGGAAGCAATTAAAAACGACTTGGAGAACTTGATCGGGCTGTACGCCTCCTAAGGGGTCGCGCAACAATAACTTACCGATTTAGACTCGTTTTTTTGCACG
>CAYNIT010000136.1:0-11677 GCA_964397205.1 uncultured Phaeodactylibacter sp. | reverse complement strand
GGCAGACGACTGCGGCAACTCTGTTTCCAAGGATCAGACGATCACGGTTGAAGACAACATTGCTCCGACGCTGGCTTGTGAGGACAACACCATCTTCCTGGAGCCGGACGGATTCTACACCTTGATGGAGGACGATGCCCTTGACTTGGCGAACACCTTTGACAACTGTAGCGATGTGACGGTTACTGGTTTCAGCCAGAGCGAGTTCTCTTGTGATGACCTGGGCCAGACGATACCGGTGACGGTAAGCGCGCAGGACGATTGCGGCAACGAATCTACCTGTGTAGCCGGCATCACCGTAGAGCAAGGCAGCGCGCTGCCTGAGCCTTGGGAGGAGGAAGAACTGGGTCAGAGCGAAGGCGATGCCACTTTTGCGCCTTGCGATAATGAGGGGGAGTTTACGCTGACTTCCGACGGCGCCGCTTTCCCGAATTCTTCCGACAATTTCCAGTTTGTGTATCAGGAGCTGTGCGGAGACATCACATTGACCGCCAAGATCACCCAGTTTACACCGAACGGCTGGCAAGGTTTGGCTATCCGCAATGGTACTGGAGATAAGGACGCCAGTGTATTCCAGTTGGTCAGGGGCAACACGCCTGCTATGCCTTCTAACCTGACACGGGTAGACTTTACCAATCAAGACGGGGGTATGGGCATGACAGAATTAGCTTATTCTATTGCTCTGCCGTTTTGGGTCCGTTTGGAAAGCGAAGCGACTGCCTTCGGCGGCCGTTATGTGAAACTTTACGCTTCTTCTGACGGCATCAACTATATCCTGTACCGTTCCAAGTACATCCCTGGATTGAACGACTGCGTAGAGGTTGGGTTGGCGCTTCAAGCCTTTGTCCCTGGCGATGAAGTGGAAGCTAAATTCGCTTTCGTCAGTGCAGATGGCAGCAGCAGCAGCGCCTTTGCCAGCAACCAATTGCGTAACCGTTCGGACAGCCGTCCCGACGAGCTGCTGGTCAACGTATTCCCCAACCCGGCGGATGAGCTGATCAACATTGAGACCAATCAGCCCTTCCCGGAGGATGCGCCTTTCGCGCTCCGCAACGAATTGGGCCAGGTGCTTCAGCAGGGCGTGCTCAGCGCTGGCACGATGTTGCAGCAACTGCAGGTTGGAGATTTGCCGAAAGGCATGTATACCATCGAGCTGCGCTTTGAAGAATCTGGAAGAAAAGTATTCCGCTTCATCAAGCAGTAAGCTGGCAGCTTTAGACAGACTGTGAACAAGATAGCCCCTTGGCTTCCGCGCGGAACCTAAGGGGCTTCTTTTTTTGCGCCCTTTTGGAGCAATGCTACTGCCGGTTTGCGTACTGAATGATTGACCTTACCTGCGCCTCGCTGAAGCGGTCTACGATTTCCTCATCCATAAGCAGGCGGGCATCGTAGAAGTTGTCGAAAAACAAGTGCTCAATCAGCAGGGCGGGCATGACGGTCCGGACGAGTACGTAGAAACGGGCTTCCTTGTCGTGGTCGCCGTCGGACAAGTCCTGCCGCATCACGATGCGGTCGCCCAACAGGTCCTCCACATTATCCCAGAGGTAATCGGCGATGCGGTCGGAATCCGTTACGCCGGGGGAAGTGTAGATTTCAAAGCCGCGTGCATTGACACCCGAGGCGTTGGCGTGGGCGCTGAGGAAGATGCCCCGCCGGTAATTGCGGTAGTACCAGTTGGCCTGAGCGACGCGGTACTCCAGCGGGAAGTCCAGGTATTCGTGATAAACTGGTAGATAGGGGATGCCGAGGCGCTCCAGTTTTTGCCGTACCCTTGCCATCAATTGGCGGTTCCAGACACCTTCGTAGAACCAGCTGCCATTGTGAAATTCCCCTGATCCATGCTGAAACTGCTTGCCGGGAGCAGTAGTATAGCGCCCCTGTGGGTCAACGCCGCCGTGCCCTGCGTCCAAGAAGACACAAAAGTCATCATTCATAGGAATTTGTTTTGGCCAGTAAACTAATACTTTATCTTAGCGGAAAGCGGAATTTTCCGTTTTTTTGCAAAAAATTCAAGCATGAGAGCCATACTACTTCTTATTTTATCCTCCTCAGTGCTGCTGTACGCTTCTTGTGAACGCCAGAAGACTACTGCTCAGGAGATAGCCGAACAGAATGAAGCTGATATTTTAGCCTATATAGAAGAAGAAAATATCGATGCTACCCGGCACGAAAGTGGGGTTTACTATTTCATTCGGGAAGAGGGCAGTGGTGCGCAGCCCAATTCTTTTTCGCAAGTGCAGGTCAGCTTAACTTCCTTTTTGCTAGATGGCACTGTGGTTGAACAAGCAGATACCAATAACCTGAAGGAAATCAACCTTGCCCAAACCTCAATCACGGGTTTGCGCATAGGCCTGCCGCTGATTAAGGAAGAGGGCGAGATTTTATTGCTGTTGCCTGCTCGGAGTTGGAACCGGAACGCCAGAGAGGTATTGGCATACGATTTAAAGCTGCATCGTGTCAATTAGTCATGGCGGAGCGCCTGGTATACGGCTTCCGGGCGGTCGGTGGCAAAGATGTCAATACCCAGGCGTTTCAGCTCCTGGTAGACGGCATTTCCCTTAGCTTTGGCTTTGTTGTCTAGGTTGCCAATTGTACCTAGCATGGTAATAATGCCGTGTTTTTTCAGCCTCTGGTAGAAGGATTTAGAGCGTGCTGTGAGCCCGGTAAATGCCAGCAGTTGTTCTGTGGGGATTGGCCCATTGAGGTACCGTTCCAGTTCTGCTTCGTTGCGGATAACTACGGACAGTTTGATTCTGGGGTCTATTAGATAAGCCTTTACGGCATCTTCGTAATTGTAGGTGATCAGTGCTACATGCTTCACGGCGCCGGCTGCCCTTACCATTTGGATAACCCGGTCAAAGGGCACTTTCCGTTTTACATCGAGCATCAGATAAGTCTTGCCGAAGCTCCATTTCAGTATTTCGCTGAGCCGGGGGACTTTATAGGGTGTCACATTGCCAAAATCGTCCTTGAGCCGCAAGCTTCGGATGGTTTTCCAATCGGTCTCCATCACTCTGCCGCTTCCGGTAGTCGTACGGTCTAGCGTTTGGTCGTGCATCAGCAAAAGGACGCTGTCGGCGGACATGTTTACGTCGCATTCGATGATCGCCGGCACCTTTCTAAGCGTATGCCTGAAGGTAGGCAGGGCATTTTCCGGCAATCCCGGCAAAAACCGGCCGCCCCGGTGGGCGCTGACAAAAAGCTGTGTTTTTTGGCTGGTTAATTGGACCCGGCCAGGGTTTGGCTGGGCGATGCTGGGGTTTTGTGCAGTGGCTTGGAACCAAAGCAGTGCTACTGCAATTAGAGCAGGAAAGGGTCTCATATTTGTTTAGGTTGTAAAATGGCTGATCTTAACTGAGAGGGGCAAAATCAATTAAGACGAGCAAGCGGGGGCAATTGCTTCAATTGCCATTTAGTTTTTGTGTTTTGTGCATTTGTCAATCCTATAAACGAGGCAGGCGGGGCTTTGTTACATATGAAACAAAAAAATAAAGCGAGCAGCTGCAAAAAAATGCAACTGCTCGCTAGCGTGGCCGTCTCTTCAGAGTGGCCGATCCATAAGCTTATTCAATAGCTCTTACTCGAAGATGTAGCGCAAGCCAACTTGCATCTGCCAGCGAGAGCTGCGGAAGCCAGAGTCGTCGATGCGGTTGTTCCAGGGCTCGTCGCCTTCCAAAATCTCTTCGTTGACAGTATAGCTCGGTGTGGTATTGCTGCCGAGGGTATTACCGCGCAGGTTGATCAAATTGTAGTTGCCGAAGCTGCCCGCAAAACGGCGGCGCCCCCAGTTTTTATTCAGCAAGTTGGTCAGGTTGAAGACATCAACCGAAAGCTGAATGATGTTGCGCTTGCCATTGGGCATTTCTATGTAGAAATCTTGCAGCAAGCGGGCATCTACTACGAACTCAAAGGGGATAACGCCACCGTTGCGGCGCGCATAATCTCCGCGGCGGTCGCTAAGGTGGGCATCGTCTTCGATGTAGGCATCGAGAATCTCCCATTGCTCTTCAGCAGTGTACAAAACATTGCCGTCATCGTCGGTAAGGTCAACCAAGAAGCTCTCTTCGAAATTTTCGGGCACGTACATCAATTCGTTGTTGCTAAAGCCGCCGTCGTCGATGAACAAAAAGTTAGGCGCTCCGACTACGTAGGAGAAATATCCGCCGGTCTGGCCGTTGAAGTTAAAGGAGAACTTGGTTTTTCCGCCAACGGAATTCGACGTAGTAAACGGGTAGTCGACGGTATAAGAAACCTGCCCAAACACGCGGTGACCAGCTGCGAAGGGGGAACGCATGGGGTCATCGAGTTCAAAGTTACGACCATTCACGTTGTAATACGACCGCCACTGGGAGTTGTTCTGAGAAGAAGTGCCTGAGAACAAGCTGTAGGCATCGCTGTAGGAGTAGGAAACCGTGGCATCCAAGCCGTTGGCGAAGCGTTTGCTCAGGGTAGTGGCAATGTTATAGCTGTACCCCTTGTTGGTGTTGCTGGCCAGCATGATGTAGTTGTAATTATCGTCGATAACGTCATCACCAAAGCCAGGCTGTGTCCCCTCGAACAACGGGCGATCGTCCGGCCCCGCAGTCAAATTGCGCTCGGACATCTTCAGGTTCAGGTTTTCGTAGCGAACATCATTGACGACTTTAGTGAAAATACCTTCTACCGTAGCGACAATACCGTTGCCGAACTTGTGGTCGATTGCTAAGTTAGCTTTAAACACCTGAGGGGTCTTGAAGTCTTCAGCAAAGAGGTCAACCTGACCGGATGGCACAGGGTTGTCCAAGTCAAAGTCCGGACCGCGGTCCTGCTTGTTTACATTAGGCTCAAAGGGCTGATCCGTAGTTTCGTAGGCACCAATGTTGAATCCATAGTTGTTGTAAGCGCCACCGGGCCATACCAGTGGGATACGGCTTGTGAATACGCCTGCGCCACCACGCAACTGGGTGCGGTTGTTGCCGGAAATGTCGTAGTTGAATCCAACTCGTGGAGAGAACAGCACCTGAGTGCCGATGAAGGAACCGGTGCGGGCACCTTTGAGGTCATAACCTTCCGCTTGAATAGAATCAATGGTTTGGTCATTGAACTGCTCGTTCAGGGGCTGGTCGGTTGGCCAGGACTGAATGTCAGCGCGGATACCAGCGGACAGTTTGAAGTCCCGGCTTACCTGCCATTCGTCTTGCAAGTAAAGGCCTAACTGGATTTGTTCGAAGGAAGCGATGGCCTCGGAATCGTCGCCAGCTTCCAAGTCTACCTGGGAGAAGCTGTGTTCAAACTGGTCAGCATTCTCGCCGTCCAGGAAGCGCTCAACGCCAGTTGCAATGATATTTCCTTCATCGTCTTCCTCGTCGAACCAGCGATAGCGGCCGAAGTTGTTGCGGATGAACAAGTTGCCGGCATTGAAGTATTCAAAGTTTGCACCGACCAGAATGCTGTGGCGGCCTTTGTAAATCTCCAAGTCGTTGGTCACTGTAATGACATCCTGGTTCAGCAAGTTGGCGGTGGAGAAACGCTCCGCACCAAAGTTGTACTCGCCATTGTCGCCATCCTGCAACTCAACGGTTGGGAATGGTTGGCCGAGCGGGTCGCGGTCGTCCCGGACAATTGTAGCGCCGATAACCAATCTGTTGGATAGCGAGCTGCTGAAGAGGCTCGACAGTTCCAGAGCGGAAGAGTTGGTGGTAGAAGTGAAGAACTCAGAGCCGTTCTGGAAATTTAGAGCGCCCGGGAAAGAAGAGCGGGCTTCCAGGTTAACGGCTTTGGTGTAAGAGTGCCGCAGAGACAACTTGTGGTTTTGATTGATGGCGTAGTCAATCTTAGCGATGACCTTGTCTGTCTCGAGGGTAGCGGCATTGTTCAGAAATGTGCCAGGGTCATAGCCAAAGCTGTTGACCCGATTGATGACCTCATTGACGGTAGATAGGTCGGAATTGCCTTCGTAGTTTTCAAACTGGAAAGGCATTGGCGTTTCGTCCCGGCGCAATTCACCATTGACGAAGAAGAACAGTTTGTCCTTAATAATCGGGCCACCCAGGCGGAAACCGTAGGTTTCGGCTGTAAAAGGAGCCAGCTTAGTGCGCTCGATGTCAGAGCCGTCTTCGATTGGCGTTTTGCCCGCTAGATCCTCATTGCGCAGGAAGTAGTAAGCAGAGCCTTCAAATTCGTTGGTGCCCGAACGGGTTACGGCGTTAATGGCACCGCCCGCAAAGCCGCTCTGACGTACGTCAAAGGGAGCGACTGCAATGGTGAACTCCTCAATAGCGTCGATAGAAATCGGGTTAGCTCCAGTTTGGCCGCCGTTGGTGCCGGAGTCTGCCAAGCCGAAGGCATCGTTGTTTACGGCACCATCTATATAAATGGTGTTGTAGCGGTTATTCTGGCCGGCCAAAGAAATGGCAAAGCCATCGCTGTCTTCGGTAATGTTGGCAAGCGGATTGAACCGGGCGTAATCTCCAATGGAACGGGTAATGGTCGGGATGTTGTTGATGGTCTCCTCATCCACTACCGTCTTTTGTCCGTCCCGGTTGCCATCGAAGATATCGTTGCGCAGGGCTACTACTTCCACGCCTTCCAGCTCCATAGCAGTCTCTCGCATTTCCACATTAAGCTGGTAGGTTTGGCCCAAGTTCAGGTAGACGCCCTTTTCGACGGTGTCTTCGTAGCCCGTGTAGGTTACTCTTACGCGGTAAGGGCCACCAACCCGAAGGTTAGGAAGGCGAAAGAAACCATTGGCATCGGTAGCATTGCCGTAGGTCGTTCCGGAGGGAACGTGTGTAGCCAGTACATTAGCGCCAATAAGGGGCTGGCCGTTCTGGTCCGTAATCTCTCCGTTCATAGAAGCGGTAGTCACCCCCTGCGCTACAGCCGTGCTGTGCAACAGCAATGCCAACGCCAGGGTGCCCAGCACGCTCAAAAACTTCTGGAATTTCATAAACTCAGTGTTTTGAATGATTAGATGATTAATCCAAAATCGGGGGCGAATTTAATTTTCGAATGTTAAGAGCGAGTTAAGTTTCTATTAGGCTTATATTGTCCTTTGGTGCCTTGCTTCTTGATGGTGGAATATTGCTTTTTTACAGGCGGCCAGGCTCGAGATTTTTGGTAAAGGAGCACCCGGTGCCGGCTAATAAAGTTTGGACAATGGCTTTGGCCATAGGTTTGCCAAATTCTTGCGGCCCTTCCATCGTTTTTGGGCGGCATTCTGGCTATTTTTGCTGAACGGGGCTTTTCCCATTAATCCAACGCTAAAAATCCCAATCGTTTATGAAATGGAACTTGACACTCATGGCTCTGCTGTTGACGGCGGCCCTCAGCCTATCCGCCCAAGAAAACCATATGGTGGACGTGCAGAGCAACTTTTACATGCCCGAAAACTTAACGATTACCGTTGGCGATACCGTCACCTGGACTAACCTGGGCGGCTTCCACAACGTCAACGGCGAACAGAGCACTTACCCGGACAACCCGGAGGGCTTCGGCAACGGCGGTGCCTCCGGCGAGGACTGGACTTATCAGCATGTGTTCACCCTAGCCGGTTTTTACGAATACCAGTGCGACCCGCACGTCGGCCTGGGCATGGTGGGCACCGTCACCGTGGAGGAAGCCGTATCTGCCAACAGCCAGCTGGTGCTTACGGCGGTGTACGATGGCCCGCTTACCGGCGGTTTGCCGAAAGGCGTAGAGCTGTACGCGCTGAGCGATATTGCAGACCTGAGCGCTTACGGCATTGGCTCCGCTACCAACGGCGGCGGCAGCGATGGCGAAGAGTACACCTTCCCCGCTGAGTCGGTCAGCGCCGGCGAACACATTTATCTCTCCGACGAGGAGATGGGCTTCACTGACTTCTTTGGTTTTGCGCCGGATTACACGGATGAGATGGGCAACTCGATGAGCATCAATGGCGATGATGCCATTGAGCTGTTCTTCAATGGCGAAGTAGTGGATGTATTCGGAGACATCAACACCGATGGCTCCGGGGAGCCCTGGGAATACGCCGACGGCTGGGCGTACCGCGTGAACGGCACCGGCCCGGACGGCACCACCTTTGTCCTCAGCAACTGGAGCTTCAGCGGCCCGGATGCCCTGGATGATGAAACCACCAATGCTGAAGCAGATATCCCCGTACCCGTAGGCACCTACAATCCCTCCGGTATGGCTATGATCGCTGCCAACAACGATGTGGCTTCCACCGAACAAGACATGGCTATCACCCTCGATGTGCTGGCCAACGACCAAACGCCCAACGGGCTGAACAGCCTCGAACTGGTCGGTATGCCTGCCAACGGTATGGCGGCGGTCAATGGGGACAACACCATTACTTATACGCCGGATGCTGGATTCTGCGGCGCTGAAGATAGCTTCGATTACGAAATCTGCGACAGCGACGCCTGTGATACGGCTACCGTTACTGTAACGGTCGATTGCCCCACCGCTTACCCGGCTTATTCCATCGGGCAGGTCACGACGGTGGACGCGGACGGCGGGGCGGATTCCCTGGGCGTAACTTGCGAACTGCAGGGCATCGTCCATGGTGTCAACCTGCGCGAGGACGGCGTGCAGTTTACGATCATCGATGATGCCAACGACGGCATCGGCGTATTCAACGGCGTTACCAACTTCGGCTACGATGTCAACGAGGGCGATATGGTGGTGGTGCAGGGCGAAATTGACCAATTCAACGGCCTGTTGCAAATTGCTGCGGACACAGTACTGCTGATGTCGCAGGGCAATGCGCTGCAGCAGCCGACGGTGGCCACTGCATTGGGTGAGTCCACCGAGTCGCAGCTGGTCACCGTAGAAGAGGTTAGCCTGGTAGACCCTGATCAGTGGGGCGATGGTTTCTCTGGCTTCAACGTAGAGGTGACCGACGGCAGTGATACTACTGTTGTCCGGATTGACGATAATGTGGATTTGTTTGATATGCCGGCGCCTACGGGCACTTTCAATGTGACGGGCATCGGCGGGCAGTTTGACTCGGATGCTCCCTTTGACGAGGGGTACCAGTTGTTGCCCCGCTATATGGAAGACATCGACCCCTACGTTCCCGAGGGAGCAGACGATTATCCGGTGTATTCCATAGCCGAAGTGACTACGGAGGATGCGGATGGCGTGGCGGATTCCCTAGGCGTGAGTTGTCAGCTGCAGGGCATCGTCTACGGCGTCAACCTCCGGGGCAACGGCTTGCAATTTACCATCATAGACGATAATGGCGATGGCATCGGCGTTTTCAACAATAGCGATGACTTTGGCTATACCGTTACCGAAGGCGATGAGGTCATACTGCGCGGCGAGATCGATCAGTTCAACGGTTTGACCCAGATTTTCGTTGAGGAGCTGGAGTTTGTGGGCTCGGGCAATGCGCTGCAGATGCCGACTACCGTGACAACGCTGGACGAAAGCACCGAGTCCCAGTTGGTGCGCCTCGAAGGCCTGAGCCTGGTGGACCCGCAGGCTTGGGATGATTCCGGCGGCAGCTTCAATGTGGCGGTCACCGACGGCAGCAGCACCTTCAATGTGCGAGTGGACAACAGCACTACTTTGGCAGGCACTGCAGGCCCGGGCGACATGATGTTCAATCTGACGGGCATCGGCGGGCAGTTTGATAGCGAAGCGCCCTTTGACTCGGACTACCAGCTGCTGCCCCGCTACGAGGAGGACCTGGACATCATCAGCAGCACCGTAGACCAAAAGCTGGGCTCGGCTGTTAAGGTATTCCCCAATCCTGCGCGGGAGCAGCTGACAATTGCTTTGGATACCGATGTGGCGCTGCTGAGCTTGCGCAACGCCTTGGGCCAGGAGGTGCTGCGCCTGATGCAGGTGGAGGCGGGTACCCGTACGCTTTCGCTGGATGGAATGGCGCCGGGGCTGTACACCCTGGTGTTCCGCAACGGTAAGCGCCTGTGGACGGAGCCGCTGATTATTCAGTAATTTGGGCGTTTTAGACTGACATTACAACACTATTGCCTGGCTGCTTCTTGGGCAGCCGGGCATTAGTGTATTAGCAACAACCAGATGGGACCAAATCACAAAATAGGGCTGGCGCTCTCCGGGGGAGGGGCAAGAGGGATTGCCCACATCGGCGTGCTGCAGGCAATGGAGGACCACGGCTACCGGCCGGATGTCTTGTCGGGTACAAGCGCCGGTGCTATTGTAGCAGTGCTTTACGCAGCGGGTAAGTCCCCGGTAGAGATCCTGTCTTTCGTCAAAAAAGCCAGCTTGTTCAAACTGTTCAAAATGGGGCTGCCCTACGCTGGACTGATCAAGCACAGCTATCTGCGCCGGCAACTGGAGGAGCTGATTGGGGAGGACAGCTTTGAGGCTCTGAAGCTACCGGTGCATGTAGCTATGGCCTGCCTCAATACCGGCACCTGCGAGGTGCGCAGCAGCGGGCCGCTCTACGATGCGGTGACGGCTTCCTCGGCGATCCCTCTGATTTTCCAACCTACCGAAATAGACGGCAAGCTGTACGTAGACGGTGGCCTTTTGGAAAACATTCCGGTCAAGAGCATCCGGCAGCAAACCGAATTTGTCATTGGGGTTAACGTAATGCCCAGCAGCGAGGTGGATAAGAAATCCATACAGCACGTCTTTGGCATTGCGCAGCGCTGCTTCGACTTGTCTATCCTGGCCAATACTCAGCCTAGCTTGAGCTTGTGCGATCTGGTGGTAGAGCCGGCGGAGGTGCGCAACTATACCATTCTCAACCTGAACAAGTACCAGCAGCTGTACGAGATCGGCTACCAGGAGATGGCAGCCAAGATAGAGGACCTCAAGGCATTTCAGCTCTCTTGAGCCGAACCGATGCTCTGAGGGCAGTGTTATTTGGAGAAATGACCAGCTATGGCATCACCGTTTCCTGGTATGGATCCCTATTTGGAGGGTTACTTGTGGCCGGATGTGCACAACCGCATGAGTGCGGCTATTGCAGAAGCCCTAGCACCGCTTATTCAGCCGAACTACACCGCTCGTTTGGAGCTGTATACTATTCAGGACGATAACGCTGGCGGCGATGTGGGGATCTTATATCCGGATGTAGAGTTGCTGCGGCGCTCTCAGCAGACCCATGAGACCGAAGCCAGCTACGGTGCCGGCACTTCTGCGAAAATAAGCCCAGCCACGCTTACCCTTGCCTCTCCGGAGCCTGTGGAAGTCCGTATTCCGGTGGTAGAGCTGAGAGACAGAGGCCGCCATCAGCTGATTACCGCCATAGAGCTGTTGTATCCGGTAAACAAACGGCAGCCGGGTTTAGAGCCCTACCGGGAAAAGCGCCGCCGCCTGCACAATGCCGGGGTACATCTGGTGGAAATTGACCTCATCCGCCGGGGCGAGCGCCCCATTCGGCACCCCTATCTGCCGAAAAGCCATTATATAGTCAGCCTGTGGCGGGCGGCGCAGCAGCAAATCGCTATCTGAACCTTCAATTTCAATGAGCCATTGCCCGTCATACCTATACCGCTGAAAGCACCAGACGAAGACGTACCATTGCAGCTGGGCGAAGCGCTGAACAGCATCTACGAGCGGGCTTTTTACCACCTATCCATCAATTATGAAGAAATGCCACCGCCTCCGGAGCTGACGGAGGAAGAACAAGAATGGCGCCGTAGGCTGCTGCAGGCTCAGTGAGCCCTGATTGAGATGTCGTGCCGGGAAGGTGCCGCGGTAATGTAGGAACCGGTACTAA
>CAYNIT010000135.1:0-11680 GCA_964397205.1 uncultured Phaeodactylibacter sp. | reverse complement strand
AAGCCATTCTAGTTTTATTGGCGGCTCTCCGTCGCCGAGTGGTTGCCCTCTTTGCTCTTCGCTGCACTGCATTAAGAGGGGGAGGTTTTTTTACTACCATCACCCGACTGCCCTGTCGGGCTGTTTTTTTATTGCAGCCATGCCGTCCGAAGAAGCATCCGCTTCATGTGCCGTCCTGGCTGCAATAAAAAAAGGTACCTTTCGGTACCTTTTAGTCGGGCGATGGTAGTAAAGTGGAGGTAGGGGGATTCGAACCCCCGACCTCTTGCATGCCATGCAAGCGCTCTAGCCAGCTGAGCTATACCCCCGGATTATTTTTTTTTGCCTTGATTCTTGCTTTTCAAAGCGAATGCAAAAATAAGGGATTGCAGGGAAAAAGCAAGCTTGATTTTAATTATTTTCTAAACGGCGGGCGGGAGCAGCGGGTTCCCGGCGTTCGAAGATTTGCACATAGCCGCCGATGTTTTTTACGGGCCGGTAATAGCGTTTTCGGAATGCAGCGAAGCGCTGATTTTCTAAGGGCAGCCGGAAGACGAGGAAGCGTGGCATGGCGGATTTGATCTGGTCGACTTCCCGCTTGACGGGGATCTCCATGGCTTGGATGTGTTTCTGCTGCCAGAAGAGGGAGGGGTGTACATATCTAGTCAAGGGCAGGCGGCCGGTCAGGTGGTAGATGGCTTGGTCTTCTTGGGTGTAGATTTTTTCACCGGGCTTCAGGCGTTTTTGGAGGTATTCGGCGGCGTAGCGGACGCGGTCCGGGCGGTCAAGGTAATCTTTTTTCTGCAGGAAAAAGTGGGTGATCAGCAGCAGGGCCAGCAGCGGATAGCCAATTTTGGGGCGGCGCATCCACCGCAGCCAAGCGGGCAGCTGTTCTGTTGGCAGCGCGAAGAACTCCCCCGCTACAAAACTCATCGGCAGCATGAATTGGATGTAGTAGTGGCCGAATGAATTGCCGGGCAGCAATACCGAGAGCAGGGCAAAGGCCGACCATATCAGGCCAAGCTGCCGGGTGCGGCCATGTGGATTGAGGCTCAGCAGGGCTACTACGTAAATCAGGGTGATGGGCAAAAAGCGCAGGAAGAACTCAAAGAAAAACGTCAGGTAGTGCAGCAAACCCTGGGAAGACGGGTAGCGCCCCGCTACAATGAAGGTGTGAAACCAAAAGGTGTCAAAATGCCCGATTTGGTGATAGTACAGCAGCAGGCCCGCAAAGGGCAGCCCTGCCCCCAAAGCCATCAGCATTGCCTGGCCAAAAGCCCGGAGAATCCCCTCCTCCTGCCGGATGGATTGCCAGAGCAGGAAAAGCCCCAGCGCCAGCCCGTCGAAGAGCACCACGTATTTGATAATAAAACCGATGCCGAGGCTCAGGCCCGCCAGGAAGAAACGGCTGTCCTGCCCGGGGCGCAGGTATATCCAAAGGGCTAAGGCTGTGAATAGATTGAAATAAGTCTCCGTATTGGGAGAAACCCCGTAGCGCGTGTACAGCGAGTTCAAAATCAGATAGATGATGCCGGCTGCCAGTCCTGCCTGATGCCGGCTGCCGTCTGCTCGTTTGGCGCGGTACAGCAAAAAGGAAGTAAGCGCTAAGGTAATGGCTGCTGCAAAGCGGTACCCGAATATGGACCCGCCCAGCAGAGGTTTTAGCGCCGCAAAGATCAGGAAAATACCAATCGGTTTGGTGTCGATATAATCCACTTGATAAATATCCCCTTGGTACAAGGCATCAGCGATAACCAAATAGGTAGATTCGTCATGGTCGATAACGGAGGGAAAAAAGGAGAGGAAACGTATGGCCCATGCCGTTAGCAGGAAAAGCAGCAGCGCTTGCAGGCCGGGGGATATTCGCGAAGCAAGAGCATTAGAAGACACAATCAGCTCGGCATTAAAGATGAGGGCAATGGCTGCCGGAACAAACTAATCCGCTGCAAATGTAATCAATCTTTGTTTTTATCCCACTTCTGCATACGGCGGAGTGCCTGTTCGATTCTGGCTACGATATCCGCTTCGCCCTTTGGGTCAGCACTTTCGAGTTCCTCTTCGATGGCCCGAAGCCCCTGCCCGATCAAATCGATTTGCTGGGTGACGGCTTCCCTTTTTCCATTTTGCCAGTAGCCGCTTTCGTCTTCAACCTCCAGGTCGTGCAGGTACTTGCCTTTTAAGTAGCGCAGCAGTTTAACGATGGCGATGTGAATATCTGCACCTGCAAACTGCGTTTTCACACTCAGCCAGCCCGGCGCAGAGGGGTAGCCTTCGTCCGCCAGCAGCGCTACCTGGAGGACGGAGGTCAGGGCGCCCGAGGCATTAAAACAGAGCCACAGCGACTCGCACTGTTCGTGCAAGTCCAGCATAACTCCCTTCAAACCGGCCTCCCCTTCGATGGAAATCTGGCCTGGCACCTCATGCGAGAGCCGGGCATCGGGCGTTCGGCTCCAGTCTTCGTCGAAGCGGCGGCAAGTCCACTGCATGGAGCGGGCAATGTCCTCCAGCTCGTCCATCAGCGGATAGATCTGTTTTTTATCGGTAAGGGTTCCTCGGTAGTGAATGCTAAGCCCCATAGGTCAAGCGGTTGCCATTTGCACCCGTTCAGCCACTTGCTGCGCGATCAGGTCGCCGTGGTTGCGGGTATTTTCAATAAAAAGGGTGCTCGTCTTCATGCCTGCGCAAACCACGCCGGCCATGTAGACGTTGGGAAGGCTCGTTTCCAGCGTTTCCGGGTCATGCTTAGGAATGCGGTTTTCGTCCTCCGGTATTTCCAAGCCGAGATTGCGCAGCAGGCGGTAGTTGGGTTGATAACCCGTCATGGCCAGCACAAAGTCATTTTCGATGGCAAATGCTCCATCCGGCCCCAGCAGGCGCACGCTTTTCGGCTCTATAGCCTGTACGGTGGTGTGGAAGTGAGCGGGGATACTGCCTTCTTTAATGCGGTTTTCAATATCTGGCTTGATCCAGTATTTGACGCCCTTGTAGATGGCGCCACCCCGTATGGCCATGGTGACTTCCGCCCCTTTTCGCCACAGTTCGAGAGCTACCTGGCAGGCAGAGTTGGCAGCGCCTACCACCAGCACTTTTTGCCCGACGTAAGGGTGGGGGTCATCGTAGTAATGTTTGACTTTGGGCAGTTCTTCTCCAGGCACTTCCAGCATTTTAGGGGTGTCATAAAAACCAGTAGCTACCACCACGCTGTGGGTGCGGTAGGTATCCCATTCGCTTTCGATGGCGTAGGTGCCGTCTTCCTGACGCTGCATGCGTTCCACGCCCTCATAGGTATGTACCTTCAACCCCCAGCTCTGATGCAGCCGCCGGTAGTATTCCAAGGCTTCCCGGCGGGTCGGTTTTTCGGTATGGGAGATAAAGGGCGTTTCTCCTACCTCCAAGCGTTTGGAAGTAGAAAAGAAGGTCATATTGGTTGGGAAATTATAGATGGAATTGGCCAGTACGCCCTTTTCCAGTACCAGGTAGTTCAAGCCCGCTTTTTCTGCGGAGATGGCACAGTTCAGCCCGGTCGGCCCGCCGCCAATGATAATGAGGTCGTATATCTGCATATTATCAGTGCTTTGTCTTAATTATCAACGCTAAAAGCGGCTTGTGGTTTGATCAGGCTTTGTGGTGCAAGACCTGCTGCATGATGTGGGAGAAGAGTTGTTCGGGCTTAAAGGGTTTCACGATGTAATCGTTAATGCCAATCATACGGCAGCGTTCCTGTTCCTGTTTTGACTCATTGGCCGTCAAGGCGATGATGGGCGCGTCGCAGTGGTTTCTGATTTTAATGGCTGCTTCAATGCCATTCAGTACGGGCATTTGCAGGTCCATCAGTATGAGATCGTAGGAGCAGCCCAGGGTTTTTTCCAAGCCTTCCTGGCCGTTTTTAGCCACATCTACCTGCACCTTTTCTGTCCATTGCGTCAGCATACGCTTGGTAGCAAGGCGGTGCAGGTCATGGTCCTCCACCAGCAGGATATGGAGGGTGTCGGTTGGTTCTGAAGGCGGCTCTTTTTCTTGCAGCGGGCTTACTTCCATTGGCAGCTCTACATTAATGCCTACCTTTTGCTTGGTCTTCTGTATGATTTCGGTGCTGCCTTGCAGAAACTCTGCCAGCCGGTGTACAATAATGACGGGCAGGTAAATGCTGGATTCGATGTCTTTAGCTCGGAAGGCTTCCTCATCTCTGACCATTTTGTTGGCTTCTTCTACGGAGAAGATTTGGGTTTCGAAGCCAATACGAGCCAGCAGGCTGAGGTTGTTGTGGCGGCTGCCCCGCACGCCCAGCAACAGCTTTATTTTCGTTTGGGGATGGCAGCAATTGATGGCCACCTCCACCAGGTTGTAAATGATCTGGGTGAGTTTTTGGGAATCGGTATAGACGCGTTCGGGCATCTTCTGGGACACCTCCAGCTCCAGTTGGGCGCTTGTTTTCTCTGCCCGGATGTTGGAAATTTCGTAGATGTTGCGGATCAGGCCCTGCAAATCGGCCTCCGCCGGTTTGTAGTCGATCCGGTTGCTCTGCAGGGTAGAGAGGTTGATCCAGTTGTTGATGGAGAAGGTCAGGTCGTCCAGTGAGGATTCCATGCCCTGGATATAGTCGGCCTGTTTCTCGCTGAGGGGCGTTTCCTTCAGCAGGTACAGGAAGTTGATGAGCGAGGCGATGGGGGTCCGCAGGTTGAAGGTGAGGTTGAAAAAAACCGAAGGCGGCAGCGCAGGCTCCTCGGTTTTTTTGTCTTTATCGTCTACCTTTTTTGGCGGATTGCTGCCGTTTGGCGCAATTTTTTGGTCCGTAATATCTTGCACGCTGCCCATCAGCATGATGCGGTTGGCTTTTTCATCGTAGTTGACTTGGGCGTTGAGCTGAAAAACCTTTATCTGGGTGTTGTCAATGGCAATGCGGTGCGTGATGCTATGCTGCTGCCCGTCTTTGATGGCATCATCAAAGAAACGCTCTACCTTGGCGCGGTCTTCTACATGCACGTACTTGAGGTATTCCGACAGGGAGGGGGAGAAGCTGTTGGGCGGGAAGCCAAAGAACTTGAAGATTTCATCGTCCCACTTCATAGCGTTGTTGACGATGTCCATTTCCCAGCGGCCAAAGCGGGCGATGTGGTGCGCGATGCGGTTGCGCTGTTCGCTTTTGCTCAGCTCCTCGGCTTTTTCCTGGAGCTTCACCTGGGTTTCGAAGCGTTGCAGGGAGTAGCGTATGGTGCGCACGAGGCTGCGGGAGTCGAAGTCGCCCTTCACCAGGAAATCCTGGGCGCCCGCTCTTACGGACTGTATGCCCATGATTTCATTTTTGAAACCAGTGAGCACGACGACTGGCACATCCGGTGCCTTTTCTCGAAACTGTTGCAAAGTTTTGAACCCCTCCACATCCACGAGTTTTAGGTCCAAGAGCACCAAATCCGGCTTGTGCTCCCACAGTTTGCTCAGGCCCTCCGACAATGCCTCTGACTTGTAAAGCTGATGCTTGAAACTCGCGTCCTTCAAATAGGCTTCAATCAGCGCGATATCCGCTGGATTGTCCTCTATGATCAATATTTTGGTATTATTCATACGCTATGCGGTTCAGTCAATCATTGGTGTCCATAGTCGTCGTTTTATCGGAGATTGTGTTGTTTATACGTAACTGTTTTTACCCAGGAAAGCACTGGCACTCCCAATGCATCCACATAGTGCAAATTTGTCTAAATCTGGCTTGGTTTTGGGCTGTTTTTCCTTAAAAGCAAAGGTGTTCTCAATTTTTGCCATAACAAAGAGGGGTAGGTGATTTGGCAAAAATAGAGCAACAACAGCCTTGTTTGTTAACAACGGTGTACTGGTGGAAATATAATCGGTATGGCGATAGCTGATTAGCGTTCAGGGCATTTGTCGCTTAACAAGCCTCTAATATATAAATTTAAGAAATACTAGTTGGCAAAATTGCCGTTGATAACCAGAATTCTTCAATCTTATGGATGATTTCAAAGAATTTGTCGAAGTCGATGGGCTTGTTGATGAAGCAATTGGCGTGCAGGTCATAGCTTTTCAGGATATCGACGCCGGCATTAGAGGTGGTCAGCACCACTACCGGGATCCGTTTCAGCTGATCATCGGTTTTGATGGTTTCCAGCACTTCCCGCCCATCCCATTTGGGCAGATTTAAGTCGAGCAGTATCAGGTCCGGTATGGATTTTTCTGCATAAGCTTCCTCCCGCCTCAAAAACTTAATAGCCTCAATTCCGTCAGTGACAACTTCCAACTCGATGTTGTTCTTGCTTTCCTTGAAAGCTTCTTGCGTCA
This sequence comes from uncultured Phaeodactylibacter sp., assembly GCA_964397205.1. Lineage (GTDB taxonomy): Bacteria > Bacteroidota > Bacteroidia > Chitinophagales > Saprospiraceae > Phaeodactylibacter. The sequence goes on along the minus strand of CAYNIT010000135.1, from coordinate 5,413 downwards.
GCCGGACATCACCGGGGTTGTCTTCGATCAGCAGAATTTGGTGAGCTCGATTCTTATTGATCATGCGCAATAGCTACAGCTTGGTTAAAAAACACTACATACATGGCATGCAAAACTAGGCAATAATTATTTCAAAACCGACTCTGCTTGTGATTTTGTAGGGGGCTTGCCTATCTTTGCCGAAACCACCAAGCATACATGCAAGACCCACAGCAGCTGCTCCGGGCGTTCGAGGCTTACAGCGAGCAGCAAAATATCAAGCGAGAACCCGAGGGGCTCTACACGCCAATCGACTATATCATGAGCAGTGGGGGCAAACGCCTGCGCCCGCTGCTGTCTCTGATGGGGGCCCATCTTTTCAGCGCGCGCCCGGCTGAAGCCCTGCCAGTAGCGATGGCAGTGGAGATTTTCCACAATTTTTCTCTGGTACACGACGACATCATGGATGAAGCTCCTCTGCGCCGCGGCCGCCCTTCCGTACACGAGCTCTACGGGCTCAATGCCGGCATCCTCTCCGGCGATGCGATGCTTATTCTGGCCTACGAATACCTCAGCCGGGCGGGTTCAGACGCTGCGGCTTCCGGCCAATTGCTCCGCTTGTTCAACGAAGTAGCGCTTGAGGTCTGCGAGGGGCAGCAGTACGATATGGAGTTTGAGTCGCGCAATGACGTTACCATTGAGGAGTACCTGCGTATGATTGAGTTAAAGACGGCCGCCCTGATCGGCGGGAGCCTGCAGATGGGCGCGGTTGCAGTAGGGGCACCGGAGGCGGATGCCCGGCAGCTGCGGCAGTTCGGCCGCGGCATTGGCGTGGCTTTTCAGCTGCAAGACGATATGCTCGACACCTTCGGCGATCCGGAGCGCTTCGGCAAACGGGTGGGCGGCGATATTGTACAGAATAAAAAAACCTTCCTGATCCTTAAGGCTCAGCAGTTGGCAAAGGGGGCGGACGCCCGCCGTCTGCAGGAACTGATGCAGAGCCATCCGGAGGACGAGCAGGCTAAGGTCGAGGAAGTAACAGCCCTGCTGCGTTCCCTCCACATTCCCGAATGGGCGGCTGAGCAGAAGCAGGCCTTTCAGAATCAAGCTTTTGCAGCGCTCGCGGCGGTAAATACACTGGATGACCGCAAAGTTCCGCTACGCGAGCTAGCGGAGCAGTTGCTGGAACGGCAAGCATGACAGAGGGGCGTATCAGCGCGTTATCCCTGTTTCAGGTTATCGCCTCTGATACCCCCTTCCAGCATTTTGCTACACCTTTTCGATGATGACAGAGGAAGCGCCGCCGCCTCCGTTGCAGATGGCCGCCAGCCCACGCTTGGCGCCTTTTTGCTGCAGCACGTTGTTCAGCGTAGTCACGATGCGCGCTCCGCTTGCGCCCAGTGGGTGGCCGATGCTTACCGCCCCGCCGAAGACATTCACCTTGTCCACATCAACTCCCAGCACTTTATTGAAAGCCAGGGTGACCACCGCGAATGCTTCATTGACCTCAAAGTAGTCGATATCGTTGATGGATAAGCCAGCGCGCTGCAGTGCGATGGGGGCAGCTTTGGTAGGCGCGGTCGTAAACCACTGCGGTTCGTGCGCAGCATCGGCGAAGGAAACGATGCGGGCTACCGGCTCGAGATTGAGCTCCTTCATTTTGTCCTCGCTCACCAGCACCAGCGCCGCTGCCCCGTCGTTGATGGTCGACGCGTTGGCCGCCGTCACAGTGCCTTCTTTGGTAAATACCGGCCGCAGGGAAGGGAGTTTTTCAAACTTCACGCGCCGGAACTCTTCATCCTCCGTTACTGGAATGGGGTCCCCTTTGCGCTGTGGCACTTCTACCGGCACGATTTCCTGCCCGAAGGCGCCAGAGGAGGTGGATTCGGCAGAACGCTTATAGGAAAGCATCGCGAATTCGTCCTGTTCCTCGCGGGAGATGCTGTGTTGCTCGGCGGTAGCATCGGCGCATACGCCCATGGCGTTGCCGTCGTAGGCATCCGAGAGCCCATCCTTCTGCAGGCCGTCCAGGATTTGCCCATGCCCGTATTTGTGCCCGTAGCGCGCCTTAGGGACGTAGTAAGGGATAGCGCTCATGTTCTCCATACCGCCCGCCACGATGAGGTCTTGATGGCCCAGCATAATAGATTGGGCGGCGAACATAATGGATTTGGCCCCGGAGGAGCAGACTTTATTTACGGTTGTACAGGGCACTGTATCGGGGATGCCGGCGTAGATGGCAGCTTGCCGGGCCGGTGCCTGCCCTAGGTTAGCAGAGCAGACATTGCCCATGAATACTTCCTGTACTTGGTCAGGGCTGACGCCCGCCTTCTCCAAAGCACCTTTTATGGCGGTAGCGCCCAGCTGCGTGGCGGCTACATTGGTGAATACGCCGCCGAAGCTGCCCAGCGGGGTGCGTACGGCGGAGGCGATATAGACTTGTTTCATGAATCGCTGATTTAAATGTAAGTATTTAGATATTTATATGTAAAGTTCGTTAAAAAATCCCAGACGTGCAAGGGAGGTTGCTTCGTCAAAGGCTTTCTTGTACGGGGTTTTCTGCTTGTGCATCAGTGTTTTGTGCTTTTTGACGGAGTTATTCGGGGCTAGAGTCCATGACTTTAGGTCTGCTGGCCGGGCTGGTGGGGTGGGGGAATGTTTTACATTTGGGAAGCGAGTCGGGGAGTAGAGGCAGAAGCGTGAAACCGCGGGAGGTAGAGGGTAAAAGTTGGGGCTGGGGTATGGCGGAGAGGTGTAGGTCGATGCGGGTCATCCCGGTTGGCCTCTGCGTATGCCAAAACTGCTCCCCGGGAAAGAGAAGAAACTGATCAATCAAATAAAATCATAAGCATGAGTCGATTAGAAGGAAAAGTAGCCATTGTGACGGGTGGCGCGAATGGAATAGGCCGGGCAACGGCAGAGCGTTTCATCAAGGAAGGCGCCAAGGTGGCGATTTGGGATATTGTAGCGGACAAGGGAAAGGAAGCAGCCGAATCCTTGGGCGCGAAGTTTTACGAAGTGAATACCACGGATTTAGCGGCTTGCGAGGCAGCGGCCAAGCAGGTATCCGAGGACTTCGGGCAGATCGATATCATTGTGAACAACGCAGGCATCACGCAGGATGCGACGATGAAAAAGATGACGGCCGAGCAGTGGCAGCAGGTGATTGATGTCAACTTGACGGGGGTGTTCAACTGTACCAAGGCGGTGCTGCCGTACATGCTGGAGCGCGGGTACGGCCGCATCCTGAGCGCTGCCTCTGTGGTGGCGCACAACGGCAATTTCGGCCAGACCAACTACGTGGCGACTAAGGCCGGGGTGATCGGTATGACCAAAGTCTGGGCGAAGGAATTTGGCCGCAAGGGCATCACGGCGAATGCGGTGGCCCCGGGTTTCATTGGCACAGAGATGGTGCGCAGCATCCCGGAGAAGGTCATCACCATGCTGGAGGAAAAAACACCGGTGCAGCGCCTGGGGGAGCCGGAGGAAATCGCGGCGGCTTACCTGTACCTGGCTTCGGATGAGGCGGCCTTCGTTAACGGCGCGGTGCTGAATGTAGACGGTGGGGTGACTTTGTAGAAGCAGGCTGTTCAAGTTTATAGGATGGAGGAGGGGATGTAAAATGTAGAATGTAAAACGTAGAATGTAAAAGGTAAAAGTAAGGGGCTGCGGATGTTTACATTCTGACATTTACAGGGCGAATGGTCATGGACGGGGAGGAAAACGCCAGGAATGTAAAATGTAAAACGTAAAATGCAGAATGTAAAAGTAAGGGTAAAGCACCAAAGGCATAAGGCAGCCCACTGCTCCGGACCCCCGGCTCCCTGCAATAGCCAGCTTGCCAGCGCTCCCAAAGTACTACTCCAGCCCTTAACTACAATCAGGACAAGGCAGAGGCAGCCCCTTTAGTAAATTCCCCGTATATTTGTAAGAAACAGCCCAAACCTGGACTATGAGAACGACACTCCTCCTCGCCCTGCTGTGCCTGTCGCTCGCTCCACTCCGTGCGCAGATGATCAGCGGGCAGGATACGCTCTACGGCAACGAATGGATTGACTACGACAAAGATTACTACCGCATCGAGGTAGCGGAGGACGGCATCTACCGGGTGCCGCAGGAGGTGCTTGCGGTGGCGGGCATTGATGTGGCGGGCATCGACGGCAGCCGTTACCAACTGTGGCGGATGGGGGAGGAGGTGCCGCTGTATGCCAGCGCCGATGGCCCGCTGCAGGCCGGCGATTACCTGGAGTTTTACGGAGAAAAGAACCGTTCGGAGCTGGACCGCTTTCTCTTCGAGGACCCCGCTACCATGCTCAATCCCTGGTACAGCTTGTACACGGATACTATGGCGTACTACCTGACGGTGCTGCCGCCGGGGCAAACGGGCAAGCGGTATGAGGCGGTGGAGAATGAGCTGGGGGATGCGCCGGGGGTGGAGGAGTGGTATTGGGGGGAGGCAGAAAGCATCTTCCGCGATGAGCTGGAGAAGCGGACAGAGCGCGTAGGCACTGGGGGAAATAGTTCTATCGAGGTAAGCTCATCACAGTATCTGTCTGATGGTTTTTCTTCGGGATTCAGGCGGGAATTCGATTTTGAAATTGATCTTTCTGAAGTTTACGAAGGCGGAGCCGATGCTGAGCTTGAGCTCAGGCTTTTATCAAATGCCAACCTTACTGCCATTGGCCATGCCTTGCAAATTGAGCTGAACGAGGGAGTAGTTGTGGAGGAAAACTTTGTAGGTTCTGAATTTCGCTCTTATCAATTCGACCTGCCTACCCAAGAGCTTGGGAACAGCATTGCCGTTTCTGTAAAGGGGCTCAATAACGTGAACGGACATAAGTTTGACCGATATGCTGTAGGTGGTGCAGTGCTCCGTTACCCTCGTACTTTTAACTTTGATAATGCTGGATTTGCAAAAATATCTTTGCCGGCCGATATGTCCGAGCGCTATTTGGAGCTTCGTGATCTGTACGGTAATAGTCCCGGAGTGCTTTACGATTTGGATGAGGCGGATCGCTATATAATGACTCCAGATAACGATCTTCAAAGAGTTAAAATAAAAGCAAGCGGGGCAACGAGACAGCTGGCAGTGGCTACAGAATTTCAATTGGTAAATACCCTTGCTGCTACGAGCTTTGAAGACTTTTCCGGATTAGACGGCAACTATCTTATTGTAACCAACAGGTTCCTGCGCAGTGACGAAACGGGAAAGGATTGGGTACAAGCGTACGCCGATTACCGGTCATCTGCAGATGGGGGTAACCATAATGCAGTCGTGCTGAACATTAAGGACTTGTACGATCAATTTTCTTATGGCCTAAACCGACATCCGTTAGCCGTTAGGAATGCAGTCCATTTTTTGATGAAAGAGTGGGAAGGTATTGATTACTGCTTTTTGATTGGCAAAGGACAGAATTACGCCTCAACGAGATCA
>CAYNIT010000134.1:0-11832 GCA_964397205.1 uncultured Phaeodactylibacter sp. | reverse complement strand
CGAAATTGTGCAGATGGTCGCTGAAGCGGCGCAGGAAGCCGAACCCGGCAAATGGATACTCGGCCGCGGCTGGCATCAGGAAAAGTGGCAGCAAGCTCCGGAGCGATCGGTACTGGGCTATCCTTACCACGACAAGCTAAGCGCGGCTGCGCCGGACAATCCCGTGATGCTGCACCACGCGAGCGGGCACTCCCTATTCGCCAATGCCCGAGCCATGGAAGAAGCTGGCATCAGCGTAGAGACCCCTGACCCGAAAGGCGGCGAAATTGTGCGCGATTCCCGGGGGCAGGCTATTGGCGTATTCGAAGAGCGCGCCATGGAGCTGATCACTCAAGCCTACGATGCCTACGAAGCGAGCCTTTCCGAGGAAGCCAAACGAGCGGAATGGTACGAAGCCATCGAACTGGCGCAGCGGGAATGCCTGAGCAAGGGGATTACTTCCTTTCAGGATGCTGGCTCTAAGTACTACGAAATCGAGCGTTACGAACAAATGGCGAAACAAGGGGAACTTGATCTTCGCCTTTGGGTCATGCTGCGCCACAGCTACGACGAAATGAAGAACCGCCTGGATGGCTTCCCGAAAATAGGCCTGGGCAACCGATTCTTCACCTGCCGTGCCCTCAAATCGGAGGTAGACGGCGCGCTCGGTGCCTTCGGTGCCTGGCTGCTGCGGGCTTACAACGACAAGAAAGGATTCCGCGGTCAGAATACCACGCCCATTCCAGAGGTGAAAAACATCGCCCAACTGGCTATGGAGCACGGGCTGCAAATGTGCGTGCACGCCATTGGCGACCGGGCCAACCGGGTGGTGCTCAACATCTACGAAGAGCAATTTGAAGCCAATCCCGATCAGGAAGATCTGCGCTGGCGCATCGAGCACGCCCAGCACCTGGACACGGCTGATATCCCGCGTTTTCGGGAGCTTGGCGTCATTGCTTCCATGCAGGGGATTCACTGCACTTCCGATGCTCCCTTCGTAGTGAAGCGGCTGGGCCGGGAGCGCTCCCGCCTGGGGGCTTATCCTTGGCGGTCGTTGCTGGACAACGGGGTTGTCATCGCCAACGGGACAGATGCTCCGGTGGAAGATGTAGACCCGCTTGCCTGCTTTTACGCCTCTGTAACCCGTAAGCGGGCGGATTCCGGATTTGAATTCTTCCCCGAGCAGCGCATGACGCGGGAGGAGGCTGTTCATTCTTACACGCTGGGCAATGCCTACGCTGGGTTTGAGGACGGTTTCAAAGGCTCGCTCGAGCCGGGCAAAACCGCTGATATTGTAGTGCTGTCCAATGACTTGCTTAGCTGTTCGGACGAGGCCATACTGGAGACTGAAGTGCTGAAGACCATCGTGGATGGGGAAGTGAAATACGGACGGTAGCCTCTCTCAAAACTGCGCCCTGGCATCGGCATTGGTCCGATTGTAGGGGATGTTGAGGAAGTCCAGAGAGCCCGGCTTCACCCGGATGTAAAAGCTGTAAGTCCCGATTCTTGGTTGCCAGGTGGCACCTGCTTCCCAGCAGTGGAGGTCACGGGTGAAGCCCACCGATGGAAAGGTTACGTCTTTGCGGACGAAATCGTAGCCAATGTTGCCGATGTTGACAAACCAGTTGTCCGTCAGTTGTACGCTGCCCGAGCAGTTCAGGGAATTGGTCTGTACGAAAAAAGTATCCCGGCCGGCAGGTTGCGCCTGCCAGTTCAGTGAGATGTTATGGCTGATACGGAAGTTTTCGAACAAGCTTAGGAAATCGGTCTCTTCTGTACGGAGGTTGCCCCGCCGCTCCCGCCTTTCCTCCTCAGTGCCCAGGTCCACTTCTTCCTCTTCACCGAAGATCAACGCCCGGAGTTTGCCAACCGTAATGTTGGAAACGAAGCGGGCGCTGGCCCGGTCGAAGCGCAGGGGGCGGCCTTCTTCTTCGAGCACGAATTTATTAATGCGGATCCCTTTTTCGTTGGTGACATAGGGGTCAAAGGTGGCCTGCAGGTTAAGGGTGGTAATGTTTTTCAGAAAGCGAGCCGTTCCCCGTATGCCCACAGGGCTCCAACGCAGGGAGTCGGCGGCGAAGTTATAGTTGCCGCCGACGATGATGTTATCGAATAGCTTGATTTTCTTGGCATCCTCGGTAGAGTCCTTGGAAGCGACTTTAGCTTCGAAAATGTTGTTGAGAGAGTAACCCAGGGCCATTTGCCGGCCGCTCTGGGAGGGCCCGCCGAATATGCCGCCTTCGAAGATAGAGTACTGGTCGAATTCGTCCAGGGTTCTGGGGTCGCGCACTTCCCGGAAGTAACCCAGCTCCGGGCGGGTGTAGTCTGGAGAGAAATTCAGGGAGATACTGGGTTTGATGATGTGCCGCAGGCCTTGCAGCTTGCCCTGCCCCAGGTTTAGCGTACCGAAAATCTGGGTGTTCAGGCTGAGGCTGGCGTTGAATTGCCGATAGGCTTCGAAGCCGGCGACCTGCTGGTCGGTAACTTTGCCGTAGGCGGTGGTATCTATGGTTGTTTTGCCGCCTTCCTGCACCGTATCTAGCTGCAACTGGGCAGGGTCAAAGTTCCGGCGCAGGGTACGCAGGTACCACACCTCATCGTAGTTGACAGATGGGTTGAGGTTGAAATACTTGAATATTTTGAAGGAAGTGCCGGTATTGAGGGATTGTTGTACGCCAAACTGGGCGTTCTTAAGCGTTTCTTGTGTAAAAAGCGTGGTATCGGTGGCTTGGAAGCGGTTGCGCGCCTCTGCCCGATAGCGCATCGTGATGGCTTCGTACCATTTCTCCTCGCCCGTGCGTTCTTTCCGCTTGAATGGGTTAATTGCCTGGGTTTGAAACTGCATGTTGGGGAAATTAACGGTAACCTGCCGCGTATTGGAGTTTTGGTTGTGGCTGAAGGAGGCTGTGAAGTTATAGGGCTTATCCCGCCAGTTCTTGCTGAAGTTGACATTAGAGCGCAACTGATTTTCCAGGCGGCGGGTGTCGTTAAAGACCCGGCGCTGGTAATTGTTGGTTTGGATGTTGATCGACCCACTAAAATCAATGGTCGGGTGGGCGGAACGGTCCTGCTGGTGGCTCCAGCGGAATTGGAAAGAGCGTTGCCGGGTCACGATGCCCTCTGCATCTTCCCGGCGGCGCACATCAAAGCCCATGTTGAAATTACCAGAATATTTGTAGCGCTTTTTGTACTGGGAAATGGCGTTGATGCCCCAGGTGCCCTTGAGGTAGATGTTTCCGGTCACTGAGAGGTTGAAATGGTCGCTGAGGGGGAAGTACCAGCCTATCCCTTCCAATCCGAACCCCCACTGCGGAGAATATTGGTAGTCGCGCGGAAAAATCAAGCCAGTGCGGCGGCCCTGGGCAATGGGGAAGAAGCCAAAGGGCAGCCATATCGGGGTGGGCACGTTCATGATCTCTAAATTGGAGGGCCCGACCACAACCAGCTTGTTGGGGATAACTTTTTGCTTCTGGCTCCGTATACCGAAGTGGGGCTCTTCGTGCTCACAGGTGGTGAAGATCGAACCAGAGCTGTAGATGGTATTGGTTTCCTCTTCTGTTGTATCTCTGGCTTCCTGCGTGACGAATTTTGATTTCTGGGAGCGCACGTATACATCGTTTTGCTGGGTGACCACATCGTAGACGATACCCCGCTTGCTGTCAAAGTTGTACCGCATGCTGTCCGCTGTAAAGCTCTGGCTGTCGTCGGAAAACTTAGGCAACTGGGAAGGCAGCCCTATACTGTCGGGGATGCCCTCGGCGGTGACGATGTTCGTCTTCCAGTCGAAGATGATGTGCCCGGCTTGCAGCTCGATGTTGGTATAGGCCACGGAGGCTTCTCCCCAAAGATGTACGCGCTGTTCGGCAATGTCGTACATCATAGAGTCGTTAGCACTGTACTTGACAGGGGCATCGAGCGAATCGCGGGAAAGCTCGATCTGTCCGGTGAAGCGGGCAGTATCCTGCTGCAAGCTGTCGGCTGTGCTTTGGGCTAGGGTATCGGGTTGAGGCAGCGTATCGGCAGCTGCCGGAGCAAGCAAGTTCAAGCTATCCGCAAGCTCTGCGGCCCGTTTTTCAGCCTTCGGAGGCACCTGCGCATGCAGATGCTGGCAAGCTGCAGCGCTAAGCACGAAGGCCAGCAGGAACAAGCAGCGGGGCAGAAAGGAGCAGTGGCGGCAAACTCCTTCGGAGAAACTGCTTTGATCGGCGTATATTATTGATAACTTTGTTTTCAACGGATATAACTACTTGTTGTGCTATGACGAAAGCGGTTACCTACCTACCAACGTTGTTGTTTTTACTTTTGCCATTCGCCTCCGAAGGGTTTAACTTTTCGTTATCCTTTGGTGCGCCCGAAACAAAAACGGGCTGCTGCTCTGCACATGAAAGGCACTGCTCCCGCCACCATTCCAGGGATTTAGAAGGGGCGTTGTCTGCTGTTTCCTTTGGTTTTGGTACCCGGCTTTCGGCAGCGGTCGGCAAAGTTATCAAACAAAGCATAATCGGCGAAGAGGATTATCGTATAAAAACCATTGTGATCGACCCCGGCCACGGCGGGCACGATCCCGGCTGCCTGGGCGGCAATTCCCAAGAGAAGCATATTGCGCTGGCGGTCAGCCTGCGGCTGGCTAAGCTGCTGCGTTCCAATTACCCGGAGCTGGAAGTGATCCTGACGCGCGATTCCGATGTGTTCATCCCTCTGCACGAGCGGGCTGCCATCGCCAACCGCAATTCCGCCGACTTGTTCATATCTGTTCACTGCAATTACATGCCGGGCTCCTCAGCTACCCGGGGCTCCGAAACCTATGTCATGGGCTTGCATACTGCGGAGCACAATTTGAAAGTGGCAAAGCGCGAGAACGCTGCTATACTGCTGGAAGACAATTACGAGCGCAATTACGATTATGACCCCAACTCTCCGGAGGGGCATATCATGCTGAGTATGTTCCAGAGTGCCTTTCTGGAGCAGAGCATTCTGTTTGCTGAGAAGGTAGAAGAACATTTCGCCCGCGCCCGGCGCAAAAGCCGGGGGGTGAAGCAGGCTGGATTCGTAGTGCTGAAGGAGACTACCATGCCGAGCGTGCTGGTGGAGACCGGCTTTCTGAGCAACCGGGCTGAAGAGGCTTACCTTATGACGGAGCAGGGGCAGTCCGTAGTGGCTTACGCCATGCTCGATGCTTTCGAGGAGTACCGGCGGGAGCTGGAGGGCAGCCCGCTCGCTCAGCCTATGCCGGCTGTACCCCGGCCCGACACGCCGGATAAGGTGCTGCCGATCGCCGAGCAACCCGAGCGCCCAGCGAAGCGGGAGGAGCCTCCTCTGGCCAAAGGGCGCTACCTGGTGGCCCGCAAGAGCAGCAGCGAGGCAGAATCGGAGCCGGCATCCTGGGCCACAAGCCCGGCTTCTTCCAACGTCCGGCAGGCTGCAGCCCGCTCGGCCGAAGAACTAGGTATTACCTACTGCATACAGTTGGCGGCCTCTCCGCGGCCGGTAGATACTTCCCATCCTCGCTGGAGCAATACCGGCTACATGATCGAAGTAGTGCGCGAAGACCAGCTTTTCAAATACCAGGCTCGCAATTTCACTTCTCTGCAGCAAGCCTTTGAGGCCCGCTTGCTGCTGCAAAACCGCGGATTTCCCGATGCCTTCATCGTGGCTTACCGTGCCGGCGGCCGGATTTCGCTGGAGGAAGCCCGGCGGCTGACTGGCCATCCCTGATTTTTCCCACTCCCATCGCAACACCGGCATGCTGTGAGGTGTACTATATTGGAACAAAAAGGGTTTGTATTTCAAGCCATTTTACCATTCCGCATTGGTTTGTCTTATCGCGGGGAAACCATTCTGGATTTGGTGTGTAGACATCTCTACAGCATTACAGCGGCAGGGTAAAAGCCAGAAAAAATTACCGATTTATTCCAAAGGGCTATACCTTTGCCACGCTTAAACGAAACGGATCATGTCAAACGAAGTAAAGGTGGGTATCCTTGCGGTAGTTGCCATCGCACTCTCTTATTGGGGCTACAAGTTCATTATGGGCAACAACGTACTGCTCAAATCCAATACCTACAAAGTCTACTACCAAAAGGTAGGCCGTATGCAGGTCGGCACGCAGGTTTTCATCAACGGCGTATCCGTTGGCAGCGTAGCTAGTGTGGAACTGCTCAACGACGTGGACCGGACCGTGGAAGTGATCCTGGACCTGAAGCCTGGTATGACTATACCGAAAGATACCAAAGCGACCATCGTAGCCACCGGTTTTATGGGGGGCAAGGCTGTCTTGCTGGAGTACGACAACCCCTGCTCCGGAGAGGACTGCGCCGATCCTGGCGACACCCTGGAGGGTGAATACCGTGGACTGCTCGGCTCAATGGTAGGGGAGGAGTCCATGAGGGATTATGTGGGCATCCTGCAGCGGGGGTTGGAGGACCTCATTGATACCCTGAACTATGCCCTGCTGAGTAAGGAAAGCGATTCTCCCATCGCCAAATCGATGCGCGATCTGGAGACAACCTTATCCAACCTCAATTCTACCACCGGCCAGTTAGACCGCATCGTGCGGCGTTCTGCCGGCAGTATTGAAGGTTCGCTGGAAAACGTAGAGGCCATTACGGGGAATCTCAAGCGGAACAACGATAAGATTGCTGCTATCCTCTCCAATGTTGATTCGCTCAGCGCTGATTTGGTGGCTTCAGACCTGCAGCAAACCATTGCCGAAGTCAAAGGCGGATTGGAACAGCTCAACAGTACGCTGGCATCAGCTGATCAAGCCATCGGAGGGGTGTCTGCACTGATCGATGATCTGGAGCAGGGAGAAGGTACCCTGGGCAAGCTGCTCAAAGACGAAGCGCTGTACCGGGACTTGAGCGAGATGACGCAGCAGGTGGACTCTTTCCTCTACGATTTCGAAAACCGCCCCTACCGGTATATGCCGTTCAAAACCCGGCGGCAAATCAACCGCTACGACCGTAAGGATAGCAAAGAAGATTGACCGCTTACAGAGATGGCGTTTCTTGTTTTGGCAAATAAACCGCAGCTATGAAACCATCGATCCTATTCAGTTTGTGTACTTGCCTGTTGCTGGCCAGTTGCAAAACCACAAAACCCGTACGCCCTATGGAGTCTTACGAGGAACGGCTGGAAGAAAGCATTTCCGTCATCAATATCCCCATTGATATAGAGCTGGAAGAACTCGAGGCTTCGCTCAACCGGAACCTCAGCGGCACGCTGTACGAAGACAACAGCCTGAAGGATGGCGACAAGATGAAAGTGAGGGCGGTAAAGCAGGCGGACTTCGAGCTGGGCCTGGAACAGGATGCCATAACTTACAAAGTCCCTCTCGATCTCTGGATTCAGTACGATATCGGCATCAGCAAGGTGGAGGCGTCGGGGCAGATAGCTTTGGACTTCAAGACTGGCTTTGAATTCTCCGAAAACTGGGATATTCTCACCGAAACGGAAGTCTTATCCTACAACTGGGCGAAAAAACCCCGCCTCAAAATGGGGATGGTCAATTTGCCCATCGGGTTCATAGCAGATTTAGTGCTCAAACGAAGCAAATCGGCCATCGCCAGTTCCATCGACGACTTGGTCAAAGAGCAGTTTGATTTGAGAAAAACGGTGGAGGAAGCCTGGCAACAAATGTTCGAGCCCACTTTGGTTGCTGAAGCCTACAACACCTGGCTGACGGTCAATCCGCAGTTCATTGGCATGAGCCCTATGGAAATGGGCAACGGCCGCATCCGCAGCACGATCTATGTGGAGGGCAAGCCTGCTGTAACAGTTGGCGAAAAACCAGCGCCTTCTTTTGTCAAGCCCCTGCCGCCACTCCGCATCAGCCCGGTCGTGTCGGATGAATTTACCCTGCACCTCAACACACAAGTTTCCTACAAAGAAGCGGAGCGCATCGCCAAAGCGGAACTGCTGGGCGAAACCTTCAGCTATGGCAAGCGGGCGGTAACTATTGAAGACCTGGAATTCTACGGGCAGGGCAACAAGATCGTGGTCAATACTGTACTCAGCGGCACCTACGACGGCAGTATTTACCTGACGGGCCAGCCGGTTTTCAACCCGAAAAAAAACACCGTGGAGCTGCAAGACTTGGACTATACGATGAATACGCGCAGCGCTCTGTTCCGCTCGGCGGGCTGGCTGCTGAAAAGCGCGATCAAAAAGAAGATCAAGCAAAATTTCAACTTTCTGCTGGACTACAACCTGAAAGACATGCAGCAGCAATTCCAAGAGCAGCTCAGGAATTACAAAGTCTCAGAAGGCATTACTTTGAACGGGGAGCTGAGAGATCTCAGCCTTCAAAACGCTTTTCTTACACCAGATGGCATAGTAGTAGACCTGGCGCTTCAGGGCAATTTAAAGGTGGCAGTGCGAGGTTTGTACTAGAGGAAAAGCCTGTTCTCACTCCTCGCGCACCAGCGTCAGCATCCGCTCCTTTCCGCCTTCCATCATTCTAATCCGCAGGCTGTCCTCCTTCAGTTTCAGCAGTTCTACGGCTTTTTCAGTGGAAGCCTGATTGAGCGTATCGCGGGTGTAGAGGTAACTGGCATCGATGAAGTAAGAGCCCGCCTCTTTGTAATCCAGTGTGCTGCGGTAGGTATACCTTTGATCCGGCAAAAAGTGCAGTTGGATTTGGCTGGGGTCGATAGCGAGCGGGCTGCCCTCCTCGCTCACGGCAACTCCTACCCAGCGCCCGTGCAATTGTTCTTCTTCGTACCCGCCCTGGCAAGCCGACAACACGGCTACCAGTACAAGGCTGGAAAGCGATTTTCTCATAATACAGCTCTTAATTTAGCCAATCAGTGGCTCCAATAGCAAAAACACGCTTGCTCCCGCCAGGAAACCAATCAGCGCCAGCCAGGCTACTTTGCGCAAGTACCAGATGAAGTCGATGCGTTCCATGCCCATGGCAGCCACGCCGGCAGCAGAGCCAATGATCAACATACTGCCTCCGGTACCCGCAGCGTAAGCGATGAAGTGCCAGAGCTTAGAGTCGATCGGCACTTCGTACATGCCCATCGAAGCAGCAACCAAAGGTACGTTGTCGATGATGGCAGAGGCAAAGCCCAGCAGGATAACCACCATGTCCTGGCTAGGTATGACCCGGTCCAGCACCTCGGCTACGTAGCGCAAAGTACCTACCTGAACGGTTTCTCCATCCCGCATGACGGTGCCGAATACCAAAGCCTCAAGGGCTGCTACCGCCATCAGAATGCCCAGAAAAAACAAAATACTAGACAGCTCGATGCGGGACAGGGCTTTGTGGGCGGAGTACATCTCCCGCCGGGATTCGGAAAAGTCTTCCTCCGGGTGGATGTATTCTGATACCAGCCATACCACGCCGAGGGACAGCATCATGCCCAGGTAGGGCGGAAGGTGAGTGACGGTTTTAAAAATAGGGACAAAGACGATAGCGCCTAAGCCCAGAAATAGCATAGTGCGGCTGCTGAGCAACCGCCCGGCCTGTATGTCTTCATTCACATCCAGCTTGATATCCCCCTTGAACTGCGGCATCGCCATGGCTACCACAAAGGGGACAATAAAACAAGCCAGTGAGGGAATAACCAAATACTGCACCAAACCCGGAGCGGATACCTTGTTGCCGATCCACAGCATGGTGGTGGTCACATCCCCAATGGGCGACCAGGCACCGCCGGCATTGGCAGCGATGACAATTAAGGCGACAAACCAGAGCCGCTCTTTTTTATCTGGCACGATTTTGCGGAGCAGCGTCACCAGTACGATGGTAGCCGTCAGGTTGTCGATGATGGCCGAAAGGATGAACCCCAGCACGCCGGTTATCCAAAGCAAACGCTTCTTGCTGCGGGTGTTAACGTAGTTCTTCAGTACTTCGAATCCGCGGTGCAAGTCGATGATCTCTACGATGGTCATCGCACCGATGAGGAAAATGAGTATCTCAGCGGTTTTGCCCAGATGGTGCAACAGGGTATTTTTGAAACCTTTCTCCGCCAGATGATAGCCCTCGCCGTGGGTATCTTGCGCTCCGACCAAGCTGTAGATGTGCTCGTGGGTGTCCACTACAGAAACTAAGCCGTAGTTGAAGCCGATGGCTAGCAGTGCCCAGCAGAGAGCAGCCATAATAAGTGCAGGGACGGTTTTGTCAAGCCTTAGGGGGTGTTCGAAAACAATTGCCAGATAGCCCAGAAAAAAACAAAGGATGATTCCGGTTGCCATGAAGTGTTTAGTTGGTTCACATGATGATGATCAGATAGCAATTTCTGGAGGGGCTATCTTGATCGAGCGTAAATTTATAACTTTCTCCCAGCCATGCCTACTTTAAAAGGGTAATTCTGGCCGAGGGGCGCAGGCTGGTGAAGCTTGTGTAAATTTAATGTAACTTTATGACAGAGAGATGAGGGATGATGGCAGCCGACTCCTTGCGCAGCCAGCTGAAACTAATTAAAGCAGGCCTGCGTTTGGGCATTGAAAGTGGATTTCTGTATTTTTGCAGGCTGATATAAACTACAAAAATGGTCAAGATAGGAAATGTAAATCTCGGAGAATTCCCCCTGCTGCTGGCACCCATGGAAGATGTGAGCGACCCGCCCTTCCGGGCGCTGTGCAAAGCGCAGGGCTGCGATATGATGTACTCGGAGTTCATATCGGTGGAGGGCCTGATCCGGGATGCAGAGAAGAGCGTGCAGAAGCTGGATATATACGAACCCGAACGCCCCGTCGGCATCCAAATCTTCGGTGCTGAGCTGGACTCCATGATGCGAGCGGCGGAAATTGTGGAGGAAGCCCAGCCTGAACTGCTGGATATCAACTTCGGCTGCCCGGTAAAGAAAGTCGTTTGCAAAATGGCGGGCGCCGGTATACTGCGCGACATCGACCGTATGGTAGAGCTGACCGACGCGGTAGTGCGCGCTACTAGTTTGCCCGTTACCGTAAAAACGCGCCTCGGATGGGACGAAAACACCAAATACATTGAGGAAGTAGCCGAGCGCTTGCAGGATGTAGGCATTAAGGCCCTGTCCATCCACGGCCGCACCCGCAAGCAGATGTACAAAGGGGAGGCCGATTGGACCCTCATCGGCAAAATCAAGGAAAACCCCCGTGTCCATATACCGATTTTTGGCAATGGCGACATCGACAGCCCGCAGAAAGCAGAGGCGTATCGGAACCGCTACGGCGTGGACGGCATCATGATCGGCCGGGCTGCTATCGGCTATCCCTGGATTTTCCGGGAAATCAAGCATTACTTCGCTACCGGAGAAATACTGCCGCCGCCGGCCATCCACGAGCGGGTGGCTGCCGCCAAAGAACACCTGCGGCGTTCCCTGGAGTGGAAGGGCCTCAAGCTGGGTGTACTGGAAATGCGGAGGCATTACACCAATTACTTCCGCGGCTTTCCCAATATCAAAGAGTACCGCAAGCGCCTGGTCACCTCCGATGATCCCGAGCTGATCTTCAGTGTCTTGGACGAAATAGAGGAGGCGTACAGCAAGAGTGAAGTTCTGGTTTAATCCAAAAATAACCTTCAGCCATTGGTTTTCAGCATAAAGCCCCACGAACGAAAAATCTTTGAAATCATCAGTAGTGCTGCGGAGGAGCTGGGCTACCCCGCCTACGTGGTGGGCGGTTACGTACGCGACCGCTTGCTGGCCCGGCCGTCCAAGGATATGGACATCGTATGCGTAGGCAGTGGCATCGAGCTGGCCCGCCGGGTAGCTGGCAGGATGCGGCCGATTCCTAGAGTGACGGTATACAAGCGCTTTGGCACCGCTATGCTGAAGCAACGGGATATGGAGATCGAATTTGTCGGTGCACGCAAGGAGTCCTACCGTTCTGACTCTCGCAAACCGGTGGTAGAGGAAGGCTCCCTGG
>CAYNIT010000133.1:0-11967 GCA_964397205.1 uncultured Phaeodactylibacter sp. | reverse complement strand
ACAAAATAACTTCGCCTATTCTAGGTAACTTGTTATTGCGCGACCCCTAAGCCATTTTTGATTTTCCGGCTTTTGGGCTATCCGAAGGCCGGAAAATCAATTGCTCTCCACTTCCACCACGACCTTCCCCATCGTTTTTCCACTCTGGAACTGTAGTATGGCGTTTTTCAGCTCTCCGAATGCATAGCGGTGCCCCACATAGGGCTTCCCCAGCTCAAGCTGTGCCAGTTCTCCCAGCAGCTGATGCATTAGCTCCGCTCGGTGGTAGAGCCAGATGAGGTTGAAACCCATCAGGCTTTTGTTCTGTTCTGGCATCTTCTGCGGGTCAATCTTCGGGCGCGTCAGATAGTAGTACAGCAATTTCAAGTAGTTGGGCCGGTTGCCCACCGAGCCGTAGCGGGCGGAACCGTAGACAATCATGCGGCCCTGTTGCGCCAGGATCTCGTATCCCTGCTCCAGGACTTTTCCGCCGATGCATTCCATGATCAGGTGCAGCTCCCGCCCGTTCAGCGCCTTCTTCAGATCCTGCGGGAAGCTCCGGCTGCGCACAATCCTCTCATCGTAGCCTTCTTTTTTCAGAAAATCCAGCTTATGAGCCCTGCCTACGGTGCCAATCGTAAATGCATCGTACTGTTTTGCGATCCGGTTAGCCCAGATACCAACGCCACCTGCCGCGCTGTGAATGAGCACATTCTGGCCTTTACGGATATCGCCCAGTGCCTTCAGCCCGTAGTAGGCCGTCAGTACCTGTACCAGATAGGCGCTGCCCTCCGCGAACCCCCAGTCCGCCGGCAGAGGGAGGATGTAGCGCGCATCGATATTCAGGTGAGTAGCGTAGGCGCCGAAGCGGGTAACACCCATGATGCGGTCGCCTTCCTTCAGCCCTTCCACGCCTTCGCCTACCGCCGCAACCGTGCCGCTGTATTCCAGGCCCGGGACAAAGTCGCCCTCCGGCGTTGCCCCGTAAAGCCCCCAGATCGCGAAGATGTCGGCAAAGTTGAGGCCGATGGCTCGTACGGCTACCGTTACCTCGCCGGGGGCAGGGGAGGGGAGGTCTTCGGTAATAGCGCTTATATTGCGGAGGTTGCGGGCGGGGAGGTGGTAGGCTGGGCGTTGAATATTAGAAATGTTTTGTATAAATATTCCCGCAACCGCCGCAGCACCTGCCTGGCCTGCCGGTTGTCCGGATTAAGCTGCAGCACCCGCTGCAGCAGCGCCCGCCCCTCCGCTTCATCTTTGAGCAGCAGGCGCAGAGCCGCTTTGTTCAACAGGGCCTGCTCGTAGTCGGGGTCGAGGGCGATGGCTTGGTCGTAGAGTGACTCGGCTTCTTCGGTTTTGCCCTGCAGCAGGCGGGCGTAGCCGAGGTTGTTCAGCGCCATCGGGCGTTTGGGGTGCTGCTGCAGGACTGTTTCCAGTTGTTCGACAGCGGCCTCCAAGCGCCGCAGTTGCACTAGGCTGCTGCCCCACTTCTCCCGAAAATCCGGGTGCTGGGGCATCAGCTCCGTGGCCCGCCGAAAGAAGGGCACTGCGGCGGCAGGGTCGCCGCTTTTGGCGTAAGCCTCTCCCACCCGGTAGGCCATCCAGGCATCAGACAGGGTGTCGGCCCGCAGCCCTTTGGCCAGCTGCAAGAGCTGGCTGTACTCCCCGGCAGCGAAGCGGTGGTGGATGCGCACGGGCAACTGCCGGGCCGGGGAGGCCTCGGAGCGGTTCAGGTACATCAGGGCGGAATCCAGCACCATCTGGCTGGGCGTGTATTTGTCGTAAAGCGCCAGATAGCCCTTGGCCATTTCCAGGGGGCTGCCCTTGTCTTTGGTCAATATCTTCAAGCCGAGGAACTTCGGCGGCCCATCGGAGGCAGGGCCCTTCCGCTGGCTGCCTTTGGTGTTGTTCCGGCTGATGAAATGGTCGGTAATGCGGACGTGCGGGATATCAATGCTGCCTGATTTGGGCATGTGGCAGCCCGCGCAGTCGTCATCCACCGCCTGGCGTTCCGCAAGTGGGGCGGCGCAGGCGGCTTCCCGTTTTGCTACTCCGCCGTGGCAGCTCAGGCAGGCTTTGTTGTATTGTTCCTGGCCAGTGGCTTCTACGCTTTGGTGCGGATTGTGGCAGCTGATACAGCTCATGTCCGAAGCCTGGTAGCAAGGGCTGAGCCGCAGCCGGTCCGCCTGAGATGCCATGATGAACCGATCGTGTGAATTGGTGAAGCGGGGCAGAAAAATATTCATTACTTCGTTCAGCGGCTGCCCGGGCCGGAAATCGAAAAAGCTTTTGCCTTCCTTCAGCACCGCGATGCCCTGCAGGTGGCAACGCTGGCAGAGGTCCATCTGCAAGTCGCGGGGCAAATCCCGGGGATTGACGATGGAGTGATCAATTTGCTTAGAAGTGTCAACGATCTTACCCGCCAGTTTTTCCTTAACGTGGATTTCCCCCGGGCCGTGGCAGCGCTCGCACTCGATGCCGGAGGGCATTTGGGTGAAACGGTTGAGCGAGCCCGGAGCTTGCTCAGGGTAGTGGTTGTGGCAGGTGATGCACTCGGCGGCCAGCAGCCGGCTGAAGCGGATGTTGTCGCCCCGGAAGCCCGGTGCCATGTCCCATTTGCCATCTTGGGTATAGTAGGTGATGGGGGCCTGGTAGACATAGCCGTTGATGTCAATAATGTGAGAATTGGTGTGCTGGCCGGAGCCCACGATATAATCAATGGCTTCCAGGCGTTTGTGCACAGTGTCGCTTCCCTGCAGGCGGTACTCCAGCACGTACATCTGGCTGTCGCGGAAAAAGGGTTTGTAGTACAAGTCGGAGGCTTCATCGTAGACCAACGCGTGATCCCCGAAGCTGGCATCGCTTTTTTCGCGGGTTGCCCGGTCGAAGGAGCGCCCCATGCCGGTATGGATGAAGGTTTTGTGGATGTTGCTGTGGCAGGAGCGGCAAGTTTCCATGCCCACATGTTCTACGCCTTCCGCCATGTTGCGGTAGGGTAGGGGCGTATCGGGGGTAGGCAGCTCTCGGGTACAGAACAGCAGCGCCAGAGCGGTAGCTGCTAAAAGGGCGTAGATGGCAATTCGGGATGGCATAGCGTCATCGGTTCAGTTCTTCTACTACTCGCTCTGCCAGCTGATGTTTGGTCGACTGGGAGAGCCGGACCCGCTTAACCGGTTTATCCCAGGCCTCTGCTTTGGCAGCCCAAATGTGGAAGTTGCCCTGATCGTCCCGTTCGCAGTAGACGCCTAGGGGCATCTGGCAGCCGCCGTCGAGCAGGTTGAGCACTTTGCGTTCGATATTGGTGATTTCCGCGGTATCCCTTTGGTGGATGTGCTTCAGCAGGCGGCGCGTAGCCTTGTCTTCGGTGCGGGTTTGCCAGGCCAGAACCCCCTGTGCGGGGGCAGGGACAAACTCCTTTGGGTTGAAGCGCAGCAGCTCGAATTCCTCCTCCAGCTCGATGCCCAGGCGGGTTGCGCCGGCCGCTGCCATGATGATGGCGTCGAAATGTCCATCCCGCAATTTGCCCAGGCGCGTTGGCACGTTGCCGCGGATGTCTTTGATCTGAACGTCCGGTCGGAAATCCAGTATCTGGGATTTGCGGCGCGCTGAAGAAGTGCCGACTACGGCTTGTTCCGGTAGTTGCAATTCTTTGCCGGATGCAGCCCGCTCCCGCCGGATCACCAGCCAATCGGCGGGGTTCTCGCGGTAGGACAGCGCAGTGATGCTGAGCCCTTCGGGTGCGTTGGTGGGCAGGTCTTTCATGGAGTGGACCGCCACATCTACTTCCTCCCGCAGCAGGGCCTCTTCAATTTCTTTGGTAAAAAAGCCCTTGCCCTCCATCTTGTCGAAGCTTAGGTGCTGAATGCGGTCGCCCTGCGTTTTGATGACAACCAGTTCTGATTCGATGCCGGCTGCAGTGAGCTGTTCCTGGGTATGCTGGGCTTGCCAAAGCGCTAGTTTGCTGCCTCGGGTGCCAATACGTATTTTATCCTTCAAATCTTTCCTTTTGTTACAAATATAGTCGATTCAACAGGAACGGCCCCCAGCTGTTGTATTAAAAAACACCAGCCATGGCACGTATCCTCACCGATCAGATGGACCACAAAATAACCTTGCCGGAAGCTCCCCTGCGGATCGTTTCGCTGGTACCCTCTCAAACGGAGCTGTTGTTCGAGCTGGGCCTGGACGAAGAGGTAGTAGGGATCACCAAATTCTGCGTTCACCCTGCGGAGCAGTTCCGGCGCAAGCCGCGAGTTGGAGGGACCAAAAAGGTCAAGCTGGAAAAGATACGGGCATTGTCGCCCAACCTCATCATCGGGAATAAGGAAGAAAATACGGAGTGGGACATTCGCCGTCTGCAGGAAGAATATCCGGTTTGGATGAGCGACATCCACAATCTGGAGGATGCCCTGAGCATGATCCGTTCGGTAGGCTTAATTACCGGGCGGGAGGCAGCAGCGGAACAGCTGGCCGGGCAGATTCGCCGGGCGTTCAGTACCATGCGGCAAGCGGTGAGCAATCAGCCGCCCCTGCGCGCTGCCTACGTTATTTGGCGGAAGCCTTATATGGTAGCGGCTTCTCAGACCTTTATCCACCATATGATGCAGCAAGCTGGTTTTACCAATGCCTTCGCCCAGCGTGAGCGCTACCCCGAAATTACGTTGGAAGAGCTGATGCAGCAGCAGCCGGAAGTCTTGCTGCTGTCTTCTGAGCCCTACCCCTTCCGGGAAAAGCACCTGGAAGAATTCCGCATTGCCTGCCCGGCGGCTCAAGTGGAGCTGGTGGACGGCGAGTTGTTTTCTTGGTACGGCAGCCGTTTGCTGAAGAGCCCGCCCTACTTCCAAGAGCTGCGGGAGCGCCTGATGGCTTCTGCCTGAATAAAAGGTTGTGTCAAACCATTGGCAAAACGGTATTTCTTTGCTGTTTGCTGCATCCCTGAACTCCTCTTTTTGTTTCACACTAGTTATCATGGGACATGGCTCGGGCATATTCTGTGCAAATGCTTCAATCTGCCCTCCGATTAGTTTGGAAAGTCCTTAATTTCAGCACAAAAATAAAGCGGCCGATATTTATGAAAAATACTGCACTGCTCCTGCTGGCCCTGTCTTTGCCACTTGTTTCTGCGGCTCAGCCCACTCGACAGCGGGCTGCCACGGCTGAAGCATCTCCGGAGCGCTTCGTACAATCCGATGGCCAGGTAGCCAACGAGCTGATCATACGCCTGAAGCCAACAGCCGTCATGGAACCCCTGCTTCGCTACGCCAATTCGAGTCGTCCCGGCTCTGTAGAGTACGCCCGCGAGGTAGCTGCTTCGCTCAACATCCACCTGCTGCGCTTTGACCCAGAACGCTGGCAAGCGGAGAAATTGCGGGAATGGATGCTGGCGCAAAGTACGGTGGAAGCAGTGCAGCACAACTACCGGGTAGCATTCCGGCGCGTTCCTAATGATCCCGAATACGAACTGCAATGGGGCATCAACCGGATCGGTACTCCGGAGGTATGGGAAGCGACCACGGGCGGAGTCACCGCGCTGGGGGATACCATCGTAGTAGCGGTGGTCGATAGTGGCTTTGATCTGGAGCACGAGGATTTGCAGCGAAACATCTGGAACAATCCCCACGAAATACCCGCCGACAGTGTGGATAACGATGGCAATGGCTACGTCGATGATGCCCACGGCTGGGATTTTATAAGCGGCAGCCCGAATATCAGCTACGGAGACCATGGGCTTTCCGTATCCGGTATTATCGGTGCCAGCGGCAACAACGAACGGGGGGTCACCGGTTTGAATTGGAACGTAAAAATGATGCTGCTTTCGGTGGCTTACGTTGACCAAATTATTTCTTCCTACGAATACGTCATCGAACAGCGCCGGCTGTACAACGAAAGCGGAGGGGCAGAGGGTGCGTTCATCGTAGCGACCAATGCTTCCTTTGGGTTGCCGGACCCCATCTTCTGCGAGGAGCAGCCGCTCTGGGGTGAAATGTACGACCTCCTGGGAGAAGTAGGGGTGCTCACCGGTGCCGGCACGGCCAATGACAATTTCGATGTGGACGAGCTGGGCGATATGCCTACTACTTGCGAAAGCGATTATATTCTTACCGTACTGAATGCCAACGAGGAAGAGGAAAAGCACTCCTCTTCGGCCTACGGCAGCGTCTCTATTGACATGGCAGCCCCGGGAGAGGGGTCGCAAACCCTTAAGCCAGGGAACAGCTACGGAAGCTTCGGCGGGAACTCAGCCGCGGCCCCGCACATCACCGGTGCCATAGCATTGCTATACAGTCTGCCCTGCCCCCTTTTAGCGGAGGGGGCGCTGAGCAATCCCTCCGAGACCGCCCTTTGGATACGATCGGTGCTGATTGAGGGAGTCGATCCTCAGCCTGGCTTCGCAGATATCACGGCTACGGGCGGCCGCCTGAATGTGCAAAATGCTATGGATCGGATCGCGCAGGACTGCGGAGGGACGAGCGGCCCGCTGGGTGTTCTGCGCCTATATCCCAATCCAGCATCCGAACAGCTCACCATCGAATACGAAACGCCAGACAACGAGGCCTACGAGTTCCGTATTTACAATACATTCGGACAAGTGGTTTTCCGCAACAGTGACGAGCCCAACCGCTTTGGTACCAAAACGCTGAATGTGGATGTCAGTAAATGGCCGCAGGGCTTGTATGTGCTTTCTATCCGCAGGGGGGAAGAAGTGGAAAGCCAACCCTTTCTCGTAGCTTGGCTGTAATGGGGTGGTGGTAGAAATGTCTTCGGGGCATCTTTAGGTTTTGGTGTACATTCCTTTGCCAATACCGAGGGGCGATGCTGGGGGGATTAATCTTTTCGGAAAATGCTTTCCTTCAAATTCCCGAAATCATCGAAGCTCCGCCGCAGGCTGAACAGGACCGAAAGGCTGACACTCAGGGTGATGCAGACGAATATGGCGATGACGATAGCCAACTGGTAGCGGATGGCTGTATCAGGGGCAGAGCCTCCAATGATTTGTCCGGTCATCATACCGGGCAGGAAGACTACGCCCAGGGTCGCCATGCTGGCAATCGAGGGGTTGAGCGCTGCTTTCAGGCTGTCGCGGAAAAAAGGGGCCACTGCTTCTTTTTGCTGTGCGCCGGCGGCAAGCTGGTAGCGATAGCGGGCTTGGTTTTGCCGTAATTGATGGTAAAAATCGGAAATGCCGATGATTACGCCCTTTAGAGCGTTGCCTAGCAACATGCCACCGATGATGATCAGGTACTGCGCGCTGAATACATTGGGCAAATCGAGCAATACGGCATTAAAAAACAACAGCAAAGAAAAGCCAGATACGCTAAGGGCAGCGAACACAGGCAGGAAGAATGGGCGGTAGTGGAGGGCACTGCTGCGGATGGCGGAAGAAGTGGCAAATAGGATCATAGAAGCTACCCAAGCCAGGTTCAGCCAGGTGTTTTCCCAACGAAAGAGGTAGATCAGCGCCACCCCTACTAGGGTCAGCTGTACGCTCATCCGCAGCACAGCTACTGCCAGGCGCTTCAGCACCGGAATGCGGTAGTACCAGGCGATGCCGGCCGGCAATAGGAGCAGGGCGTAACAGAGGGCCATCGCCCAGAGAGGTATGGAGGGGGCTTGTTCCATCCTCAGTCAGCAAGGCTGATTTCCCGAAATCCCGGCCAATTGCTCTGATGGGCGACCGCCAGGACCGTACAGTCTTCTAGAGAATAGAAATGCTCGATGACTTGCTGCTTCAGCTGTTCATCGAGGGCAGAAGTAGCTTCGTCCAGCAGGTAGGCAGGCCGCCGCAGCAGCAGGGCTGCGATGATGGCCAAGCGTTGCCTTTCTCCCCCTGATAATTGTCCGGTGCTTTTCCCCAGGGTGCCTTCCGGCAAATGGAATTGTTGGAATAGCTGTACAATATCCGATGCTGTGGGTTGCAAATGGCGGTTGGCGCGGTAGGAAAAGAGGTCTTCCAAAAATTGGCGTACTGTACTGTTGCCCAACCGCAAGTCCTGCGGCACATAACCAATGGTTTGGCGTAAGCCCCATACGCTTTTTGCCGTAAGGCGCTCCCGGCCCAGCCATACCTCTCCCTGTAGGGGCTGCACAAACCCTAGCAGCATGCGCAGGAGCGTAGACTTGCCACTTCCTGAAGGGCCGCGCAGCAGGACCTTTTCCCCGCTCTTTACTCGCAAGTTAAAGTCCTTGAAAAGCCATCGGCCATCGAGGGACAAGCAGATGTTTTGGAAATGTAAGTCCATGGCTTGGCGGTTCGCTGCAAAATATTTGGTTCGCCGGACGGATTTTTGCTTTTCAGCAAATTAATAAGAGCTGGATATTGCTGCAAAAACCCTGAAACAGCCGATCCCAGAGCGGGCTAAAGGAGCCTACCGTTGGCTTGCTGTTAAGGGATTGGGCTTCGCCAATGCTTTCATCGCCTCCTGTACCATGGCATCCTGTTCATTCCAGACGGTGTAGAAGCCCTGGTCATCGTAGAGGTGCTTAGCGATACGGGCTTTAAGAAAACGCTGGGTTTCCCGTCGCACATCCGGTTCAAGTGGAAGCTGCAGGTTTGCGCCCTTCTCCTGGGCATAGGCGATAAGCTGATCCAGCAGTTCGGGCGTTACCTGAAATTCGCGGCGGAAAGTGGGCAGGGCATTCTCCTTGAGCTTTTTGCCTTCCTGGCGCATGTACCGGAATACAAATTGCGGTGTGTACTGGCGCAGCTCCAGGTACTGCTCGTCCATGGTAGTGGAGTCAATGGGCACAAAGACATCAGGCATAATGCCGCCGCCGGCGTAGACGACTCGACCGTTGTCGGTGTAGTACTCGGTAGAATCGGCGATCTTTATTTTGTCTTTTGACTCTAGCTCGCCGGTTTCGTAGCGGTCGTACATCTCGTGTTCGTAGGCTTCTGGGTCGCTGTAGGGCTTTTGGATAGAACGCCCCGAGGGCGTGTAGTAGCGCGCCACAGTCAGCCGCAAGGCGGAGCCGTCGCGGAGTTTGTACTGCTCCTGCACCAGCCCTTTGCCGAAGGAGCGCCGGCCGATGATGACGCCCCGGTCGTGGTCCTGAATAGCTCCGGCTACGATCTCGCTGGCGGAAGCTGAACCTTCGTCGATGAGTACCACAATATCTTCTATGGGAAAAAAGGCTCTTCCCGTTGATTCGTAATCATTGCGGCCGACCGATCGGCCTTCTGTGTAAACGAGCAAGCGCCCTTTGTCGTCGAAAAGCTGACTCAGCATATTGGTAGCCTGCTGCAGATAACCACCTGGATTGTGGCGCAGGTCGATGACCAGGTCTCTCATAGCCTGGTTTTCAACCATACCCTCCAGCTCCTTCATAAACTCCTCGTAGGTAGTGGCACTGAAACGATTGACTTTGATGTAGCCAATTTCATCGTTGAGCATATAAGCTACATCGACGCTGTTCATCGGTATCTCATCCCGGGTAATAGTAAAATGCCGCAGTTGTTCTTCTGCGCCCCGCAGAACACCTACTTCTACATCGGTGCCTTTTTCTCCTCGCAGCAGGCTGATGACATCTTTGGTTTTCATGTCGACTCCCGCAATGGTAGAATCGGAGATTTCCACGATTTTATCACCGGCCTGAATGCCTGCTGCTTCCGAAGGGCCGCCGGCGAGAGGAGCGACTACGATGATGGTATCATCGAGCATCATGAACTCTACGCCGATGCCATCGAAATTGCCTTCCAATTGCTCATTGACTTCCCGCAATTGCTCGGCAGATATGTAGTTGGAGTGCGGATCGAGCCGCTCGAGCATTTCGTCAATAACTTCCTGCAGCAGTTGCTCCCGCTCGACTTCATCGACGTATTTGGCATCAACGTAGCGGAGTATTTCTTCGACTTTGCCCTGGCCGGGTACGTTGGCAGGCTGGTTTTTGGGCTCCACTACAAGGGTAGGGGTATTGGACTGCATCCTCATGCCGATGAGCATTCCGGTTACCAGTACAATAGCGAAGAGCATTGGCAGCCAGATGCTCAGTTTGGTATAGGATTTTTTTTGATCTTGATACATGCTCAGGAAATTAAGTAAAAGTCGGCTTAAGGCTCTGTTTGTTCAGTTGTTGTTGCTTGCTGCTCATACAGCTCGGTGCAATTTGCTAAAGGAGGTGGCTGCAGCGTACGGGCAGAACGATTTTTGCCTACGCAACTTTTAGAGCTACAGCGGCTCAATTTGCGTTGTTTATACAAAAATAAGCAAATTAATGTTGCTGGTTTTGGCCTCTTTTTTGTTCTTGTTGACGGCGCATCTCTGCCTGCCGCATCGGCATCTGATCGATTAATCCAAACAGTTTGGGCATCGAAACTGGCTGGTTGGCTCTCAACTTTTCCGTTCCATCCTTACCAATTAGGATAAAAGTGAAACCAAACTGGGGGTCAGGCTCGTATACACGATAAAGCGCCTTTAATTTTTCGTTTGTAACTGGTTTGCCATCCGGTTTTTTGCCCTTATCGGGCAATAGCTGGTAAATTTTCAAATCCCGCTCTGTGACCTCAGAGGCTTGCTCCGTCAAAAGGTCGATTTGCTGCCGGAGCTGGCTTTTCCCTTCTTCGGTAGCGAACAGCAAAATGACACGGTCCTGCCAGTGGTGCTGTTCTAGAGCCTGAGCCAGGGCACAGGTGGAGAGGAATAAGGCGCAAGGAAGTGCAATCAGTTCCTTCATAAGGGTTATCTGGTTTATGGTTAATGGGGTGAAATCACCCTATTTGGAATTTTAGCTGCTACTAAGCAATATTCGAGAATGGAAAAATGTTTATACAAACAATTGAAAGCTTGTGGTTTAGGCTCGTTCTTGTCTGTCTACAGGCCTGTGCTGCTTGCTTCGATTTTTAAATCCCTATACCCATGAGAAACGTCCTAGTTTTTGCTGCCCTGCTTGCCACTCAGACTACGCCGGCACAGGAACGATTCGTGAGCAACGAGTTGGCGGATTTCTACCAATGGTTCCATCAACGTTCCCAAGTTGACGAATTGTACCAAGGGCAAACTACCCTGTATACCTTCAGTTCGAAAACCAAAGTCCACAGCGATCCCTGCCAGGATTCGAAAACAATAGCTACCCTGCCGATTGCGCATCCGGTCACTAACATTGCTTACTCCAACGATTACTATTTACCGGAGGATGAGATCGACGGCTACGGTGATATATGGTATCATGTCACCGGCCGTTCGGTTGAAGGCCGTGCGTTCGAGGGGTACATTTGGGGCGCTCAGATTGCTAAAGGCTGGCAGTCGCAGGACATCACCGGCGACCGCCGGGAGGAGTTCCTGATGCTGGGCATTGCCTCCGAGCCCCGCCGGCAGCTGCGCAACATTAAAGCAGAACTCCGCATTGTAAGGGGCGGCCAGCTGCAAAGCAGCGAAGTCATTCCGGGGCTCTGCGTTTTTGAAGATTGTGCCGCTAGTCCCCTTTTGCAGGTGGAGCAGAGCGAACAAGGCTTCTACGTCATCGAAGCCAGCACCATGACGGTCGGTTGTTGGGCGGGTATCGAGCGGGCATTTTATGTTTACAACGGCAAACGCTTGTCTCGCGTATATCATGCCGAATACACGACCCAAGAAGAATTTGCCAACGAGTCCTTCGTCGTCTCCGGCGGGCAGAGCGTACAGGTCTGCCAATACAGCCATCAGGGTTCTGATTACCTACCCGTATGGACTTGCAAAACCATAGAAAAGAGCGATGGCCGGGCGGCGATTGCGCTGGAAACGGGAAAGGAACGGGCAGGGAAGTAATCTTGGCGAGGCTGAGGGGCCAGGTAGAGTCGCAGGCTAAAAGTTGGTATGTATTTACAAAAGCAATAGATAAGGCCAAACTTCACGCTAAAGTACTGCGCTGAGGGCTAAAGAGGGGCATCCCAGCTTTCCCCTCTTGCCGAGAGAGAGAGAGTTCCACCGCCGCCGAACTCCCCTGACCCCTCTTAATGTAGTGCAGCGAAGAGCAAAGAGGGGAACCACTCGGCGACGGAGAGCCGCCAATAAA
>CAYNIT010000132.1:0-12002 GCA_964397205.1 uncultured Phaeodactylibacter sp. | reverse complement strand
GCCAGCGAGGCTGACATCCTGGAAGTTGGGCTTTTCGCCCTCGTCGTCGAATTCTTCTTTGATTTCTTTGGCATAAGCCGTTACCTCAAACGATTCGGGCGGAAAGGGATCGATGCCGAGCTCGCGGATTTTTTGCAGGTTTTCCCGGCGGTTTACTTCTTGTTCGCTGAGTTGCATGTGCGTTGGTTTTGCCAATAATGGCGCAAAAGTACCGCTTTCGGTAAGATCACAAAAGCAGTTGCGCCGGTAAATTCAATGGCTTAAACCTTACACACCCCTTTACAGTTCATTTGTGGAAGTGTACAATTGCCAAACCTGAATTCTTCGATGCTGAAAATCGCGTTTTCGCCGATTTACAAATACAAACTGCCGGAGAAGCACCGCTTCCCGATGGTAAAGTACGAACTCATACCCGAGCAGTTGCTGTACGAGGGGACCGTCACCGAGGATCAGTTTTTCCACCCAGAACCACTGACGGAGGAGGAAATACTGTGGACCCATGATAAAGCGTACTGGGAAAAGCTGAAACACCAACAGCTGAGCCGCAAGGAAATCCGCGCTATTGGCTTCCCTATGTCCGAGCAGCTCATCTACCGGGGCAGGCACATCGCCAATGGCACGGTGCAGTGCGCGCTGTACGCCCGGCAGCATGGTGTAGCGATGAATGTGGCCGGCGGCACCCACCATTCCTTCACGCATAAGGGCGAGGGCTTTTGTGTGTTCAACGATATCGCCATCGCCGCTAATTATCTGCTGAGGCATGGCATAGCGAAACAGATTTTGGTGGTAGATTTGGATGTGCATCAGGGCAACGGCACCGCCCAGATTTTCCAGCACGACAAACGGGTTTTTACTTTCAGCATGCATGGGGAGAAGAATTACCCTTTGCGCAAAGTGCCTTCCGACCTGGACATTGGCCTGCCCGACGGCACAGAAGATGGCCCCTACTTGCGGCAACTGCAGGATACCCTGCCACGGTTGATTGACCAAGTAGAACCGGACCAGATATTTTACCTCTCGGGCGTAGATGTCATCTACTCCGATAAGCTGGGCAGGCTGGGCTTGAGTATACGAGGCTGTAAAAGGCGGGATGAAATGGTAATGGAGCTTTGTAAGAAAAATGGCGTACCGGTTGCCATCAGCATGGGGGGCGGCTATTCCGAACGGCTGCCGCATATCGTGGAGGCCCACGCCAATACTTTTCGAACCGCTCAGGACATCTATTTCTAACAAAAAAAAGTCGCACCGAAATGGTGCGACTTAAGCTTATAATCCCATGAACATATCCAAAATAAATCTTCTTTTCACTTGGCAGAAAATGCGAAGATAAGTTGTAACGACCTTTTACCTCCCGCAAATCGCCCTCTGGGGGAAGAGAGGGCTGAAACAAATCCGTGATTCAAAGATTTCTTTTGCGAATTATTTATTATTTTTTTGAATGTGACGAATATTTGGTTTACCTTCGTCGTATCACAAAAGCATAAAGTCCTGACACGATTTTTCTTCTGTGATCAATCATAATCTTAAGAAAGACGACCGTAATCCCATGAACATGATGTAGTGAGAGGCGAGCTTGACCGGCTCGCCTTTTTTTTGCCCGGCTTTCCGGGTTCTTTTTTATTTTAAATGGGACTATTAAAGTTTAGGGTTCTCATAGTGTGTAGTGCGCCCCGAAATAGCAAAGTGTACCTCGGGACGACACACCACTAACAAATTATAATCCCATGAACATATTCTTACGCTTGAATTTCAATCAACTTCTATCTCCTCTTTTGCCTTTCAATCACATTACAAATATGAGAACTTCTTAGGCCTAAGCCAAGGACAAAAACAGCTTATTGTGAAAAAAAGTATAAGCCTCAAAGAAAGCAATAGGCTTTTACAGCTAATAAATAGGCTCTTTTTTGTGAAAATAAAATCAATTCAGCAGCTTTCTAGAAGCCATTATTAGGAGCAAAAAAGCCGAATTCAGCACTGCTTTTCTGGAAAAAGGGCCATTGCTTATGGAAAATCTGCGTTGGAAAGCCCTGTATAGCCCGGTATGGTTTGTTGCGCTCTTCTTGTCCCGCTGTACTTTGTTGCTGTTGCCATTGCGCCCGGCAATTTCCCCATACGCCGCTGGCTTTACTACAAACATGGCCGACGGTACTGAACGGCCTGCTGCATACGATACTGCAGTCAGGCTCCCAAAAAAGTATAGGGTTGCCCGGACGCAGTTCAACACATCCCGGACAACCCTATGCAAAACCATCTTATTATGGCAGGCCCTGCTATCCCTCCTTTTCCGAAGTTTCAGCAGCCGTCTGATCAGCCGTTTCTTTTTGCCAATCATCAACAGCCTGACTGATCCTGTCGCCCAAGACGGCAGCTACGGCTTGGACGGTGTCTACCACATCTTCTATAGATTCTCCCAGCGTATGAGAGACAGCTTGGGTGACGCTCTCCTCCTCCTCTTTTTGCTTCTCCCCCTTTGTTGCCTTATCCAGCTTGCCGGCGATAACGTCAGCCGCTTTTTCCACCTTTTCCTGATCTACCTCAGCGGCCTGATCTTCCATTTGCTTCTTGATCTTCGCCTCAGCCTCTTTCTGTGCCCGCTTGATCTCTTCCTGCTCTTTGCGCTTGGCCTCTTTCGCCTTCAGGTTGTCAATTTTGCGCTCCAGCTCTTTCTTGGTGCGCATCATATCTTCCAGTTTGCCCTCTTTGGAGCGGACGCGCTCCTCGATCATCTTGGTCTTAGCCTGCCGGATTTGCGCCTCCAGCTGGCCGTCTGACTTTTCGATCCTGCGGTTTTGGAATTTCAGGTCCCCCCGGTCGCGATCGATCGATTTTTGCATTTTCTCTATGGCGCCCAGCAATCCTTCATAGCGTTTCTGTACCCGTTCCAGCGGCGAACGGTCCCCTCCAGCATCTCCGAAACGCTTCTCTTTTACGGTTTTGAAAGCAGCATCGAGGCGCTTCCAGACGCGGTTTTGGTCCTCGCGGGTAAATTTGACATTACGGAAATCGCGCTGCACCTTTTTCAGCTCTTCGAAGATGGCTTTGAAGCGCTTGTTCTCCTGTATCTTCTGTTCGATTTCAGCGAGCACGCCCATGAATTCCTCCGCCTTTTGCTTAGAAGCTTCCTTGAACTCCTGATCCATCTTGCTGCGCAAATCCTTCATCTCGGCAAAAAGCTCGTTGGTCTTGTCGCGCAGATAATCAGCATGCCCGCGGAAGAGGTTCTTCTCGCGTACCTGGCTCTGCACCTTATCCCAGAAGCCTTTAAGCTCTTCCCAGGTTTTTTTGTCAAAGTTGTCCAGGCGGCTGACCCGCTCCCGCAGGTCCTCCAACTCAGTTTTGTAAGCCTCACTCAGCTTGGAGGAGAGCACAATGAATTGCCATTCCGTCTGGGCGCGCAGTACGAGGTCTCCTTGTTCTACCTTGATGTCTTCGGGCAGCATACTTTCGGAAAGGTTCAGCTCGCGCTCCATTTCCTGGCGCTGTTCCGGCAGCTCGAATGGCTTGTCGTTGCGCCATTGCTCCATCATGCCTTGGCTGAACTCCTCCGTGGCTACCTCCTCCGGGAAAGCCATGATTTTCACTTTGTTCTCTTCAGCTAGCAATTCTAGTGCTACCAGGATGCGCTCTTCTTGAGCGTTCGAACCCCAAAGTACTAACTTTGTCTTCATGTCAGCGTGTAAGTAAATGATCCAATTTCACCGTCTTGTACAGTGCAAGGCACCAGTACTGCGGCATTGCAGTTTTCAAAATTATAAAAAGCGCCACTAATCCGGCAAGAATTGCCAGCCAATTTATGGCAGGGCCAAATTGCTTGCCCCTTCCCCGGCGGAGCGTTTCTGCTTCGGTATGCCCTTTTCAGGCCTTGGCCGCCCGTGCCAGCAGTTTGTGCTCCAGGAGGTATTCCGCAATTTGAACGGCATTGGTAGCCGCGCCTTTGCGCAGATTGTCCGCTACCACCCACAGGTTGAGGCCGTTGTCGATCGACTCATCGCGGCGAATTCGCCCTACGTAAACCACATCCTTGTCTTTGGCGAACAGCGGCATGGGGTAGCGGTTTGTAGAAAGCTCGTCCATGATCTCAAGGCCAGGCGCCTCCGACAGCAGGCGCCGCACTTCGGCGATGTCGTACGGCTGCTGGAATTCCACATTGACGGCTTCCGAGTGCCCTCCGTGAACGGGCACGCGCACTGCAGTAGCGGTGAGGCCGATGCCTGGCTCATCCAGAATTTTGCGGGTTTCGTGGACGAGCTTCATCTCTTCTTTGGTGTAATCGTTCTCCAGAAAGGTATCGCAGTGGGGCAAACAGTTTTCGAAAATTGGATAGGGGTAGGCCCGCTCTTCCGGCTCCGCCTCGTAGCCTTTTTTTTCCAGTTGGTACTGCTTTACTGCTTTCATCCCGGTTCCGGTAAAGGATTGGTAGGTGGAAACGACGATCCGCTTGAGCCCGTAGGCCTGGTGCAGGGGTGCCAGCGCCAGCACCATTTGTATAGTAGAGCAATTCGGGTTGGCGATAATTCTGTCCGATGCCGTCAGTTGGCTGGCATTGACCTCCGGGACAATCAGCTTTTTTTGCGGATCCATGCGCCAGGCCGAGGAATTGTCAATGACGGTAGCGCCAGCTTCAGCAAAGCGGGGCGCGTACTTCAGGGAGGTGCTGCCGCCCGCTGAGAAGATGGCGATGTCGGGTTGGGCAGCAATGGCTTCTTCCATGCTAACCACAGTATGCCTCGCATTTCGGAATTGGATTGATTTGCCAACGGATCGCGCGGAGGCAACGGGTATGAATTGATCAACGGGCAATTGGCGCTCTTCCAGCACCCGGCACAGCACAGTGCCTACCAGCCCGGTGACACCCACTACAGCTACTTTCATGACTCAGAATATTTTGCCGATACAACGCAAGCGGCTTCTGCGTAGTATTTCGGCTACGCTCCGCCCTTTGCATTTCGGCTCAAAGATAGCTGGTAGCTCTTTAGGGAGGAAAGTTTATGGGCTAAATTCTACCCCGCGTACTGACGATATCCTTATTTTTGAAACATGAAAAAGACAACGCTAGCACTCCTTACTGCCCTGCTGCCCCTCTTTTTGGCAGCGCAGCTCACCGACGACTTTTCGGATGGCAATTTTACCGATGACCCCAGCTGGCTGGGTGATGTAGATAAATTTACTGTTACCAATGGCGAACTGCAACTACAGGACACGGAGGCTGGCACCGCTGCGCTCTATCTGCCCGCCGCGACTTCCACGGATGCTAGCACCAGTTGGGCCTTCTTCATCCGGCTGGAATTCGCGCCCTCTTCCAGCAACTTCGCCCGCGTTTACCTCAGCGCTTCGAGCACCGACCTTACCGGTGAGGTGAACGGCTACTATTTGCGCATTGGCGGCATCAGCGGATCGGATGATGCGCTGGAGCTGTACCGGCAGGACGGCAGCAATTCGGAGCTGCTCCTCAGCGGCACGCTTGGCGCCCTTGGCAATGAACCAGCCCTGGCGCGCGTCCGGGTGACCCGCGAGACCGACGGGGCCTGGATGCTGGAAGCAGACTACAGCGGCGGGACGGATTATACCCTGGAGGGCAGCGTCACCGATGACACCTACCCGATGGGAGGGTTCTTTGGATGGGCCTGCGAATACACCAGCACAAGAGCCGATAAATTCTTTCTGGACGACATTCAAATCGATCCGCTCTTTGTAGATACCGAGCCGCCTACCCTATTGGAAGCTACCGCAGAGAGTGCCTTCTCGGTAATCGCTCGCTTCAACGAGCCGCTGGAAGCGGTCAGCGCCAATACCGCTGCTAATTTCACCATCGATCAAGGCATCGGCGCCCCAGCGTCGGCAGAGCTGCAGGGCGATCAGACTTCCGTGCTGCTGTCGCTCGGCAGTGCCCTGGAAAATACGGCTACTTACACCCTTACCGCGGATGGCATTTCGGATGCCGAGGGCAATACTGCAGGGCCACAGAGCCAATCCTTTACCTTTTTCGATATCGAGGAGGCGGCACCGGGCGATTTGATCATCAGCGAGATTTTCCCGGACCCCACCCCTTCCCTTGGTTTGCCGGAAGCAGAGTACCTGGAGCTGTACAACCGCAGCGGCAAAGTCATCGACCTGTCGGGCATCGGCATTGCCTCGGGCGGCAGCCCGGAACCCATTGAGGAGTATTTGCTGCTGCCGGGCAATTATGTCACCATATGCGATGAAGATGTAGCCGATCAATTTGCTGCCTTGGGGCCTACCGCTGCGGTAAGCAGTTTTCCGGCACTCACCAACGGAGGCGATGAAGCTGCTATCGCTCGCCTGGACGGGACAAGCCTGTTTGGCCTCACCTACAGCGATAGCTGGTACCGGGATCCCGAGCGCGCCGGAGGCGGCTACAGCCTGGAACTCATCCGCCTGGAGGGCCCCTACGATTGCCCTGGCAATTGGCGGGCTTCCCAGAGCAGCAGCGGTGGTACGCCAGGACAAGCCAACAGCCTGCAGGGCGCTCCGCAAGATACTGTACCGCCCAGCCTGCTGCGGGCAGCGCCGGAGACTTCCAATGAAATCCGCCTGACCTTCAGCGAAGTCATGGAAGAAAACAGCGCGCTGGAAATTGCCAATTACGGCTTCTCTCCTAGCCTGCCCATCATGGATGTGCTGCTGCTCGCCGGCGGCACAGAGGTGCTGATCGTACTGCAGGACTCGCTGCAGAGCAGTGTAGCGTATGAGCTGAGCGTGTCGAGCGATGTGCGGGACTGCATCGGCAACCGCCTGGCAGCCGGCAGCGTCTTCATCGGTTTGCCGGAGGCTGCTGAGGCGCAGGACATCGTCATCAACGAAATCCTCTTCAATCCCAATACCGGCGGAGCAGACTTTCTGGAACTGTACAACCGCTCCGGCAAGATCATTGACCTATTTGAACTGCAGATGTTCAATTTTGCGAAAATGAGCGGAGATACCGAGGACAGCGTGGAGGATAAACTCTTGATCTTCCCAGGCGACTACTTGGTGCTGAGCGAAGATCCAGACAACATCCAATTGGAGTACAGCGTGGAGCAGCCAGCACGATTGGTGGAAAACGACCTGCCCTCTTTCGATGACGATGCGGGCAATATCACCCTGCGGTGGCGGGGCATCACCTTGGATTCGTTTGACTACACGGAGGATTACCACTATCCGCTGCTCGACGATGAAGACGGGGTTTCGCTGGAGCGAGTGTCCCCGGACGCGCCTACGCAGGATCCCGGCAACTGGCACTCCGCCGCTTCTACCGCCGGTTTTGCTACCCCTACTGCCCCCAATTCTCAGTTTTTCGAGCAGCCGGGGGAGTTCCCTAATGTCATCAATATCCCCAATACGACTTTCTCACCGGATGGAGATGGATTTGAGGACATCCTTCTCATCCAATACGAAACGAGCCGGCCGGGCTACACGCTCAATCTGTGGGTCTTTGATGCCGTGGGGCGGGAGATCATCCGGCTGGAGAATAACGAAATCCTTGCCAACCGGGGTACCTTGAAGTGGGATGGCGTAGCGGCGGATGGCAGCCCGGCGCGTGCGGGCATTTACGTGCTGTTTTTTGAGCTGTTCACCCCGGACGGCAGCGTGGAGCGGGAAAAGCGGGCGGTAGTTTTAGCGGGCCAATTGGACTAATGATGGATGGATGGAAACGACGGATGCTGAGTTTCAAATACGCTTTCCAGGGATTGGCTCACCTGGTCCGCACCCAGCCCAATGCCCAGATTCATTTAGCCATAGCTAGTCTGGTGCTGCTGGCAGGTGCCTGGCTGGGCCTGAACCGTATGGAGTGGGGCCTGTTGGTGCTCGCCACCGTGCTGGTGCTGGGAGCCGAGGCTTTGAATACGGCCTTAGAGGCTCTTACGGACCTTGTATCCCCAGATTACCACCCCTTAGCGGGGCGGGCGAAGGATCTGGCGGCGGGGGGGGTGCTCGTATGCGCTATCGGAGCAGCCATCGTTGGCTTGATCGTTTTTTTGCCGCATATTTGGGCATTGCTCAGCAATTGATGGCCAGTTATGTCGGATCAACCCTATTTTTCTTGTTTGCCTTTTCGGCAATTGTCCTTGCAGGAGCTGTACGATATGATGCAGCTCCGGCAAGTCGTCTTTGTAGTGGAGCAAGATTGCCCCTATGTGGATGCGGATGGCAGAGATGAAGCGGGCCATCATCTGATGGGGTACCGCGCCGACGGGAAACTCCTGGCTTACTCGCGCTTGCTGCCGCCGGGCATCAGTTATGCGTCTTACGCTTCCATCGGGCGGGTGGTGACGGCTCCGGAGGTGCGGGGCACAGGGCTGGGCCGCCAACTGATGCGGCAAAGCCTCGACTGGTGCCGGCGGTTGTACGGCGATGCCCCGGTAAAAATATCGGCGCAGTGCTATCTGATCCGCTTTTACGAAAGCTTTGGGTTCAGCACCAAAGGGGAAGAGTATTTGGAGGATGATATTCCGCACATCGCGATGGTCTTGTACTGAGCTCAGCCTTTCAACCGGATGCCATGGTCTTCCAAGACAATCTGCCCTTCTTTGTACAGCCCGCCTATTGCTTTTTTAAAAGTTTTCTTGCTCATATGAAGCTGCTCGCGGATGGCATCCGGATCGCTTTTGTCGTGCAATGGCAAAAAGCCGCCGGCTTCGCGCAGTTCGTGTAGTATTTTATCGGCATTGGGCTCTACCTTGGCGTAGCCCTTAGGCTGCAGCCGTAGGTCAAGCTTGTTGTCCTCCCTGATTTTTTTGATGTAAGCTCGCAGCCGCTGGCCGGGCTGCAGGGGGCCGAAGATGTCGCTGTCGAAAATCAGCCCCTCGTGGCGCTCGTTGACAATGGCTTTCATGCCGAGATCGGAGCGGCCGGTCAGGAACAGGTTCACCGCTTCTCCTTCGCTTACGCTCAATTCGGACTGATCCAGGAAACGGCGCAGGCGAGCGGAGCCTACCAAGCGGTTGGTGGTTTCATCCAAGTAGACGTAAATCGGGCAGCTCTCGCCAGCATGTAGCTTATGGGGCTGTTCAGAGAAGGGTACGAGCAAGTCTTTGTCCAGGCCAATGTCCATCCACGCGCCCAGGCTAGACACTTCTTTTACCGTAAGGTAAGCAAATTGGTTGCGCACCGCCAACGGCTGCTGGGTAGTGGCAATAGGCCAGTCTTCGGAATCGGTGTATACAAAGACTTCGATATAATCGCCCTCTTGCAGCTGAGCTGGCTGGTATTTTTTCGGCAGCAGCACGTCATCGCCTTCCGCGTCGTGCAGAATCATGCCGTGGGGCGTAGAGCGTACTGCCTGCAGGTTTTGGAATATTCCTATTTCGATCATGATGACAAAGTTAGTATAAACAAGCCGTACATTTGCGGGCAACCAAAAGCGAAGGCAATGGACGGCAGAAAACGATCCAACATCAAAGTGGGCATGGAAGTTAAAATTGTCCAGAAACAAGATCAAGGCAGCGGCGATTTGACCGAAGGTGTCGTGCAGCGCATTCTCACCAAATCGCCGCAGCACCCCCACGGCATCAAGGTGCGGCTGGAAACGGGCGAAGTGGGGCGCGTGAAGGAGATTGTTGCGGAGCCTTAGCGTTTCTTCTCCTCCACCTGGTAGCCGCCCACAAACAGGTTGAATACAGCCATGATCAGGGAAAATAGGATGGCCCAAAACCAGCCATCCACCTCAAAACCGTCGATTAGCCAGTCTACCAGCAGCACCATAGCGCCATTGATGAACAGCAGAAAAAGGCCCAGCGTCAGAATGGTGATGGGCAGGGTGAGCAAGGTCAGGACGGGTTTTACGAAAGTGTTGACCAAGCCAAGCAGAAGTGCTACGACGACAGCAATGAGGTAACTTTCGGTAGATACGCCGGACAAGATCTGGGAGGTGGCGTATACCAACAGCCCGTTGATAAGCAAGACAATGAGGAATCGCATGTTTTATGTTTGTTTTTAGTAACTCTCAATCTCTGGCCGGCTGCGTTTGGGTTGCGGCAGATTTCTGGAAGCTGCTGCAACGTCACCTGTGGATGCCTGATAGCGTTCGATGCGCCGGATCATACCATTGAAGATGAAGATATGAAAAGGCAAAGAAAGCAGCCAGTAGATGCGGCCGCCCAACCCGAAAGGCCGGAAGGTCGCCTTCTGGCGCAATAAGTGCCGGCCGTCTTTTTCAACGATTTGGAACTGCAGCCAGGCTTCTCCGGGCAGCTTCATCTCGGCGTACAGCAGCAGGCGTTTGTCTTCCTCGTCCGCCACCAGCACCCGCCAGAAATCAAGGGCATCCCCCGGATTGATCCGGTCAGGGCTGGTGCGCCCGCGCCGCAGCCCGATTCCACCGACCAGCTTGTCAAGATAGCCGCGCACTTTCCACAGAGCAGTGCCGTAGTACCAACCGCGCTCCCCACCGATGGAGCGGACATTGTCCCACACCTGTTCGGGGCTGTTGTTGTGGATAGCGATCTGTTTTTTATCTTCGAAGCAGCCATACTCCGGCACTTCTATATAACGCTTCAGGGAAGTTTTGCCCGAACTGGATACTAGAGAGTCCTTCCAGCTGGAGACCACCATGTTCTGCTGAATTTTATCAAAGGCGAGCTGCACGGCTTCCTTGTAGGTGATCAGCTCTATACCGAGTTCTTCTGCCAAGGAATTAGGCCGACAGATGACATCCACCTTCATGCTATTGACGAGGTTGACCGCCAATTCATAAGTGGTGGAAGTCACGAAATAGAGCCAGTAGGAGGACAAGCGGGGCGTCATGACCGGCACCGTGATAAAATACCGCTTCAGCCCCCGGGCCTCCGCGTACTTGAGGAGCATCTCCCGGTACGTTAATATCTCTTTGCAGCCAATATCGTAGTTACGGCCGTAGTATTCCGACTTGAGCAGCACGCCCGTCAAGAACTGTATGACATTGCGAACAGCGAGCGGCTGGCAGCGGGTTTCTACCCATTTGGGGCCGATCAACAGCGGCAGCTTTTCTACCAAATCGCGTATGATTTCAAAGGAAGCACTCCCGGAGCCGATGATAATACCGGCCCGCAGCGCCGTGAGTGGCACACGCCCGCCCCCCAGCACTTCTTCTACCCGCAGCCGGGACTCCAAGTGTTTTGACAGGGCATCATTATTGACGATACCGGTGAGGTAAATGATCTGCTGGCAGTCTGTCTGCCCCACGTAGTCCCGGAAATGCTCGGCCGCTTGCTCTTCCAGCGACTTGAAATCGTCAATCGCAGCGGATAGCGAGTGGATGAGGTAGTAGGCCGCCTCGAAGTTTTTGGGCGCTTCAGCGAGCGGCACCGGCTTCAAAAAATCGACTTTGAAAACCTCGATTTGCGCCTCCCACTCTTCAGGGTATTCAAAACTAGCGGGATTGCGCACACAGCAGATGACCTCGTGCCCGTATTCGATTAGCACGGGCAGCAGGCGCCGCCCAATGTAGCCGTTAGCTCCGGTGAGTAGGATACGCATGATTAGGTTTTAGGTTGTAACAACGTGGGGGGGAAGGTGTTTGGGAAACGGCAAAATGCTTGCCTGTACGACGTAGGCACAGCCTACGACGCACTAAAAAATCTATTTTACGCAAACCGTCACCATTCCTACATCGCATCCAACAGGCTTACCTCAATCAAGCCACGTTCCCCCTCATAATTCGAAGCACTACTGTATTTCCAATCCGACGCATTATTCACCCAGCCCGCCTGTACCGGATTCCGATGTAGATAAGCACATTTCTGCCGGATAAACTTATTAGTGATCAATTCCACAGCATGGTTTTCATGTGTCCAGAATTGATACTCGCTATTGCGCTTATGACGCTTGGCTGCCAGCTCAAAGCGATTCAGCATCCACTCCCGACGTGATTCTTTAGCGTTTTGTGCAATTTCTTTCAGGATAGACGTAGCGGTGTGACGCTTCATGTCACGCAACACCGCAGAAAGATTAGCCGCTCTTGCACTTACGATTAGGGGTCGCGCAACAATAACTTACCGATTTAGACTCGTTCTTTTGCACGCTAA
>CAYNIT010000131.1:0-12041 GCA_964397205.1 uncultured Phaeodactylibacter sp. | reverse complement strand
GCACAAAATAACTTCGCCTATTCTAGGTAACTTGTTATTGCGCGACCCCTAACGCTTGCCAAGGTTGAGAAATAGGCTAAGCCTTCAGCAATATTTCAGAGCTTGTTTGGAGATCAACCTCTGAGCTACAAAGGTACTTTTTCGATGAAATCTCTTACTTTGCACCCTATGGAACACACCGTATACGAACAAGTACAGGAAGCGCTGCAGTACATTCAGCAGCGCACCGATGCCCAGCCGCGCTTCGGTATCATACTCGGCACCGGCCTCAGCGGGCTGGCCGAGCAAATACAAGCATCCGCTACTTTCCCCTACGCTGAAATTCCGCATTTCCCGGCTTCCACAGTAGAAAGCCACGCCGGCAAACTCGTTTTTGGCCAGCTCAATGGGCACCAAGTGGTGGCTATGGCCGGGCGCTTCCACTACTACGAGGGCTATTCGGCGCAGCAGATCACTTTCCCGGTAAGGGTGATGGCGGCGCTGGGCGTACAGCGGCTCATCATTTCCAATGCCGCCGGCAGCGTCAACCCAGATATCGAAGCCGGCGATATTGTCTTCATCCGCGACCACATCAATCTACAGCCCGACAACCCCCTGCGAGGCCCCAACGACGAGCGCCTCGGCCCCCGCTTTCCGGACATGCTGAAAACCTACGACCGCGCACTGAATGCCCGCGGCCTGGAGATCGCGAAACGGCACGGCATCCGCGCCCACGAAGGGGTGTACCTCTGCCTGCAGGGCCCCAACCTGGAGACCCCGGCGGAGTACCACTTTGCCCACACAATCGGCGCCGAGCTCGTTGGGATGTCTACCGTCCCGGAGGTGCTGGTAGCCCGGCAGGCCGGCCTAAAGCTGCTGGTAATGTCGGTAGCCACCAACAAGTGTTACCCAATAGAGGAGTTGACGGAAACTACCGTAGAGGAAGTCATCGCAGTAGCTAAGCGTGCGGAGCCTAAAATGCGCCAGATTGTAGAGGAACTTCTGCCGGAAGCCTAAGCTGTAGAGGTAAGCAGAAGCAAGGCCAATGTCAAAACGGCCTGCACCGCCGAACTTCTGCAGTCTGTCTTGCCTTACCAAGCGGCATCATAAAAAAGTACTAGCGTTCAAGCTGCTCGCAACTCGATGCAACCGGCATCCGCATCGGCTATGAGCAGTACGCTTCCCGCAACGAGACCTGCGGCTTGTCTACCTTGCGCCCTAAGCACCTCTCGGCAGCGGAGCAACAACTGGTATTCGAGTTCACCGGAAAGCGCAACAAATCGCTCCGGCAGAGCGGGTTTTATTGAGCATTATTTGACAAAAGTCCGTACTTTTCGACATGCGAAAAACATACGGCAATACCTGGTGGGGGCAACAGTGGCTTAATGCCCTAAACGAGATCGACTTCTCTAACCGGCTGCCTCGCGGGCGCACCTATGCCAATAAGGGCGCAGTGGAAGCAATTGACATTGCGGGCAACCAAATCCACGCCTGGGTGGCAGGCTCCCGGCCCCGCCCCTACAAAGTAGAGCTGGAAATACCGCATTTCAATGCCGGGCAAAAGGCACAAATCATCGAGCTCGTCACCCAAAATGCACTCATCCTCTCCAAGCTGCTGAACCACGAACTGCCCCCGGCGCTGAACGACGCCTGCGAAGCAGCCGGCGTACATATTTTCCCCCATACTTGGAGCGACCTCAAAGGCTACTGCTCCTGCCCGGACTGGGCGGTCCCCTGCAAGCACCTGGCTGCTGTGTTGTACCTCATTGCCAATGAGATAGACAAAGATCCCGCCATGGTATTCAAGCTGCACCGCTTTGATTTGTTTCGGGAACTGGAGGACAAGGGCTATACGAGCGTGCAGGAGGAACGCACCCGAATCCCAGCGCTGGCCGAGTTTACGCAGGAGCACCCCATTGAGCCCAACACCTTCGAATGGAGCCCGGAGATTTTCGATGAACTCGACTTTTCCACTTTGCCGCCGCTGCGCGACAATCTGCTGAAGCTGCTGAGCGATCAGCCCGTATTTTACCCGACGGGCAATTTCAAGCAGCTGCTGGAAAAGGCCTATAAGAAATGTGCCCGCGCTGCCAGCAAGCTATCTGCGGAACCGGACAGCGGCAACCGCCTACGGCTCGAAGCAATCGCTGAAGTAAAAATCCAGCTCGACTCCCACCTGCAGTTTCAGCACTTCACTGCGAGTGATAAGCAAGGAGCAGCGCTGCTCCGCTTCGAAGAGGCAGCAGATCTGGCCGACTGGCTGCTCCCCCTGCCACTTGGGTTGCTGTCTTCACTATCAGAACCGCTTCGGGGCCTGGCACTGACCTTCCGGCTCGCCAAGAAGCTAGTAGAGCAAAGTGCCTGTGTACCCCAGCTGATTGACCTGGAGGATGGGCGCTACGCTATCCGTTGGCTGCCTGCTTACCTCAACGAGGAGGTTTGGGAATTGGTCGAAACGGTGGAAATTCTCACCCCCTTCGGCCTGCTGAGCTATCGGAGCCCCGAGGGGGAACGCTACCCCGATGAAGCCGATGATTTTCCGGCGCTGCTGTCTGTATTTTTGACCTACTTCATGACCCCTTCCGAAAGCAACAACCGAACATCACTGCCGCTTCCGGTAGAGCGCTTATTCTTCCGGGGCAGCCCGGAGCGCTTTGGTGCTTTTGAGGAACAAGGCTATCCAGAAGCCATCCACCTTTGGCTGAGCCGCTTCTTCCTAAGCGAAAAGCAACACGTTCCGGTCTTGCTGGTCAGCGAGCAAGAGGACAGCTTTAAAGTAGACATCGCGGTGGAAGACCGCCGGGACAAATGGGCACCGCTGGTTTATCTGCCCGACCTGCTGCAGGAAGAACAGCATCAGCCGATACGCATGCCCGTCCTTCGCAATCTCGCTATACTGACGGACCACTTTCCCTCCCTGAGCCATCTTGTTGCTTCGGGCGGGGCGGAAGCGCTGCTTTTCGACAGCCAATCCTTCACAGAAGTATTTTTCGAGGCCCTGCCCACCATCCGGCTGTTTGGCATCAAGGTGCTGTTGCCTAAAGCCCTGCGCAAGCTGCTCTATCCGCGCTTGTCTATGAAACTACAGGGTGCCGATGACGGCAGCGTATCGGCATCCTCCATCATCAGCCTCGACAACCTCCTGCAGTTCCAATGGACAATTGCCCTGGGCGATC
Source organism: uncultured Phaeodactylibacter sp. (assembly GCA_964397205.1). GTDB lineage: Bacteria > Bacteroidota > Bacteroidia > Chitinophagales > Saprospiraceae > Phaeodactylibacter. Next base: position 8,886 of record CAYNIT010000131.1, on the reverse strand, counting down.
AAATGCTCAGCCCGGAGGAATTCCGCGAAAAGGCCCGGCGGCTGAAGGGGATTGTCAAGCTGCAGGACGAATACGCCTACTTCGGGGAGAACGAGATAGCGCAACTGCTGGGCAAATTGGAGGAGCCGCCCGAGATCAAACCCCAGGAGCTGCTGCAGATTGCGCTGACTGAAGAATACGAGGGTGCCCCTGTCCGCCTGGACAGCAGTGCACAGCAACTGATCGACGAATTGCTGCGGGCAGAGGGTACACCACCACCGGCCGGGTTGCAAGCCACGCTGCGCCCCTATCAGCAGCGCGGATACGAGTGGTTGTACAAAAACGCCCGCATCGGGTTCGGCAGCCTTATCGCGGATGATATGGGGCTGGGCAAAACCTTGCAAGTGATTGCCACCTTGCTGCGCCTCAAAGAAGACGGGGCGCTAGAGGGGCGAAAAGCGCTCGCTATTTTGCCGACTACGCTGCTGACCAACTGGGAGAAGGAAATTCATCGCTTCGCGCCGGCGCTCAAACCGCTTGTCTACCACGGCAGCAGCAGAAACCTCAAAGCACTGAATGAAGCAGACATACTACTGACTACCTACGGCCTGGCCCGCTCCGATTCTGCGAAGTTGCGCAAATACGACTGGCTGTGCATCATCCTGGACGAGTCCCAAAACATTAAAAACCCCTCGGCTGCGCAGACCAAAGCCGTGAAAAAACTGCAAGCCCCGGTGCGCATCGCCATGAGCGGCACTCCGGTGGAAAACCGGCTCAGCGAATACTGGAGCGTGTTTGACTTTACCAACAAAGGGTATCTGGGCGGCTTGAAAAAATTTAAGGAGATCTATGCCAAGCCGATCGAACTGGAACGGGACCACCGGCAGATAGAGCGCTTTCGCAAAATCACAGCCCCCTTTATCCTGCGCCGGCTGAAGACCGATAAAAGCATCATACAGGACTTGCCGGATAAAATTGAGCAGGATATGTACTGCCAGTTGCTGCCCGATCAGGCGGCGCTCTACCAAAGCGTGCTGGACAACACCCTCGAAAAAGTCGAGCGGTCCGAAGGCATTGACCGCAGCGGCCTGATACTGAAGCTGATTACCGCGCTGAAGCAAGTTTGCAACCACCCTAGGCAGTTCCTGAAAAAGGGCGCTGCCGGGCCGGAACGCTCCGGTAAAGCCCAACAGCTGATGCAGCTGCTCCAACCCTTGCTCGACAACGGGGAGAAAGCTCTGATCTTTACGCAGTACCGCCAAATGGGAAACCTTTTGGCCAAAATGATTCAGGAAGCCTACGGCTTTGAAGCCCCCTTCCTGCACGGCGGTTGTAGCCGGCGCGATAGAGACCGCATGGTGGAAGACTTTCAAAACAACCGTGCCACCCACTTCATGCTGCTCTCCCTCAAAGCCGGCGGCACCGGCCTGAACCTGACCGCTGCCAATAATGTCATCCACTACGACCTATGGTGGAACCCAGCTGTAGAGGCTCAGGCTACTGACCGGGCCTACCGCATCGGGCAGGAGCAGAACGTAATGGTGCACCGCTTCATAACCGAAGCCACTTTCGAAGAAAAGATCAACAAGTTGCTCAAGGGTAAAAAAGAGCTGGCTAAGCTCACTGTGTCGGCCGGAGAAAAATGGATTGGCGAATTATCCAATCAGGAGCTGCGGGAGCTGGTGCAGTTGGAGCGATAAATGCTCGGCTCGCACCCTGCTGCGATCATCAGCCGGCACGCCATTCAAAAAGTATACGCCCCCCGCACGCTGACAGTACGCCCAATCCAGGGAATAATGGTTTCCGAATTTTCCTCTGCGGCTTGTTCGTCGTAAGGGGAACCGAGCCAGCGCGACCAGCGGATTTCCATAGAGATATGGTCGGTGAAGTAGAAAGAGCCGCCGAGGATGATGGAAAACACATTTTCAGACAACGGGTGGAATTCGGTCCCATCCTCCCCATCTACCTCTGTAATGGTGTAATTGATGATGTTCCCGTAGGAGCCGCCAGCAGCCAATTCTACCCGCCAGTCGCGAAAGTGAACCAGAAGCGGGACCTCTACCATATTGATCTGCACATCCTCGATGTCCATTTCCGAATCCGCCCGGTCATCGATATTGCCCCGGCGGGAGCCTTGCTGACTGAACAACAGCTCGATGCCGGCGCGCCAGCGTTCGCTGAGAATCGCGTTCACCCGCAACCCGCCCTGAAAGCCAAAGTGCCGAAAGCCCCGCAGCTGATCGCCATCGAGCTGGGAAAGGTTGAGCCCGGCCACCGCAGCGGCCTCAAAGCGCTGTTCGCGCCCAGCGTTCTGGGCATTGAGATAGACGCTTCCGATACAGAAGAGAAGTAAAGAGAGGAAGTATTTCATAGCTCGTCCGTTTTTTTGTCAAAGTTAAGGGTATAACGCTATTTTTACCAGCTTCGTCTAGCGAGCCCTTTTTGTAGAACAGCAAACACCCGTTGTGGTTAGGTAGAGCTCTGCCGCAAAGATGGCAGGATTGCTTACATTTGCCCAAATTGTCGTGTTTATGGTCAAGTATACCCGCCACAGCCTCAAAAAGCTGGAAGCCCTATTTGAAGAAATCGACTATACCGTACGCTACGAAAAGGGCAACTTCAACTCTGGCTACGCCATAGTGGAAGACCGCAACATCATCGTTATCAACAAATTCTACGAAGTGGAGGGCCGCATCAATGTGCTGCTCGATATCTTGAGCCAGATAGAAGTACCGGTAGAACAACTGGAAGAAAAGTCTGCCAAATTTTATAAACAATTGCATCGCTCGGTGCTTAAGGAAGAGGAGTAGGACTTGGGGCAGCGCACTGATTTTCGGAATCAGCTCAATAAGCGTGTAAATACACGAAATCTCGCTTCCCATAGCAGCGGCCGGGCATTTAATTTGCTGGTTTTCCGAACCAAAAGAAAAGACTATCGAGATAAAAGTAACACTGCTGGGTACTGGGACCTCACAGGGCATCCCCGTTATCGGATGCCAATGCCCGGTTTGCCAATCGACGGACCCAAAAGACAAGCGGCTGCGCACCGCTGCCCTGCTACAGGCCAATGGCAAACGGCTCGCCATCGACTGCGGGCCCGATTTCCGGGAGCAGATGCTGCGGGCTAAAGTGCAGGACCTCGATGCCATTCTGCTGACGCACCAACACAACGACCACATCATCGGGCTAGACGATGTGCGCCCCTTCAATTTTATGAACCAGACCGATATGCCGGTCTACTGCACTCAGGCAGTTGAAGAGGAGCTGAAGCAACGGTTTTCCTACATTTTTGCCACCGAAAACCGCTACCCCGGAGCGCCTATGGTGCACCTGCACCGCATCCACAAAGAGGCACCTTTCCAAGCTGCTGGCCTGCCGATACAAGGCGTGAAAGTATGGCACGGCAAAATGCCGGTAATGGGCTTCCGCATTGGGCGTTTTGCTTACATCACCGATGTACGGGAAATTCCAGAGGAAGAGCGCCCCAAGCTGCGGGGGCTGCATACCTTGGTACTGAGTGCATTGCACCGCAAGCCTCATCATTCCCACCTGACGCTGGAGCAGGCCCTGGAACTCATTCAGGAGCTACAGCCCCAGCAGGCTTACCTTACCCACATCAGCCACCGCATGGGCAAGCACGCTGATGTCATGCGAGAACTGCCCCGAGGCGTGGAGCTGGGTTACGATGGCTTAACATTCAGCGTGGAGGGCTCATTCTAAAAAACGCACAGAGTAGCTGACCACCAGGGTCAATACCGTAGCGCCAGCCGCCAGTACGTACAGATGAGCGCCGACGGCAATGCCGATACCCGCTGCCACGAGCACCGTAGCGGCTGTGGTCAGGTACCGGATAACCTGATCTTCCCGGCTCTTCAGTATGGTGCCCGCTCCGATGAAGCTGATCCCCACTATGATGGCGTGCAGGATGCGCGTAGGATCGATACCCATCGCATCCTCGGGCAACCGTTGGCTCAAGCCAATGCTCAGATGTTTGCCCAAGAAAAGAAACAAACAGGCAGCCGCAGCAATAAGCACATGCGTACGCAGCCCAGCCGGCTTGTTCTGCTTCTCCCGTTCCAAACCGATCAAGCCGCCCAATACCATGGCAATCAGCAGATCGAGCAACATCCAGGATTGCTGAACCAAATCGTTGACATCTACCATATTTTGGCTTTAACTTTGCCAACGTATCCGGCAGCTGCATTGTGCGAATGTGCCGCCGAATGAAATATTGATTATCTTGACCCCCTAAATATCATCCAACTTATGTCCAGATTAGATTATGTCACCATTGCTATTGTAGCCGTTTGCGTTGCTGCCCTTGTCTATCTCATTTATATGACCACCAATCTGCTCGGCGGAGAAGAAACCGCTGAACAGCCCGAGATGGAAGCACCCGCCGAGGCCCCCTCCTACCAAGAGGAGAGGTACCAGGATGATTCAGCGGCTGCCTTTGATGCCGACACCAGCGGCGCCTACGAGGAAAGTGGGGCGTACTACGAGGAGGATTACTACGCAGAAGATGATCCGTCTGCCCAGGGGGAATACGAGGACGATGGCTACCAAGACGAAGATGGCTACAGAGATAAAGGAAGCTACGCAGAGGAAAGCGAAGCGGTGCCCGCTAGCCGCCCAGCGGAGGATTACCCTTCGGTAAATGCAGGGGACTACATGGTCTTGGCTGGCACCTTCAAGATCAAGTCTAATGCTGAAAATCGAGTGCGCCAGCTAAGGGACATGGGCTATACCGATGCCTCCGTGGAGATTTTCGACCGGGGCGCCTACGCCGTGGCACTTGTAGACCATTTTTCCGAACTCAACGAGGCTAAGCAAGTAGCCAACAAGCTAGAATCCGAAGGAGTGCCCACCTACGTCAAGCGAAAGCAATGATCACTGCTCAAATCGCTCCTGCCAGTCCAGCATACCGCCTAGCAGGTTGCGGACGTTCTTAAAACCGGAGCGTTGCATCAATTCTTTGGCCACGCCGCTGCGCTGGCCGGAGCGGCAGTAGACGATGACTTCGTCTTCTTTATTATCCTCCAGCTCGCCCAGCCGATTCGCCAGGCTACCCAGGGGGATGAGCGATCCGCCTACATTGAAGGCTTCGTGCTCGTGGGGCTCGCGTACATCTATGAGCACAAAATGCTCCTTGGCATCCATTTTCTGCTTCAACTCCTCTGTTTTGATATCTTTTGACATGATCTAGGGTTGTTATTTTCCGAAAATTAACAAAAATCAACGCGCCACCACTAGGCGACGCTGCACAGACCGGCGGCTGCCCGGCTGGTAAGCCTTGAGCCAATACATTCCATTCTGGCAGGCTCGCAGCGGCAAACGCGCCTGAAAAGGCCCTTCGTATACCGGCTGCCCCAAGCTGTTGAACAAGGCAATCCGCCAATCTGCCGCATTTTCGCTGCCGGGCAACTCCAAGAACACCACCTGGCTGGCGGGATTGGGGTACACCCTCAGCTCCAGGGGAGCTTGCTCAGGCTCCTCTGCCGATGTTGGCAAAGGCGGCTCGCTGCCCAGGACTGGCCGGATCATCAAAGCGCCCGGCGGCAGGGACTGATCATTGCCCAGATTGACCCAGTCGGTTTCCTCGAATTTGTAAAACAGCTGGGCAAGCGCTTCCGGCGTATTCCGGTCCAGGCCTACCGCCGTACATTTGAACTGGTCACAGTCCGACACTTGTTCCCAGCCGACGTAGAAATCTCCGGGCGGGATGTACACAGTAGCGGGCTCTCCCAGCTCATTTTCCAAAGGGATGGAGGTAAAAGCCTGAAAGGTGTCGATCAACAGATTCGGGAAGAAAGGCCGAACGTCCTCCATGCGGAAATCGGGCTCCCCGCTCAATTCGCCCACCCATACCACGATGTCAAACTCCTGCTGCCGGAAGGCATCATTCGCGATGGGGAAGTGGAACTGCACCCCCTGCAGCGTATCTTCCACCGCCGCTCTGAAGCGGGATACGAGCGTCCCGCCCTCCTGAAAGCCAAGCAGGCGCTCTGCGGAACCATCGTCGTAGGCGAAGTAATCATCGAAGACCGTAGTATGGGTTACCTGGTTGTTTTGGCTGACGCTTTCGTACCCCGCCCCGTCCTGCTCATTGGTCACGCCGGTGAGGTTGTAAATCATCTGAAATTCCAGCCGCTCTTCCGCATCGAAAATGCCGCTGGCCATCTGCTGTACGATGCCCGCTCGGCCCTCTACCGGCTGAGTATAGAATGTATCCGAATCCATAGGCGCAGTCCGGCAGCAGGCGTTCAGCAAAATATTATCGGCGAGCAAACTGCCCGTCTGGCGCTCGCGCAGCAGCAGCTCCCCGGCACCAGCATTGAGGGCTTGATCATTGTCATTATTAAAAAGGCTCACACCATACTCGGTGCTTACCAGCTCATCCTCCCGGCCGCGAAAGTGACGCCAAGGCATGGCTTTGTACTCCTGCAGCAAGCGCGAAGGCGGCTGATTGATGGCTACATCCGTGATATTGTCCCGCTGCACCGCATTGCCCCTGCCCAGCCAGACGTAATCCAGGTTCCAAATGTCAGTCACCCCCAAGCCTTCATTGACCGCTTGAAAGCGGAACTGAAAACCTTCGTGCAAAAAGTCATTGCCAATGTTGACGGAGCGGAAGAAATCCGCCGAGCCCGCTGTATCGGGCAGTATGTCATCGCGCCGAAATTCCCGTACGCTGACCCAATCGCCGGCGACATTCTTAAACTCCAGGGTGATAAGGTCCGTAGGGTCCGGCCAATCGCCCAAACCAGCTGGCTTCAGCCAAAAGGTCAGGTATACATCCTCTTGGTTTTTAAAGGCAAAAAGATCAAAATAGGTGGAAGTGAAGCGGTCGGCATCCCCGAAAGCACCGTAAGGTTGGCCAAAGGAGTTCAGCCCGTCGAAAGTCGCCATGCCAATAGAAGGTGCATCGGTAGCGAAGTGGTCATTGACATAAGTGCTTTTGTCCAGCCAGAATGCTGCAGCGGGAAAGGGGCCTTCGTAGGAAAAATCGTCCAAGAAAACCGTCGGATTGCCTTCGCCGCCCAGCTTCAGGGTGTCGTGTTGCACCAAAAATTCTACGATATAATCATCGCAGAGGGCAAAGGAGTCACAAACGGTAACCTGAATGGTATCCCGCCCGGCGTGCCGGCTGGCAGCGTAAACGATGGTGCTGTCCGGCTTGGTGTATGTCGTAAAGTAAACCAGCTTGTCCTGCCCCTCGTAATCATCTGGCAAATCGACGATCCGGTTGCAGGCCAGCGGCCCGGGCAGCTCAGAAGCCGGTACGGCAAACTCTCGCAACTCTTCGGACTGCAGGACTACAGTTCCGAGGTTGACGCGGCGGGGCAGCCGCCGCCCCACTACCTGAAAAGAACGGGCATTGCAGCCGTTTGGGTTGCAGAATTCCACCCGGAAAGTATGCTCTGCTCCCTGCAGGTCTGGCCTTGCCCTGATGACCAGCCGGCCCGTAGAGTCTAGGGCCGCCTCGCCGATGGGATTGTCCGCGCAGGTGGTGCAGCTGAGTGTCCCCTCCAGGGTATCCAGGCCGAAAGTATCCACATTGGGCAAAAAGCGCAGCGAGTCGCCTGCACTGACGTAGAGGATGTCGTCTTCCTCCAGGTCGCAATCGCGTTTGCGGCTCAACGCCTGAGCTTGTCGGTCAAACCCCTTAGGCGGCTGAACGCCCCGCTCGCGCTGCGCTTGCTCAAGCGCGCCGTTGCCCTGCACGGGCAGCGTGTACAGCTGTGCATCCGAAACGCAGGCAGCCAGCAGGCAGCAAGCTGTCAACAACAAGTAGTTTAATTGTTTCATAACTTATGTATAGCCGGGCTACCGGTATTTTTTTTAGGAACGGCAAACTTATTCATTTGTTGCTTTCTGAACAAGCGGCGGAAATGCCCAGCGCAGGAAGTCCGGCATGACTTTGCCCCAGGTCTGGGGGTTGTGCCTGCCACCCGGCACTTCCCGGTAGCGGATGTCTGCCCCTTCCCGGTAGCCTTGCCGCTTCAGCGCCTCGATCAGGCCGAGCGTATCGTCTATGGCATCAATGATGCCGTTGTTGTTGCGGTCGGCGGTTTCATCCTTGGTTCCCGCCTGCAGCCAGAACTTCAGCCCCGAACGTTTTGGGCCCCGCTCCACCATCTTGTGCACGATCCGGTTGGCATCCGGCCGCTGCGGGTCAAAAGCCCGGTCGCGCCACCAGAGCGAGCCGGAGAAAACTCCCACTTGGCTGAAGTACTCCGGGCGGTTCCAGGCGATGTCAAAGGCAGACAAGCCGCCCAGAGAACAGCCCGCGACGGCCCGGTTCTCCGCGCCTTCCAGCAAACGGTAACGGCGCTGCAGCAGAGGCAGCAACTCTTCACAGACAAAGCGGGTGTAGGCCGCCGCTTTTTTGCCCCGCTTTTTGTAATCCAGTTGCCCGGCGGTGCCGTACTCCTGCATGCGGTCTTCCTCAGCGTGCAGCGCGATCAGCACAAATGGGGCTATCGCTCGCTTTTGGTAGAGCTTAGCCAGGCGCTCCTGCAGGCGGAGCGCTTCCAGGTCCTGCCCATCGTTGAGGTACAGGCTAGGGTACAGCCTGTCTGTTTCGTAGTAGCCAGGCGGAAGCAGCAAACGCACTTTCACCGGCCGCCGCAGGGCAGCGGAGGGCACGTTTTCCAGTACATGCAGCTCCGGCTGGAGGGCGGGCCGGAAAAAAATATGGCTCCAGAAAGGCTTCCAGGCCGCCTTGCCAAAATTGAATAATGCCATGCCTGTAGTTTGTCTCGCTTTAGTGTCGGTGAGGCCAAATTTAGGCTTTGCGGCGAACGGAGGAAACCGCTTGTCTTTTTGTATTTGCCAAAAAGCCCGTACTTTTGCCTAAGGGGTCGCGCAACAATAACTTACCGATTTAGACTCGTTTTTTTGCAC
>CAYNIT010000130.1:0-12179 GCA_964397205.1 uncultured Phaeodactylibacter sp. | reverse complement strand
AGCCATTTCAGTTTCCCCCAGATGTGGGGCTCCGGGTAGTAAGGGGCAAGGCCGAGGGTAGCGCACAGCAGTAATACGAATGCCCAGCTGTCGATTAATTTTTTCATCCTTTCATTGCAGTTTTGGTTGATTTCAAAGATACGCAAGGAGGGCAAACCGATATCCTCCATTTGGGAATCGATTGCCATTTTGGCCGGTAGAGCTGCCGAGCCCGCCGGGGCAACCGGCTGCCGCCTTCACAATTGAGAAGCTTCATCCGTTGCAAACCCGATCTTTAGGAGTATATTTGTTGTCAGCATGAACAAAGGACGCGTCATCACCGGCAAGGAGCGCTTCGCGCTGACCATAGAACGGCTCTGCCAACAGCTGATTGAGCAGCATGGCAGCTTCGTGGATACCTGCCTGATTGGCATACAACCCCGGGGCGTCAACTTGTCGGGCCGCCTGAAGCGGGAATTGCAGCGCATTCTGCCGGATAGCAGCATCGAATACGGCAAATTGGACATTACCTTTTACCGGGACGATTTCCGCACCCGGGACAAGCCCCTTTCTGCCAGCCGTACCGAAATTGACTTTTTGGTCGAAGACAAGAAGGTGATCCTAGTAGATGATGTGCTATACACCGGCCGCACCGTACAAGCGGCGCTGACAGCCCTCAACCACTATGGCCGGCCCCGTAAGGTGGAGTTGCTGACTATGGTAGACCGGCGGTTCAACCGGCACGTACCGATACAGGCAGACTATATCGGGCTTACCGTGGATGCCGTCGACCGGGCGTACGTCAGCGTAGAGTGGTTGGAACAGCAGGGAGAAGACCGTATTCTGATCTTTGCGGATAAGAAAGATTTGGAAGAGTACTAATCAACGCATAGCAGGAATGGCTACAGTACATCAACTGAGCACTAAACACGTTTTAGGCATCAAGTATCTCAGCGAAGCCGACATTCGCCTGATCTTTGAAACCGCGGAAAGCTTCAAAGAAGTCATCAATCGCCCCATCAAAAAAGTGCCCTCTTTGCGCGATGTTACCGTAGCCAATCTTTTTTTCGAAAATTCCACCCGTACCCGCATATCCTTCGAACTGGCCGAAAAGCGGCTCTCGGCTGATGTCGTCAATTTTTCTGCTTCCTCTTCTTCCGTCAAAAAAGGCGAGACCCTGCTGGATACCGTCAATAACATACTAGCTATGAAAGTGGACATGGTCGTCATGCGGCATCCTGCCCCTGGTGCCCACCACTTCCTCTCGCAGCACATTGATGCCAGCATCATCAACGCCGGAGACGGTACCCACGAACATCCCACGCAAGCCCTGCTCGATGCCTTTTCCATGCAGGAAGCGGTAGGGGATCTGGCCGGCAAAAAAGTGGCTATTTTCGGCGATATCCTCCACTCGCGGGTTGCCCTGAGCAATATTTTCTGCTTGAACAAACTGGGCGCCAGCGTGCGAGTCTGCGGCCCCCCAACGCTGATACCCAAGCACATCAGCGGGCTGGGGGTAGCAGTTTCGCATGACGTGTGGGATACCCTAAAGTGGTGCGATATAGCGAATGTCCTGCGGATTCAGCTCGAGCGGCAGGACATCAGGTACTTCCCCTCTTTACGGGAATACACCCAGTACTTTGGGTTGAACAAAGCGCTCCTGGACAGCCTCGACAAGCCGATTGTCGTCATGCACCCCGGGCCGATCAACCGGGGGGTGGAAATCAGCAGCGATGTGGCGGATTCCGGGCACTCCATCATTCTCAAGCAAGTAGAGAACGGCCTTGCCATACGGATGGCAGTACTGTACTTGCTGGCAGCAATGCGCTAGAGCAGGGCAATGAATGGCTAAGCCAAAACGTTATGGCCTTGCTTGCCCGCTGAAGGGCGGCAAATACCCCATCGGCCTATTGGGGCACCGCCGCTTTTCGCCTGAAATAATTTGGATAGCCGCCGCTTGGGGCTTTTATCATTTCAAAAAACTGACAAAAGCGTTATATTACAGCTAAAATCCACGCCGCTATGAGATTCGTACCCTTGACCATTCCGCTGCTGTTACTCCTTTTTGCTCAGACTGCCTTCAGCCAATGCGAAAGCTTGATTGTCGATGATCGAGTGATTGAGGGCACTCACATCCTCAAAACCAAAGAACAGACGCTAGTGGTGCGGGGGAGCTATTCCTACAGCATAGAGCTGCAGAGCGGCACCCAGGGCATTACTGCCATAATGCATTCGAAGGCTGGTGTTGAGTTTAATCAGGATGACGAAGTGATCTTCATGGATGTCAACGAGCAGCGGCGCACCTACCGATTTATCGAGATGGGAGAAATGGTGCGCGAAGCAGGTACGCCGGTCTATCAGAATGTCCTGCAGCTGGACATGGCTGCCATCAATTGGTTCCGGGAGGGCAATATCACCACCCTCTATATCAAGAACAACATCAGCAATCAGATGCGGAAGTTCACCATCAACCAGAGCCGCCGCTCAGAATTTCAGGTATTGGCTACCTGTTTCGGGCAGCAGTTGCAGCCAGATAAAGTCAAGGACACCAAGTTGGTAGGCAACATCATTGAGGTGCCATCTTCCTCCAAAAAGAAAAAAGAAGCCCCCGATAAGCAGCCGAAAACCCGCCCCGATGCCAGCCCGCAAAACGACCAGGAAGTAGCTGCCCTGCGCCGCGAATTGGCAGAGGTCAAGGAGCGAATAAAGGCGGAAATTGCCAAGGAGAAGGCAAAAGCAGAAGCCATTAAAACGCGTTTGCAGGAAGAAGTAGACCTGGCCCGGCAGAACGCCGCTGCCCAAAAGAAAAAGTACGCCGATGAGGTGGTCGCCGCCCGGGAAAAAGCCCAGCAGGAGATTGAAGCCGCTCAGCAGAAGCTGACCCAGGAGATCAAAGCAGCGCGCGAGAACGCCAGCTCAGAAATGGAGCGCATCACCCTCGATGTGAAAGAGGCCAGGCAAAAAGCTCAGGAAGCCATTCAGGAGGCGGAGCTGGCTTCCGCCCGGGATGTCGCTGCTGCCCGTGAAAAGGCAGCTGCAGAAATTGCTGAGGTGCAAGAGCGGTTGAAGCTGGCTAAGCTGGAATATGCGGATGAAATCTCCGCAGCCCGCGAAAACTCAGCGGCGGAGATCAAGCGCATCCGGGAAGAAACAGCGGCCATGATCGCCAAAGCGCGGCAAGAAGCCAAGCAGCAGCGCAACCGCACAGCCGAAGAGGTGGTCACTGCCAAACAAACCGCCTCCCAGCAAATCCTGCAAATACAGGAGGAAACGGCGGAGGAAATCGCCCGCATTCGGGAAAACGCGGTGCTGGAGAAAGAAAAGGTCGCCTTTGAGCTGGCGGAATCCCGCCGCCGGGCCGCCGAGGAAAAGGCTTTGCTGCAGGAAAATAAGGCATCTGAAGTTGCTGAAATCAAGGAAAATGCAGCCCGCGAAAAGGAAGCCGCAGCCCTGGAAGTGGCCAAAGCCAAGGAGCGGGCGGCGGAGGAAATCAACGTGGTCAAGGAACAGGTGGCTGCCGAAAAGCAAAAAGCCCAGCGGGCCATCAGCACCGCCCAGGACTCCTCGGCGGCCAAAGTGGCCGCCGCGCGGCAGAAAGCCGCTATGACCGTTAAAGAGATATCGGAGCAGGAAGCCGAAAAAGTAGCTGCCGCCCGCCAAAAGGCAGAAGCTGAGAAAGCCCAGATTGGGAAGCAGGTAGAATCGGCCCGCCAGCGAGCTGCCGAAGAGATAGAGCGCATTCAGGAAGAACTTCAGGAAGCCATCGCCAAAGCAGAGCAAAAGAAGAAAGAAGTGCAAGAAGCCTCCGCTGCCGAAGTCCTGGCAGCCAAAGAGCGTGCCAAGCAGGAGATCGAGCAAGCCCGCGCCGCTGCTGCTGCTCAAGTCGAAGAAGCTACCACCAAAGCTTCCCGGGCAGAGCAGACCTACGCTGAGGATGTGGCCAGTGCTAAGCAAACCGCTGAACAGCGCATACAGACTATACAAAAAGAAGCCGCTGCTGCTGTCGAGGCCGCCCGCGCCCGGGAAGACGAGGTGAAGAGCATGTCTGCCGAAGAGATCGCCGCTGCTCGTCAAAAAGCTGCCGCTGAGCTGACGGCTCTGCAGGAGCGGACCGCCCAGGAGATCGGCAAAGCCCGGGAGGAGGCAGCTCGCGCCAAACAGGAGTCTGCCAACGCTATTGCTGAGGCACGCCGCAACTCGGCGGAAAAGATAGCCCAAATCCAGAAGGAAGAAGCCGAGGCTGTTCGGGCGGCCCGGGAAAATGCTACCCGCGAGCGGGAAAAGCTCGCTAATGAAGTAGCAGCTGCCAAAGAACGCGCTGCCGCGGAGATTGCCGCGGTCAGCGCTCAGGTAGCAGAAGAAGTCAAAGCCGCCCGGAAACGGGCAGCCCGGGAAAAAGAGATGCTGGCCCTGCAGGTAGCGGAGGTAAAGGAAAAGTCAGAGGAAGATATCGCTGCTGCTAAAGAGCGCTCCGCTCAGGAAATCGCCGCCGCCCAGCGCAAGTCTGCCGAAGCCATCGCCGCCGCCCGGGAAGAAGCCAATGCCCGCAAAGCAGAGCTGGCCAATCAGGTGGCTGCGGCGGAAAAGAACGCCCGCGCGGAAATCGCGGCTGCCCGGGCGAGAGCCGAAGAGGAGGTCAAAGCCGCCCGCGAACAGGCTGCCAGCAAAAAAGAAGCTTACCTGGCAAAGGCAGAGCGGGCCCGGGAACAATCCCTGGCGGAAATCAACAAAGCCCAAAAAGAAGCTTCGGATGCCATCTACGAAGCCAAGCAGGAAGCCGTACAGCAGATTACGGCGGTAAAGCAAGAAACGGCTGCTAAGATAGCCAAAGAGCGGCAGGCGTTCGAAGAAGCCAAAGCAGCCATCGCAGAACAAATGAAGCAAGAGCGGCAGCAATTGGCCAGCTTGAAGCAAAAACGCGAAGCGCAAGCCAAGCGATTGTCCCAGTTGCAAAAAGAAATCAAAGCAGCCGAAGAAAAACTGCAACGGATGAAGGCGGAAGCCGAAGAGAATAATTAAATGAAACGTTAAACCGGCGCGCCGATTCCCTTCAACGCTCCTAAACTATGCAATTTTAAGGGCGTTTATTGTTGGAAAATTGCAAAACAGCTTCTCAATGAAAATCATGCTTGGCTTTTTGATGGCGGGCCTGAGCCTCTCTTGCCTCTGGGGGCAAGAAGCAGCCTACCACATCGAGGTCGATATCCACGGTTACGAAGAACCAGAACTGTACCTGGGGGAACACTACGGAGAGAAACAATACCTGCGGGATACCGCTTACCGCAACGACGATGGCAAGTACGTATTCTCTGGGGAAGAACCTCTGCCGGGCGGTGTCTACCTAGTGGTTATGGCCCCGGACAACAACTTCTTCCAGGTACTGATCACAGAAGACGAACAGCACTACAGCCTGGAAACGGATGCAGAGAACCCGGTGCAGGAAAGCTCCTTTAAAAATGCTCCGGACAACTCCCTCTTCTACGATTACCTCGCCTTTTTGGAAACTCAAAAACCCAAAGCCAAGGAAATTTCCAAAGCCATGGAAGGGGCAGATGAGGCAGAAAAGGAGCGCCTTAAGAAAAAGCGCCAAAAGATTGACGATAAGGTGCGCCGCTACCAGGATAAGCTGATCGAACAGCACCCAAATTCCCTGACCGCGGCTATCGTGGAGGCCAACTTGCCCCTGGATACGCCGGCCTTCGAAGGGGAAGGCAAGGAAGCCCAGCGCCAACGCTGGATGTACACCCGCCAACACTACTTCGACCACATCGACCTGGGGGATCCGCGCATGCTGCGCACGCCATTTTTGTTCCAGCGGGTCGACAACTACATCAACAAGCTTCAGGTGAAGCATCCGGACAGCCTGGCCAAAGCCATCGACCGGGTGCTGAAGCAGATGAAGCCGGCGGAAGAGACCTTCAAGTACTACCTTATCCACTTCTTGAATGAGTATGCTCGCTCCAAGGTAGTCGGGATGGATGCCGTGTATGTGCACTTGGTAGAAAACTACTACGCTACTGGCCAGGCACCCTGGACAGAGGAAGAGCAGCTGGAGAAAATCATCGAAAACGCCAAGACGCTCAAGCCTTTGCTCATCGGCAAGACTGCTCCGAATATTCGCCTCGAAAAGCGCAATGGGCAGCCGGTTTTTTTACACGACATAGCCTCGCCCATCACGGTGCTTTACTTCTGGCGGTACGACTGCGGGCACTGCAAAAAATCTACGCCCGATATGAAGGCGTTCTACGAAGCGTACAAGGATAAGGGGGTGCAACTGGTTGCCGTTTGTACCAAGTTTACTGATGAAATCGAAGGCTGCTGGGATTACGTAGAAGAAAAGGAAATTGGAGATTGGATGCACCTTGTGGACCGCTACCACCGGTCAAAATTCATGAAGGTATACGACATTAAGTCGACCCCGCAGATTTACATCCTCGATGAAGACAAGACCATTCTCTCCAAGCGCATCGGTGCCGAGCAGCTGGGGGAAGTTGTAGACCGGATTCTTGAGACGGAGCAAGCCGAAGCAAGCGAGCGCAGCAATTAAACAACACGATGGGAGAACTACTGCACACCTTCGAATCAACCGACAGTGCCTCTTATACCACTTTCTGGCTGGCGTTGATCGGTGCAGCAGCGGGATTGCTGGGTATGATTCTGCTGCTGCGCCGCACCACCGTCAACCGGGCCAATCGGAATACTAATATTGTGTTGGCGATGCTGCTGTTCTTTTTGTTCCTCATTGGCGGCAGCACCGCCTTTTTCAGCTACTTGCGCCTGCGGGCCATCGGGCCGGTAGAGATATACGCAGAGGGGATAAGCACCCCCTACGGAGAAGTGCCATTTCAGGATATTCGCAATGCTAAAATAATTGTAGATTCTGAGCCTGCCCTGCTGAGCCCCTCCACCGGGCGCAAAACGCGCCTGCTTACCATCGTAGAGCGAGACGGCAAGACCCACGCGCTTTCTGAAGCGGACTACCCTGTGGAGGAAATCATGGGGAAGCTCAAGAAAACCATAAAAGAGCAAGGGGATTAGCCCGCAACCTTACAAGCGATCCCCATACCTCTGTACAGCAATTAGCTACTACGCGGCTTCCGTTTTGCACGGCACGCAAAGCCGGTACAGTATGCTGTAAGTCAAGGCTTGGTTTATAGGAATAAAAAGACCGGATCGGTTTATTCAATCGTGACCTCTCGACGGATCACCCCGGTGTAAGAGCGCAGTTCGATGGTATATGTACCGCTGCCGTATTGGCTGAAGTCAATTTCGTAGATAGTGTCCACGGGCAGGTCGAACAAGTCGTCTTGCAGCACAACTTCTCCATCCTGCCGGGTCACCAATATGTCGTTGAGGTTAACGCTAAGGGTAGCGAAATCTACGTAGTAGAGCTGATGCTCTTCATCAGCGTAGAGGGACCAATCGTCGTTCTCCATTTTCAAAAGGCTGCTGGAAGTGGAGGCTTGGCCGTTGCTATAGGAAGCCTCATCAAGGCTGGCCGTCTGAGCGAAGCAGGGAGCGGCAGCTCCCAGGGTCATGATGGCCACAATAGCCGTGATTTTACGATGCATAGCGTAATTTTTTGATCTGTGTTCTGATTTCGAACGATTGCAAATATAACAATTCTGTGAGGGGAGAGGAAGGCAAGTTGCTGACGGACTTGTCGCTTAATTGCCCGCTTAGGCTTTCCTCCGTATATTTTCAAATGGATGGGGGTGCTCGCCGAATTTCTATTGGTTTATTCGAAAATACGGCCGTTTTGTTTCAGCACAGCAGCTTCTCAGGGCTGTTAAAAAAAAGTTAAGATAGCTGCTGTCCAGGTTTGCCCGCTCTCTTTACCTTGGTTTAACAAATAAGTCAGATATTGGCGATCCTTTGCAAAATGAAAAAATGCGTCAATGCTGAACCGACAAAACCCTACGCAAACCGATGCCTGGAAGAAGTTGCAAGCTCACTACGAATACATCAGCGAAGTGCCGATGCGGCAGCTTTTTGCCCGGGATCCGGAGCGATTCAACCGCTTTTCCATCAAGTTCGAAGAGATGCTGGTTGATTTCTCTAAGAACCGCCTGACGGAAGAGACCATAGGGTTGCTTCTGGAGCTTGCCGAATCTTGTAAGTTAAAGGAAGCTATAGAGAAAATGTTCAGCGGAGCGAAAATTAATGAGACGGAAGGTAGGGCGGTACTCCACATCGCACTGCGCAATCGCACCGGAACCCCCATCGTAGTAGACGGCAAAGATGTAATGCCCGAAGTCAATGCGGTGCTGCGCCGCATGGAGCAATTTTCCGATAAGGTAATCAATGGCGAGTGGAAGGGCTACACTGGCAAACCCATTGATACCATCGTGAATATTGGCATCGGTGGATCGGACCTTGGGGCGGTGATGGTAACGGAGGCGCTGCGGCCCTACTGGAAACCCAATATGCAGGTACACTTTGTCTCGAATGTAGATGGCACGCACATAGCCGAAACCCTCAAACGGTGCGATCCGGAGACTACGCTATTCATGGTAGCTTCTAAGTCGTTCACCACGCAGGAGACCATGACGAATGCGCACACTGCGCGCCGTTGGTTTTTGCAGGCAGCAAAGCAGGAGGAAGAGGTAGCCAGGCACTTCGTCGCCATTTCTACCAACGAAGCAGGGGTTACCGAATTTGGCATCGCCCCGGAAAATAGGTTTGGTTTTTGGGACTGGGTAGGAGGGAGGTATTCTCTTACTTCGGCCATCGGTTTGCCCATTGCCTGCGTAATCGGTTTTGATCAGTTCCGGCAGCTCTTGGAGGGCTTCCATGTGATGGACCTGCACTTCCGGGAAGCTCCGCTGGAGAAAAACCTCCCAGTGCTGCTCGCCCTGATCGGCATATGGTACAACAACTTCTTCGGGGCGGCTACTGAAGCCATCCTGCCCTACGATCAATACCTGCACCGATTTCCTGCTTATTTCCAGCAGGGCAACATGGAGAGCAACGGCAAGTATGTAGACCGGGAGGGGCAGCCGGTAGACTACCAAACCGGCCCCATCATCTGGGGCGAGCCGGGCACCAACGGGCAACATGCTTTCTACCAGCTGATCCATCAGGGCACCAAGCTCATACCCTGCGACTTTATCGCCCCCGTCATAACGCACAATCCAGTCGGGGACCATCACCCTATACTGCTGTCCAATTTTTTCGCGCAGACGGAGGCGCTGATGATGGGGAAAAGCGAGGAGGAAGTGCGCGCTGAGCTGGAAGCCGCCGGCAAGACGGAAGCGGAAATCGAGCGCTTGCTGCCCTACAAGGTCTTTGAAGGCAACCGCCCCACCAACTCCATCTTGCTTAAACAAATCACTCCTCGCAGCCTGGGCAGCCTGATCGCGCTCTACGAGCACAAAATCTTTACGCAGGGGGTCATCTGGAATATCTTCAGTTTTGATCAGTGGGGGGTGGAACTCGGCAAGCAACTCGCTAAGAACATCCTTCCCGAATTGCGCGGGGATGATCGGGTAGCAAGCCATGATGCCTCTACAAACGGGTTGATCAATGCGTTCAAAGCTATGCGGGAGTAGCCCCCTCGAGCTAGTGCTTGGAGTGGGGGGCAGGCCCTCGATCCAGCCCAGTATAGACGGCCTCTGCACGGCTGTCCGAATACAATGTTAAACACGCTGCCCTAGAACGAGTTATATATTAATGGAAAATCATTGAAATGCGGGAAAAGATCAAAGATGCCTTTCAGGAATGGTTTACGATGATGAATCCGCCCGTTTTTTTCGGAGCAGCGGGAATCGTGGTGGGTTTCATCCTATTCGGTGGCATTTGGACAGAAACGGCGAGTACTGTCTTTGACAGCGTACTTGCTTTTATCTCTACCAACTTCGGTGCCTACTATGTTTTTCTGACGCTAATAGCGCTACTGGTGGTTATAGGGTTGGCCATCAGCCCCTACGGCAAAATACGGTTGGGGGACCCGGGTGAAAAGCCGGAATTCAGCCGCCTGGCCTGGTTCTCCATGCTATTCTCCGCTGGTATGGGTATGGGGCTGGTCTTCTGGGGCGTAGCAGAGCCGGTCATGCACTACCACAGCCCGCCCTTCGCCTCGGCAGAGTCAGCTCAGGCCAAGCATGAAGCCATGCGTTTTGCGTTCTTTCACTGGGGCTTCCATCCCTGGGCGGTGTATATTTTGTTCGGGCTGGGCATCGCTTACTTCCATTTCCGGCACGATTTGCCGTTGGCGCCGCGCTCCATGCTGTATCCCATATTCAAAGAGCGGATCCACGGGCCCATTGGCCACGCCGCGGATATCCTCTGCACCGTCGGTACCCTGCTGGGAGTTGCTACTTCGCTCGGCCTGGGGGCTATGCAGATCAACTCCGGCTTGAAAGCCCTGACCGAGATCGCTTTTGACACCAACAACCAACTGCTGGTCATCTTGGTGATTACGGCGGTAGCTACTACTTCTACTGTGACCGGGGTAGGAAAAGGGATCAAATTCCTGAGCATCATCAATCTGTACCTTATGGCCATTTTGTTGGTGTTCGTAATGGCCGTCGGCCCTTTCTTAGCCCAGCTCGAGCTGTTCGGCACGTCCCTGTGGAGCAATATCCGGGAGCTGCCCGCCACAAGCGTCTGGATTGACGATAAAGAGGGCAGTTCTTGGCAAACCAATTGGACCATCTTCTACTGGGGCTGGTGGATATCCTGGTGCCCCTTTGTGGGGATTTTCATCGCTCGGGTCTCTCGGGGGCGTACCATCCGCGAATTCATCTTGTCCGTGTTGCTGCTGCCGTCCCTGGTGACTTTCCTTTGGTTCTCGGTATTCGGAGCCACGGCATTTGACGTTATGGAAAACGGCGGCAGCGATTTGGCAGAGGTGGTGCAGCAGAATGAGTCCATGGCGCTGCACAAATTGCTGAGCTACCTGCCCTACGCTGAAGTCAGCCAATGGGTTGCCCTCTTGCTGGTCATCATTTTTTTCATCACTTCTTCCGATTCCGGCTCCCTGGTGGACGATATGGTAACCTCCGGAGGGCATCCCGACCCGCCAGTGGTGCAGCGGGCCTTCTGGGGGATATCCGAGGGGGCTGCCGCCGCGGTGCTCATTCTGGTAGGCGGGCTGAATGCCCTGCAATCGGCTTCCATATCTGGAGGCTTGATCCAAAGTATCATCCTCATTGGCGGGGGGATTGGATTGGTTTTGGCACTGCGCAAGGATCAGCCCAAAGAGTAGTGGTCAGGCACAACCCATGCCGGCCAAGGCTCGTCTAAACTGGTGAATTTTTTAACGAAATCTTCACCCGATGAAAAAAGTTATCCTAAAGCCGTTGCGAATAAACCGTGCGGATACCGTATGCCTGCGCTTCCAGAGCTGGGAAGAAGCCCTGCTTTAGGCCGATTGATAGCTGGAGTGAAATCGGGTTTTTATTCGAGGGGATGAAAAGTGACGTTTTATGGCTACCGTCAGCTCCTTCAACGGTCCATCTCGATCCAGTCAATCAGCAGTTCAAACTGGCCTTCCTGTTTATCTGCGATCAGGAAGCCGATTTCTTCTAAAGTTTGGTTTTCCAGCGAAGGCACGTTGGTCAGCACGCGGCCGCGGAAGGTAGGAGTGAAATTAGAAAGCGAAAACGTAAATTCCTGCCATTGCCCAGCCTCAGTCTCGAAGTAGGCGCGATAGGATACCCGCCCCAACTTTCCTTCTGGCCGCAGGCGCAAGCTATAGCGCTGTCCATCTCCTTTGACGCGTATCCGGATGGCCGTTACGCCCTTCCGCAGCTCCTCCGGCAGTTCGGCGCGGGTAGAAGCAAAACCGCCGTTGTTTTCCAAGGATACCGTCCCGTGAAAATGGGCTCTGTTTTCGCCCGTAAGTTCCATTTGGCTCTGGGAAAGACCCCCCATTACGCCATCGTTGACGATGCGCCAGGAGAGTTCAGATGCCGGGAATTGGTGTTTCATGGCGGTGGTTTGAGCCGTAGCGATGCCGGTGCAAAAAGTGATTGCTAGTGCTAAGGTTATGCTTTTCATAACTGCATAACAGGCAGTACAAGGGATGGTTTGCGGAACGGAGGGATCACTCGATAAGCTGGGTGGTCCAATCATCTACTTTTTTGGCCTTTGTCGAGAAAGCTATGCCTACCGCCCATTTTTGCTTTGAGCTGTCCTGATACGGGGCGAAGTAGTCGTTGTCTATGATTTGAGCCAAAGCCGTTTCTGCATCTTGG
>CAYNIT010000129.1:0-12270 GCA_964397205.1 uncultured Phaeodactylibacter sp. | reverse complement strand
TCCCGGTTGGTATACACGGCGGCGATATCATATTCTTGCAGCAGGGCTTTCAAAACTTCGAGCGGGTAGCCGTAGCGTATCAACATAGAGCTGGCATGCTCCGTCTCCAGCTCGCTTTTCATACGGCTAAGCGTATCGTGCAGAAACTCCACCCGGGCATCTTCCGGGTCCTCCAGCTCGTCCAGAATTTCCCGATCAAAAATAAAGAGCGGCAGTACGGGGTAGTCTGATTGCAGAGCAGCGTGCAAACCAGCGTTGTCACACAGCCGCAGGTCTCTACGGAACCAAAATACGTTTACTTTTGCCATGGGTAGCTATTTTCGGAGACAAAACAGTGGAAAATGGTCTTTGTTTATGGCTGCATTTACCCTAGATAATCCGTAATTTTGGCTGGTAAAAAAGCTACAATCCACCGCTATGCAACAGCCTTACACCCTATTGCTCTTCGCCCTGTCGATCCTGTTCGCCAGCTGTTCCAACGAGCAGCAGAGCCAACGCGCGGCCATAGAAGCGCAAGAAGCAAAAACGGATACCACCGCTACGAAAACCGAAGCGGAGACCCTGATTCAATTGTATACCGACTACCGGGGCGCTTACCCGGAGGATGCGGTATTCAACCCGAAGTACCTTTACCGGGAAGCAACGCTGCACTACCGGCTCAAAGCCTATGAAAAAGCGGCTGCCTTGCTGGAGGAGCTTATCGCGGACTATCCTGAAGCTTCAGTACGCCCACAAGCCGCCCATATGCTGGGAGACATTTACGAGGAAAAAATGCGGCAGCTGCCGGCGGCTTACACCATTTACCAGGCTTTGCAAGAGGCTTACCCGGAGCATCCGCAGACTGCCAAGGCGCAAGAGCGGCTGCCGGAAGGGATTGCTGATCCAGCAAACCGGCTGGAAGAACTGCGGCTTTCCGTCTTTTCTGACTCTACTGGCCAGATCAACTACCGTACCGCCTATGCTTTCATCAACAGCAGCAAATTTCATGCTCTGATGCTGCCCCAGGAGGAAGCCAGCCCCAATCTTTTGTACCGGGCGGGCGAAATTGCCCGGGCCATCCGAGATTACGAAGAGGCCCTGGCACTCTACTCGCATTTGACGGAGCAGTACCCCGAGCACCCGCATGCTTCGAAGGCGCTGTTTATGCAGGCATTCACATTAGACGACAACCTGAAGCAATTCGATAAAGCGCGGGACAAGTACGAAAGGTTCCTCGAAGCCTACCCGCAGGACGACTTCGCCGATGATGCTAAGGTGCTGCTGGAAAACCTGGGCAAGGACGATCAGGAGATCATCGACAATCTGACTAAAAAACAGCAGGAATCGGAGTAGGCAGCAAGGCAGGGGTTTCTTTTGCCACGCCTTTGGGGTTATGTCATAAGTTTCCCTAACTTTGGCGCCATACAATTCTCTACTTATATGGCTAGAAACTACGATCTTTCTGATCCTACTGATCTTGAAGTACTCAAGTCTGATTTTGAAATGTACTCCGCCGATGAGTGGCAGGAAATGATTGACTACTCTTTGGAGGAAGGCAACAAAAAAATGCTCAGTTACGACGAGCGGGGAGTGCTCATGCAGGCGCGCAAAAAGGCGTTGTACAGCAGCCACCCCTCGCCCCGGCAAATGGTCTGGGCGCTGAACGTAGCCGACAAGGTCGAAGAGCACAAAAAAAAGAAGAGCTGAGCAATTGCCGGCGCTGAGTCGCAGATGGGCTTGCAATCGAAAGCACCCTAGTGGATTGAGCCGCAAATGCCCCCCGATTTTCATTGGGGCAGCCCCTGCAAGGGCAAAAAGACCAGCAATTAATGCGGCCTAGTCGCACTAGCTTGAGTGGGGAGTGTTTTGGATTGCCTATTCCTTCATTTGATGCTGCCACTCGCTTCGGCCGCTCTCGCCCGGCTTTCCCATCCAACTATTTTCTACGCTTCCTTCTTGCTGTAAGCTAGCGCCAGCCTGATTTTATGGTAAGGTATCTGCTCCTCTAGGTACTCGTAAATGTCTTTTAGCTTGTAGGGCTCCTGCAGATAGCGCAGCGACTTCAGCACTTTATCCACCTCCGCCGGGCTGACCAACTCGTGCAAATCGATGGGGTAGCCTTTTTCGTACAGCACCGCCAGATGAGAAAAAACGGTGCTTTCGGTCAGCTGCCGCTTTTCCGCAATCTCTTTTACCTTCAGCCCGCGCTGGTACATATCGTGGGTCACCTGATAGGTAGACGTCTTGCCGCGGCTCGCAGCGGGCCCGACAAATTCGATGATGGCATCAATGAAGTAACTGCCGTAGAGATGCAGCTTGCGCTCCCCTACCCCGGAAATCCGCTTCATATCCTCGTCGGTCATCGGCCGCACGGCCGCCATCTCCTCCAGCGTTTTGTCATTGAAGATGATATAGGGCGGCACTCCTCGTTCCTGCGCGAGCTGCTTGCGCAATTGCCGCAAGGTTTCGAACAGCTCGTCGCGCACGCCTTGCCGCTCCACCTTTGCAGCTTTGGCCTTTTCCTTTTCGGCTTTCTGCCGTTCCTTAAGGGTAGCAAAGCGCACGAGCGCCACTTTTTCCCCTTTAAACAGCACGCGTTCGCTAGCGGGCATGAGCCGCACCACATTGTGGTCATCGTGGGCGATTTCGATGTAACCGTAATTGAGCAACTGCAGGAGGTAGTGCTGCCATTCCAGGTACGGAATTTCCCGCCCGGCGCCGTAGGTCTTGATATTTTGGTACCCTCGCTCGAAAATTTCCTTTTTACCACTGCCCCTGAGCACATCAATAAGCATGCTCATACCGACTTTCTGGCGCAGCCGGTAGATGGCAGAGAGCGCTTTTTGCGCAATGACGGTACCATCGATGGTTTTGGGCGGGTTGCGGCAAATATCACAGTTGCCGCAATCCTCGGGCGCGTCTTCTCCAAAGTAGCTCAGCAGGATGCGCCGCCGGCAGCCGACGGCTTCGGCAAACTGCCGCATACGGTCGAGCTTGGCCAGTTTGATGTCGAGCTGGTCGCTTTCGTTTTGCTTGAGGATATCTTCCATCATCGCTACATCCTTATAGCTGTAGAACAGCAAGGTATCGGCCTCCGCTCCGTCACGGCCCGCCCGGCCGATTTCCTGGTAATAACTCTCGATGTTCTTGGGCAAGTTGTAATGGATGACGAAGCGCACATTGGACTTGTCGATGCCCATACCGAAGGCTACCGTAGCGCACACGACGGTTGTGTTGTCATTGATGAAGCTTTCCTGCACCCGGTTGCGCTCCTCGGGGTTCAGCCCGGCGTGGTAGTGCTCGGCTTTGATGCCTGCGTCCTGCAGCTTGTCCGCCAGTGATTCCGTCCCCTTACGGCTCAGGCAGTATATGATGCCCGGTTGGTTGGGGCGCCGCTGCAGGAACTGCACGATTTGCTGCCGCCGCTTTTGGCCAGGGCGCACCTCCAGGCTTAGGTTGGGGCGGTCAAAGGAGGCGATAAAAACCTCCGGCTCCTGCAGGTTGAGCTGCTGCAAAATGTCCTTGCGGGTGATGCGGTCTGCCGTAGCAGTAAGCGCGACAATGGGCGTAGTTTTAAACGCTTGCCGCAAAAACTTCATGCGCGTATACTCCGGCCGGAAGTCATGCCCCCAGGCAGAGATACAGTGGGCTTCATCAATGGCAAAGAGGTTGACATCCGCGCGCTGCAGGAGCGGCAGAAATTGCTGCGAAACCAGCTTTTCCGGAGATACATACAGCAGATCCAGCTCCGTGCGGAAAAAATTCTCTTCTACGGCTTGCTGTTCTGCTTCGGAAAGCGAGCTGTTGAGAAAGGCGGCTCGTATGCCCGTTGCCCGCAGGGCTTCCACCTGATCCTTCATCAGGGATATGAGTGGAGAAACGACTACTGCGGTGCCCGGCATGGTCACGGCTGGGATCTGGTAGCAGATGGACTTGCCTCCGCCGGTCGGCATCAGTACCAGGCAGTCCTTCTGATCGTAGATGCGCTGTATGATCTCCGCCTGCATCGGGCGGAAGGAGGCATAGCCGAAGTACTTCTGGAGCGCATCACGGGCAGCAGGCAAATTCATGCGTAAACGTTTTGTTGGAATGGCTTCGACTCTAAATTAGTCAATTCCCGCCGCTCCGGCAAGCTGGCCTAAAAAAAATAAAGGTTTCCCGGAGAAAAGGAGCCCGGGAAACCTTCGTAGCAAACACGCTTCTTGTTGATAGGTAAATAGGAAGGAAGAAAAAAAATAGGGTTTAGTTTTTCTAGGCCTTACTACGAAAACAAATCTAGACATAATACTTTTCCCCATATACCCCATATTGATGGGGCAGGCCCCATAATACGATGCAGGCCAGCCTTTACAAGTTCAAATCTATCGGCGATGCCTATATTTGCCTATATTTGCGCTGCCGGAGGGCAGAAACCAACTGGCCATCGAGCCCGGAGGGCAGTCCGGGCTGCTCTGATCCTGCAGCGGCAAAACTTATTATTCAAGAAGAAAAGAAAACAAGTGCTCCTTAAATACGCTTAAAGGTATATATCAACCCAACGGTAATGCTATTTTCGATTTTAGCGATATTCCTGGCTAGCCTGCTAGCCGTTTTCTTTTACCGCAGGTACCAGCGTATTGTGTTGCCTGTTCTTTCCATTTCCCTGCTTGGCGTCATCGTTTACTTCGGGCGCTTCCTGCCTGCTATCCTACAGGGAGAAACGGTCGTTAAGCAGGTATCCTGGATTGGTTCGTTGGACATTCATTTCAGCTTCTTGCTAGATGGGCTGAGCCTGTTCTTTGCCCTTTTGATCACCGTTTTTGGCCTGCTCATACTGCTGTACTCCTCCGAATATATGAAGCACAGCGCCCAAAGCAACCGCTTCATCAGTTATTTGCTGTTCTTTTTGGGGTCGATGTTGGGGTTGGTGCTTTCCGCCAACCTGATTAGCCTCTTCGTCTTTTGGGAGCTGACCAGTTTTAGCTCCTTCCTCTTGATTGGTTTCAAACATCAAGAAGAAGAATCGAGGCGGTCGGCCAGGCAAGCCTTGCTGGTTACTGCCGGAGGAGGGCTGGCGTTGATGGCGGGATTTATTTTGCTGGAAATCATTACCGGCAGCGGCTACAATCTGATTGACATACTTGGCCAGCCTGAGGTGGTAGCGAGCAGCAGCCTGCACACCGCTGCTATTGTTTTAATCGGAATAGGGGCCATTACCAAATCCGCGCAATTCCCCTTCCACTTTTGGTTGCCCAATGCGATGGCGGCGCCTACGCCTGTAAGCGCCTATTTGCACTCTGCTACGATGGTAAAGGCAGGTGTCTACCTCATTTTTCGCCTCACCCCCTTGTTTCAGGACATTGCGCTGTGGCATGATCTGCTGGGCATTACAGGTGCAGTGACCATGAGCTGGGGAGCGTTTAAGGCTTTTCAGGAAGATGACCTCAAAAAAATCCTCGCCTACACCACCATCAGCGCATTGGGTATATTCTTTATGATGGCCGGCCTGGGCGGGGAGGCAGCCATAAATGCTGCAATGGTTTATGTGATGGCACACGCCTTGTACAAGGGTGCTTTGTTTCTCGCAGCTGGCAGCATCGACCACCAAAGCGGGAGCCGGCGCGTTTCGCAATTATCTGACTTAGCGAGGAAAATGCCCGCTACCGCCGCCGCGGTGGTTGTATCGCTGGCTTCTATGGCGGGGGTACTGCCTTTCCTGGGGTTTATCGGGAAGGAGTTGCTGTACGATGCCCTTTACCATTCCGCAGAGGAATGGGCTACGGCATATCTGGTTTTGCTTTTCTTAGCCGGGGCTTTCTTCACGGCGGTAAGCATAGATATTCTCTACAATGCTTTCATCAAAAAGGGCAAACTTCGGGATAGGCCGATCCAAGAGGCCGGCCTGTTAATGTTTGTCCCTCCCCTGCTCTTAGCTGCCCTAAGCCTGGTAGCGGGAACGGCCCCGGCCCTATTGGTGGAGCCTTTGCTGCGATGGTCCGCAGCTGACATATATGGTTCAGCGCCTTCGATGAAGCTGAAGCTCTGGCACGGGTTTAATGCCGTATTCCTGCTCAGCCTAGCTACCTTGCTGGCAGGAGCAGTTTTGTACCTTGCCCGCCACCTCCTGCGGCGGTTCAGCAAGCCTTATTGGCTGGAGGCAGACTATCTGTACGGCCGCAGCGTAAGCGCTACAACCAGCATGGCCAGGTACATCACGGAAGTCCTGCAGAGCGGGTATCTGAGGAATTACATCTCCATGGTAGTTTTGGCTTTTTCCTTTCTTATGGCCCTTGCTTTTGTGAAGGGGGAGCTGCTCTATCCCTTGCTGGCAGAGGACCCTCTAGAGGGTTTGGAGATTTTCGAAATAATCATTTTTGCCTTTGTCACCGTGGCAGTCGCCTATCTATTCACCCTGCGGTCGAGGCTGATCGTAACAGCTACCTTCGGGATCATCGGCTACAATATTGCCTTGGCTTACACCTTGTACAGCGCGCCGGATGTTGCCATCACCCAGTTTCTGGCCGAAACCCTGACCCTGATACTGCTGATTTTGATCATACACCGGCTTCCGTCCTACACGCTAAAAAAACCCATCGCCCGTGTAAAATATTTGCCAGCAGCCATTTTGTTTGGTATTACGATGGCTATAACCTCCTTTATCATACTCAACCAAGACAAGGACTCCGCTCTGCAAAGTTATTTTTTGGAAAACAGCATCAGCGAAGGAAAGGGCCAAAACGCCGTTAATGTGATTCTGGTAGATTTCCGCGCCCTCGACACGCTGGGAGAAATTACGGTGCTTACCGTTACCATGATCGGAATTATTGCACTGCTGAGGTTTCAACCTGATCAATCTGAGCTATGAGAACACTGATTTTGTCGACCATACTGAGAGCGCTGACCCCACTTTTCATCAGCTTTGCTCTGTACATGTTCTTCCGGGGGCACGATAAGCCGGGAGGCGGTTTTATCGCTGGGCTGATCGCCTCCATACCGTTCATGCTCCACGCCATGGTTTTCGGATGCGAGCGGACCATCCGCGTTTTCAAAATCAGGCCGCAATTGCTGGCAGCTTTAGGCCTGCTGCTGGCGCTAATCAGCGGCATGTTTTCAGTCGTGAAGGGAGCGCCCTTCCTCAGCCCGGTCTGGGTGGATGAAAAATTGCCGCTGATCGGAAAGGTTGGAACGCCCATCTTCTTTGACTTCGGCGTGCTGCTCGTTGTTTTTGGAGTAGTACTGCAGATCACCTTTTTGCTAACAGAAGAATAACATCTTATGAACCTAATCATAGCGTTAATCATCGGCATACTGTTTTCAGCTAGCCTCTTCCTGATGCTCCAAAAGAGCTTTTTCAAGCTGATTATCGGAGTGATCCTGTTCGGCTACGCCACCGTCTTTTTCCTTTTCACAGTAGGCGGCACCACTAAAAACGCCCCTCCGCTCATTGACCCGGAGACAGCAGCTGTGGAAGAATTGGCAGACCCCTTGCCGCAAGCGCTGACCTTAACGGCTATCGTGATAAGCATCGGCGTGCAGCTATTCGTCATTATCCTTTTGAAAAAGGTGTACGAAGAAGTCGAAACCGCAGATTTGGACGAATTGAACATAACCGACAACATATAGCACCTTGAGCGATACAATGACTCCTTCACTACTCTTACCGCTGTGGATTCTGCTGGCCGCCTTTATATTTTGCATCCTGTTTTGGAAATACGCCAGGGTGCAGGCGGTCATCGCGATCAGTTCCATCGGGTTGTTCCTGCTAGCAGCAGTACAGTTGCTCATTACCGTGTACCAGGACGGCATACAGGTCGTGCAGATCGGCAACTGGCCAGCCCCTTTTGGCATAACGATGGTAGCAGACCTGTTCGCGGCGGGTATGGTATTGATTTCGGCCGTCATAGCCTTTGCCGTCATCCTGTACTCCCTGCAGGACATATCGGCGGAGCGGAAGCGAAAAGGGTTTTACCCGGTATTGCTGATCATGATGTTTGGCGTTTGCGGTTCCTTTTTGACAGGTGATGTTTTCAACCTTTACGTTTGGTTTGAAGTCATGCTTGTAGCCTCCTTCGTGCTGATTGTTTTGGGTAACCGGAAAGGGCAGCTTGAGGGCGCGGTTAAGTACGTCATCCTCAGCTTTATCTCCTCTGGCTTTTTGCTCACCGGTACAGCCATACTGTACAGATTGACCGGAACCCTCAACATGGCCGACCTGTCCGTAGCGATTGCCCAACACCCAAGTCAAGAATTGATCACCGTCGCCGCTGTCTTTTTCCTGGTGGGTTTCGGCATCAAAGCGGCACTTTTTCCTTTTTTCTCCTGGCTGCCCGCTTCCTATCCCACGCCGCCCATATCGGTAGTGGCCCTGATGGCGGGGCTGCTGACCAAAGTTGGGGTCTACGCCCTCATCCGCTTTTTCACCCTGCTGTTCACCTATGATTTGTCCGCCACCCATTCCCTGCTGCTGATCCTAGCGGGGCTCACCATGTTCTTCGGTGTTTTGGGCGCTGTAGCTCAGCGTGACTTCAAGAAGATACTTTCTTTCCATATCGTAAGCCAAATAGGTTATATGGTCATGGGTTTGGCCCTGTTTACTCCATTGGCGATAGCGGGTTCGATTTACTACATCATCCACCATATTCTGGTTAAAACGAACCTTTTCTTGATCAGCGGACTTGTAAAAGTCACCAACGGGCACTACTTGCTTAGCAAGCTAGGAGGCGTTTATGACCGGTATCCCTATGTTACCGTTTTATTCGCCATTTCTGCTTTTTCGCTGGCGGGTATCCCGCCCCTGTCCGGTTTCTGGGGCAAGTTCATACTGGCTGAAGCAGGTTTGGATGCCCAGCGCTACTTTATTGTCGTTGTTTCCTTGTTGGTGGGGCTCTTGACGCTGTTTTCTATGAGCAAAATCTGGATGTCTGTATTTTGGTCCTCAGAACCCGAGGAGGCCAGGAGCGGGCCCCAATACGACAGCAGGACCCTGTTTGCGCGACACTACATGCTCCTGCTTTCATCGGCTTTTTTGGCGCTTTGCACCCTTTTTCTGAGTTGCTATCCAGAAGCGCTGATTGCCTTATCGAAAAGAACGGCCGAGCAACTGCTGGACCCGCAGATTTACATTCGGGCCGTCCTGAAAAACAATTACTGAATCCAATGGTCATACTCCTCAACCTGCTGATAGCGACGCTGATGACCTGGTTCACCCAGGCTGTTTACCCCAGTATACCGACTACGGGTTTTATGACCCTGCTGCTCTTTGTAGGCTGGAATACGGTACTCTGGCTGCTGATGTTCTTCTACAACGAAGTGGCCTTTTACAAATCTCGGCAGATAGGCATCCTGATTCTGTTCTACCTCAAGGAATTGGTCGCCGCTTCCTTGCGCGTCGCCTACGAAGTGCTGACCCCGAAGGACCATATGCTGCCCGCTGTAGTAGCCATACCGCTAGAGGCAGAAACGAATCTCGAAATCACCCTCTTAGCCAACTTCATTACCCTGACCCCCGGTACCTTGAGCATCGATGTGTCAAAAGATAGAAAAACGCTCTACATCCATGGGGTATACGTAGAAGAAGGGGATATCGACAAGGTAAAAGAACAGATCAAAAACGGGTTTGAAAAAAAGATTCTTAAGATAACCAGAAGCCAATCGCAAGCATGAGCCTTTTCACCATCACCGCGTATATAGCCATAGGCATAATCAGCATCAGCATTTTGCTGACGCTGATCCGCTTCATCAAAGGGCCGAGCCTGCCGGACCGGGTCATTTCCTTAGATGTGTTCTCGGCCAACCTGCTGGCGGGTTTAGCCGTCTATTCGGTGCTGGCGGAAGAAAAATCTTATCTGAACGTAGCATTGATCATGTCCCTGATCACTTTCGTGGGCACGATGACCTTTGCCTACTACCTTGTTCAAAAGCGGCAAAAACCCAAACGAGATGATTCAAGACATTCTTAGTGCCATTTTCATACTCGCCGGCGCCATCTTTATGCTGATTGCCTCCATCGGCATGATACGGTTCCCTGATTTCTACATCCGGAATTCCGCGAGCACCAAAGCGGTTGTCCTGGGCGTTTTGCTCATGCTGCTGGGCGTCGGCATACATTATAACGATACGCTGGTCTTCCTCGAGATCTTCGCCATTCTGTTCTTTATTTTTTTGATTTCGCCCCTTGCTGCCCACATTGTTTCCCGCGCTGCGGTGTTCACCGAGGTGGAGTTTTGGGAAAAAACCAACCTCAAAGAACTGGAGCAATATGAGAAAGAAACCCAGGAGAATGCCGAATTAACGGGGGAGGAATAGGGCCACTACCCCTCCCCGCCGCTAAACGCGCCAGCTCATGCGCTCTGCTTCAAGGCAGCGTAGTGCTGATAGAAATACGGTATGGTCTCGATCCCTTTGTAAAAATTGAACAGCCCGTAGTGCTCATTCGGCGAATGTATGGCATCGCTGTTCAGGCCGAAGCCCATGAGAACGCTTTTGGCGTTCAACACCTCCTCGAAGAGGGCTACGATCGGTATGCTGCCGCCCTCCCGCATGGGGATGGGCACCTGCCCGAAGGTTGCTTCCATTGCCTTAGAAGCAGCCAGGTACTCCGGCGTATCCGTAGGGGTCATAGCAGGCTCCCCGCCGTGGTGGGGTGTCACTTTCACCTTAACGGAAGGCGGGGCAATGCTTTCAAAGTGGTTGCGGAACAGCTCGGTTATCTTCTCCGATTGCTGATTGGGCACCAGCCGCATGGAGATTTTGGCATAAGCCTTAGAGGGCAAAACTGTTTTTGCCCCTTCGCCGATGTAACCGCCCCAGATGCCATTGACATCGAGGGTAGGACGAATGGAAACCCGCTCCAGGACCGTGTAGCCAGCCTCGCCCTGCACATCGCCGATGCCCAGGTCTTCTTTGTACTTTTCCAGGTCAAACGGCGCTTCGTTTAATTTAGCGCGATCAGCCTCGCTCAGCTCCGCTACATCGTCGTAGAAGCCGGGGATGGTGATGCGCTTGTTTTCATCCATCAAGGAGCTGATCATATCGCAAAGCACATTGATGGGGTTAGCTACCCCTCCGCCGTACACGCCGGAGTGAAGATCGCGCTTGGGGCCAGTGACCTCCACTTCCAAATAGCTCAAGCCCCGCAGGCCGACGGTAATGGACGGAACTTCATTGGCAATGATCGAGGTATCAGAAATCAGTATGGTGTCGCAGGCCAGTTTCTCGCTGTTTTCGCGGCAAAAGATGCCAAGGTGAGCAGAGCCTACCTCTTCCTCCCCCTCTATCATGAACTTGACGTTGCAGGGCAGGCTGTCGTTCTGCACCATAGCTTCGAAGGCCTTCACATGCATGAACAACTGGCCTTTGTCGTCGCAGGCACCGCGGGCGAAGATGGCGCCGTCGGGATGGACCGCGGTTTCCTTAACCACCGGCTCGAAGGGAGGCGACTCCCATAGCTCCATGGGATCGGGCGGCTGAACATCATAGTGCCCGTACACCAGCACCGTGGGTTTTTCGGGATCGATGATTTTCTCAGCATACACGATGGGATAGCCATCGGTGGGGCAGACCTGCGCACTATCCGCGCCGGCATTTTTTAATTTTTCCGCCATGTATTCTGCTGCCTGAAACACGCTATCCCGGTACTGAGGATCAGCGCTGACGGAAGGGATGCGCAGTAACTCGAACAACTCCTCTAGGAAGCGCTCGCGATGCTGCTGAATAAAATCTTGTGCTGCTTGCATGGTTTCATTTTTGGACAGGACTAAGGTAAGGGATTGTTCCGATTTGGCATACTGAGGCGCGAGCGCGAAAAGCAATAAACGGCCAGATGGTATCGGGGGCTTCAGCCAATAGCCC
This sequence comes from uncultured Phaeodactylibacter sp., assembly GCA_964397205.1. Lineage (GTDB taxonomy): Bacteria > Bacteroidota > Bacteroidia > Chitinophagales > Saprospiraceae > Phaeodactylibacter. Next base: position 462 of record CAYNIT010000129.1, on the reverse strand, counting down.
TTGGATTTGCCCCCTGCTTGTCAGCCGCTCCCGCCCTTCATGCCCAGTGAACATGCCCAACAACCCCCACGTTTCATAAATAAAAAAAAAGAATAACATGCTGAATAACAAAGCCTTTAAAAGATTAGCGCATAAGACGGGCAGCTACTGTGTCTCCATATTTGTGCCTGGCCACAGCACGGAGACCGGCAAAGAAAGCCAGTCCTTCCTCAAACGAATGCTTGAGGAAGTCAGCAATGCTTTGGCCGAAAAAGGCATGAGCGACAAAGATGCCAAGCGCTTCTTATTTAATGCCTACGAACTGCTGCAGGAAAAGGAAGCCTGGATACAGCTCGATAGCAGCTATGCCCTGTTTATTGCCGAAGATGCCTTTGACAGCTTCAAACTGCCGTACGAAGTCGACCCCTTTTACTTCGTTGGAGAGCGCTTTTATCTGCGGCCGCTGCTGCCCGCCGTAAATGG
>CAYNIT010000128.1:0-12337 GCA_964397205.1 uncultured Phaeodactylibacter sp. | reverse complement strand
TTGCATGTAGTCGTTGATGAGGGGGTCGCCCGTCCACATCATGTGGGTGAGGGTGCTGCCTTTGGCTTTGGCTTCGATGGCTTCCCAGCTCATCTGGGAGAGGTCTTCCTGCCTGTTGTCCGGTGCGCTGTTATCCCCGCATGCGGAGAGCAGAAGCGCCAACAGAAGGCTGAAAAAAGTAAGTCTTGTCATGGTCGCTATTTCGTTTTCGCACTATTAATTAAAACGCGTACCGCAAAGTAAACTGAAACTGCCGCGGCGCGCTCGCATTCCGGCGGATCAAACGCCCGCTCGCTGCCGAGCCCGGCTGAATCTGGTTCGACTGTGTAGCGTTGTTGCTGTAGCCGCTCAGGTTTTGGGTGTTGAACAGGTTGAAGATGTCCGCCCGCAACTGTAAATCACTTTCACCAATCTCAAAATCATATTGCAGCCCCACATCAAAGGTGTTGGACCAGGGCAGGCGGTCGCTGTTGCGGCTTTCGCCCGGGAAGCGGTCGCTATTGCCGACGTAGGCATCACCGAAGGAAGAGCCATCGCCGTTGAGGTCGGTAGTCGAGGCTGTGACATCAACTAAGATTGGCTCGCCATTGTCGTCGAAGGCGGGTGTGCCATCCGGGCCGGTGAGCTGCTCCTGCATAGGGTTGCCATTCTCATCCACCACTACGTAGCTGACTGGCAGGGGAGTGCGGTTGATGGGCTGGCCGCTTTGGATCAGGCCGGCCACGGTCAGCGAGAGGTTTTTTACCGGATGGTAAGTGAAAATGGTATTGATGATGTGGCGGCGGTCATTGATGCTCGGGCCCCACTCGGCTTCGAAGTCGTTGGCATCCATAGCGCGGAAGTTGATGTCTTCGGTGTTGTTTTCCAGGTAGGAAAGCGTGTAGTTGAGACGGAAGCTGTAGTCGTCATTGCCTTTGCCCTTTTGGAAGTTGAAGCTGGCAGCGTAGTAACGCGACTCGCCGGCGGTTTCGCTCATGACCACATTGCGGGCCACGCCGGTTAAGGTTTCCTCATTGATCAGACCACTGCTTTCATTGACGATGGGCACCGGGCGGGTAGCATCAGCTTCGGCAATGGTGCGTACCTGTGGATTTTTAGGGTCCACTTCGTAGGGGGCAGCCGCATTGAGGTTGCGCAGTCGAAGCAGATTAAAGGAGCGATTGTGGACCAGGTCGACGTAGAACAGGCTGTTGCTGTTCATCTGCAGCTGGTAGCCCAGCGCCATTTGGTGGGTGTAGGGGTTGTCGTAGCCATTGGGGTTGAGGATGCGGCGCTCGTTGCTGAAGACCCCCTCGCGCTGCTCCTGCAGGCTCTCCGCCGAGGGGCCCTGCAGATACGCTACGTTGGACGTGAAGCCGCTGAGGTTGCCCTCAAAGGTGACCGCCCCGACATCCGTGCTCGCTGGCAGTATACCCTGGTCGATGAAGTATTGAATTTGACGACGATAGTCGGTGCTCGTGGTATTTTGCTGTAAAGCATCGCTGTAGATGGCGTAGGGGATTTTTTCGTAAAAAATACCGTATCCCCCGCGCAGGCTGCTGCGTTTGCCAAGCTTGTAGTTCAGATTGAGCCGGGGCGCGATGTTGTTGAAGTCGCCCTCATCAGCGCCGCCTTTGGACAAGTCGTCGTAATCGTAGCGCAGGCCAATGGTAGCGGTAAGGCGGGGGCTTGCCCGCCATTCGTCCTCCAGATAAGCCGAGTAAATGGTTTGCCGTGCGCCGAATGCAGTCGGCCGCAGTTCTACCGCATATTCGAGTACTTCAGCATCGGATGGGATGTCATTGATGTTGAGGGAACTGCCCCGGTTCAGGCGGCGTACTTGATCTAATTGATCCTCGGTCAGGCGCACCGTATAGTTGCCATTGACGTTGCCGCCACCGAAGAGTTGATGGTCAGCGGAGATGATAGCCAGGCCGGCTTTGAGCGTATGGTTGCCCGCGTAGTAATTGAATTGCTGCTGAAACTGCAGGGTGTTTTCGGTTTCATCGAATACGAAGCCGGGGTGCCCCAGTACAGCTACAGTGATGTCATTAGGGTTGCGTACTGTCACCTGCGGGCTCGCACCATTCAGGGGGCGGCTGTAGTTCCAGCGGAAGCGGCTGTACTGTAGGTTGGTCTCAGCGCTGAAGTTGTTGCCGATGTAGTTGTTTTTCAGGGCTATCAGTAGAGAATTGCGGTCCTGCACGCTGCCGGCCGAAGGAAAAGTCACGCCCCCCTCCAGGCCGCCGCCCTGCCGTTCGATTTCTACAAAGCCGACATTGGCGCGCAGGCTGGAGCTGAATCTCGGGCTCCAGTTATGGTCGAGCTTACCGGAAAGGTAGGTGAAGTGGTTTTCGCCCCGGATGGTCTCGTTGACGCCCAATGCATCGGAATTGAGTAGATTGTCTTTAAGGTCGGTGGTATGTTCCACATTCAGATAGTAGAACGTCTGGTCTTCTACGATAGCACCTCCGAAACCAACGCCTGCTTGATACCGCTGGAAGCCGTCCTTCACCGGATTGCCGGACAAGTCGCGCTGAGCGAAATCCGACTGCCCGTCGATGGCGGGCCCCGGGCGGGTGATGAGGAAAGCTTCGCCGCCGAATTTGTTGCTGCCGCTTTTGGTAGTGATGTTGACGATGCCATTTGCCGTAAGGCCATACTCCGCGCTGTAGTTGTTGGTCAGCACCGTGATGTTGCGTGTAAAGCCCACGGGAATAGCAAACTTCTGGCCGCCCAGGAAGCGCTCATTGTTGTCCATGCCGTCGATGAGATAGCTGGTAAAAAGCGGGTTGGCCCCATTGATGGCCACATTAGGCGCCTCGGGATAAAAGCCGGTAGCCTGGGAGACATTCGGCAATCGGTACAGCACCCGGGTGATGTCCCGCCCTTCGATGGGTATGGCTTCGATTTCTTTCTGCTTGAGCTCGAAGGAGACCTCGGCATCGGTGCTGTTGATACGGGTGGTAGAGGAGCCAGCAGTCACTTCCACTTCCTGCAGGTCAATTTCCCGGGCCTCAAACAAGGACAGGGTGATGGTAGGGTTTTGGTTGGAGCGGATGCTGAAGAGTTCTGACTCTCCCGATAGGAACGCTTCCGTCTCAGCCGTTAGCACTCTATAGCCAGTCACTTCAGGTAAACCTTTGAAAGTTGCTACGCCCTGCTCATTGGTGGTTGCCAAGCGCTCCAGCCCGCGGCTTTCGTTGAGCAGGCGGACTTCCATTCCAGCCACCGGCGCATCGGTCAGGTAATTGATGAGATTGACATTAAGGTCGGCTTGTGCCAGCAAACCAAGGGTAGTGATGAAGCTCAACAGGAGCGTCAATAGCATTTTCATAAAAGCGAGTATTTGAAATAGTGAGATTTTTTAGATGATGTACGGAAATACCTATCGGTTCAGATCAAACCGAAGCCGTTCTGTGCGCAGTAAGGCTTATGCCTGTTGTGGCAGCAGCATGTGAGAAATAGGAATACTACAGGAAAGCCGGTAAGGGAGGAGCACGCAGCCCGATGGAATGCACGAAAACAGCGCGAAGGCGCATCCCTGGCAACTGGAATACATTACCTCTTCTCTGCCCCATCAGCCTGCTCAGCACCCGCCGCAGGGCAATGGGTACCCGCCAAAGCTGCCAGCCTAAGGTTTGAGGCCGATCTACATCAAAAGAGGTGCTCAGTACAGCGACTTCATCATTGGCCAAAGCCTGAAGGGCTTCATACACCGTATCTGTTTGCCAGGGCAGATTAGCGAAAGCAGCACGGTTAAAGGCGGACCGTTGCAGCCCAATCAGGTAAGCGCCGCCGTCCCGGGCCGGGCCCAGGACCATAGCGTGTTGCTCTAGGGCAGCGGCTGCTTTCAGCAGTAGTGCAGTGTCCAACTCGGGGCAATCGTTACCAATCGCGATCACTCGCTCGTAACCCAGATCAAAGACCGATTGATAGGCATTGGCGAGGCGTTCGCCAAAAGTAGCGCCCACTTGCTGACCGCCCTGAATGACAAAGAGCGGCAGCCGGGTGCGCCTGGCCTGCTGAATAGCATGGTGGTTGAACCGGCGGAAAAGCGCCACACTTGCCTTTTGGCCACCTGCCAGTGGCTTGCATCGCGCTTCGTCCTGCTCATTGCGCAGGAAAAGCAAAAGAGCCGTGCTTTGCAGTTGGGTACTCATCGGGTGCTAAAGTAGGGAAAATATTGTTGGGGTGGGTGTCGGCTTTGGGACAGTAGGAGTAGAAGTACACTGATGACGTTGATCTGAATGACCAGGTGCAGCAATACGAAATCCTTAAACATCAGATTACCCCGAAACAGCCTATATGTCGTTGCTGTGACTGGCATCCTGTAAATGTACTAAGCGCGGCCATCAGAGGGGAGGTTTCTGAAACCCGCATAAATATAAGAAGTGAGCCCCCTGATGTTCAAGTAAAAATGACTTGCCTGTCTAGGCTCTCCTTTCCTACGCGCTGAAACTTTTTACCCTTTCCAATCCATCTATCCTCCCAACAAAAAAGCAGCGGATGCCATTCACCCGCTGCCACCAATTTTCACAAAGCATTTTATAAGTTAATGCCTTAGAAACCGCCCCCGCCACGGTAGCCGCCGCCTGCGCGGCGACGCTGCTTTTTCTTATTGATGCGGTAAGAGAAGGTCAGACGGGCCTGCCGGGCGCGCCACTGGAAATCGCCTTCGCTGTAGAAACCAGCGCCCTCGTTGATGTAGCGCCAGCGGCGGGAGTTGAACACGTCGCTGACGGAGAAGGTCAGCGTGCCTTTCTTATCCAGGATGTCTTTGCTGATGGTCAGATCCATGTGGTACAGGGCCTTGTCCCGCCCCTGTGGGTCGTTGCGCGGCGCACGGTAGTTGAAGCGGATTTGGGTGTTCAGTTCATCCCAGAGCGTAAGCTGGGAAGTGAGCCGGCCGAAGGAGGTGATGGCATCGGCGCTGAGGTCTTCGCCCGCCTCCGAGACTCCGCTGATGATGGAGCGGAAAAAGTTGACATTGCCATCGATATCCCACCACTTTTTGGGAGAGAGGGAGAAAGTAACGTCCAAGCCATAGGCATCCTCTGTAGCCAGGTTTTCGGGCTGGGTAAAAGTGATGCCCTCCTCGTTTACCCGCTGTATGCGCTCGGTCTTGCCGGTGGTATAGCGGTAGAAAAAGCCCGCCGTCATAGAAGCCTTGTCCCAGTATTTGAGGTAGTTGATTTCGTAGGAGTCGGTGAATTCCGGATCTAGGTTGGGGTTGCCGGTGTAGATGTTCCGGGCATCGCTGAAGCTGAAGAAAGGGTTCAGCCGCCAGAAATTGGGCCGGTTGATGCGGCGGCTGTAGCTTACCTGCAGGGAATTTCCGCTTTCCCCAAAGTCGTAGCCAAGGAAGGCGCTCGGAAACAAGTTCAGGTACTCCCGCGGGTTGATTTGGTCGGTAGCTACCAATTCAGTGATCATCTCGGTGTACTCCAGCCTCAAGCCCGCCTGAAAGGAGAAATTGCCGTACTTGTTGCCAATGCTCGAGTAGGCGGCGTACACGTCCTCATCAAATAGGAAGTTGTTGGTAAATTCGGGCAGGTTTTGCCAGCCATTTTGCCCAAATTCATCGACCTGGAAGTTGGTTTCAATATTGCGCAAGCCGGCACGCAGGCCCGCCTCAAATTTGCCTTCCTCTGCAAAGGGGCGCACATAATCGGCCTGCCAGATCAGCTGCTGTTGCAGCTCGAGGTTGCTGGAGCGCTGTTGCAGTTCGTTGGCGCCGGTCTCCTCAAATTCGGGGGTGAAGTAGGCCTCCCGAATGGTGGAGGTCTCCAACTCCTCACTGTCTTGGTAACGGATGTCGGTAGTGAACTTGTGGCCCTTCCCCTGGAAGTCTTTGCGGTAAGACATCACGTATTCCAGATCGTTCTCTTGCTCCCGCTCGTTGTCAGTACGAGTGCTGATGCCGGTAGGGTTGTCGAGGGTGTTGATGTAATCTTGGTAGACGATTTTGGAGAAATTGTCGCCGTCCTCATCGCTGTAGGTGAAGTTGGCGGTCAGGGTGCTGGTTTCGCTGAGGCTGTAGTCAGCACCGACGCGGATGTTGTTGTCCCAGCCGCCGCGGGATCGGTCGCGGGTCAGATCTTGTATGAAAGTTGTATCCGGCCCGTTTTCGTTGCGGTCGTAGACTTCCTGGTAGCGGCTGCCGCTGCCGGGGCTGTCCCGGTAGGTCAGCCCATAGTTGGCGAAAAAGTTCCACTTTTTGATGCGGTAATTGGTATTCAAAGCCAGGCCGTAGCGGTCGGGATAACCGCCGGTGAGGTCAACGGAGCCGTTCCAGCCCTTGCGCTTTTGTTTTTTGAGGATGATGTTGATGATGCCCGCCATGCCCTCGGCTTCGTAGCGGGCGCTGGGGTTGGTAATCACTTCCACTCGTTCAATCAGGTTGGCGGGGATATTGCGCAGCCCATCCGTATCGCCTACGCCAACCAGGCTAGACGGCCGGCCGTTGATGAGTATGCGTACGCCGCCGCTGCCGCGCAGGCTCACATTGCCTTCCACATCTACTGTTACGGAAGGCACATTATCCAGTACGTCGGAAGCCGAACCGCCCAAATTCGCCAAATCCTTGCCTACGTTGAAGACGCGCTTGTCCAGCGACATCTGCATGCGGCTCTTTTTCGCCCGCACTTCTACTTCTTCCAGCATTTGGGCATTGCCCTGCAGCTGGATTTCGCCCAGATCGGCGGTCATACTGCCCCGCGCAATTTCAAAGGGGTTGGTGGTAGTGCCTTGGTAAGAGATGAAGGCGATTTCCAGGTAATAGCGCCCCTTGTCCAATGCTATAGAAAAAATGCCTTCGGTATTAGAGACCCCGCCAGCCACGAGGCTGCTGTCGGGCAGCGCGTGGACGGATACGGTGGCGTATTCCAATGGTTCGCCGGTGGCAGCATCCACTACCCGGCCCTTCACCAGGCCTTTGCTGCCGCCGCCCGGGCCTGCTGTGGCTGGAGCGCTGGAAAGGAGAAATAAAGGGAGTGCAAAGAGTATAGTCAGGTGCAATTTCATGAGTACGGTTTTATAATTACGGTGACAAAAGTAAGGGGCAAGCCTGTAGCACGTTTGTAGTAATGCTGAAGCAAATTTGAAGTTTAAACATTTTCTGGAAAATTTACCGAAATGCTGTGCCAGCCCCGTTTGAACTCGTACTGTACCGCAAGCTGATTGGCTTTGCAGATTTCTTTGACAATGGCGAGCCCCAGGCCTAGCGACTGCTTGGACTGCTGCCTCTTTTGGAAACGCTGGAAGAGTTCTTCGGGCGGTACGGGAGGCGCGTTGCCGGTATTGCGGATGAGCAGGCGCGACTCGTTGAGCGCAACCTCAATCTGCCCGTTTTCTACATTGTGCCGGATGGCGTTGCGCACCAGATTGGCGATGAGTACATCGGCCAGAGTGGGTTCTATGGACAGCGGCACCTCAGGCTGTATGGATCGCCGGAGCGGCAAGCCGCGCAGCATCGCTAGTTCTTCAAAGTTGTCCAGGCAGTCGGTGACGACCTTGGAGAAGTTGATGGGAGCGCTCGGTTCGAATTCCTGATTCTCAATTTTTGTCAATAGCAGCAGGGCGCTGCCCAGTTTGGAAAGCCGGCGCAGGGAGCGTTGGGCATCGTTGATTAGACGGAGCTGCTCTTCGTTCAGCTCTGGGGTTTCGGTCAGCAATTCCAGTTTGCCGCGGGCTACGGAGATCGGGGTCTGCATTTCGTGAGAAGCGTTTTCCGAAAATTCCTTGACGCTGCGGTAGTCGCGCCGGGCTTTTTCCACCATAGCAGTAATAAAGGCGTTGAGCTGCCGGAACTCCTTCGTCGTAGTTTTTGGCAGGTTAAGCTCATCGCGTTGCCGCAAGTCAAAGCTGCGGATGCCGTTGAGGATGCTCTGAAAGGGCGTGAGCAACCAGCGGGTGAGCAAAAAACTGGCTACCAGCATGCTGATGCCAAGAATCAAAAACAAGCGCCACATGATCTCTACGACCACATCGTAGATGTCATCCGATTCAATGAATACATCCGTGATGCTGATGCGGTAGTAGGAGCTGTCGATGGTTTTCAGGCGGTCGATTTTCCGGTAGGTTTCCAATGCGCCTTCGCGATAGGGGTGAGGGCCGATAGTATCTGAGAAGCGGTAAAAGGTATCGAGGCCAAGGCTGTCGCCCAGGTATTTGATGTTCACCTTGCCCCGGCGCAGGACCTCAAGGGGCACGCCGCTGCGCACGTCCTCAGCTACCTCATCGACTTGATCGTAGAGGGCGAAGTCGGTTTCTTTGGTCACTTCGCGCTTGACGAGTTCGTAGGTCACCCAGCCCCCGGCGCCGAAGACGAAGAGGGAGACAAGCAGGTAAAACAAGGTAGTTTTGGCAATGAGGTTCATCGGTCGCTGAATTTGTAGCCCAGGCCGTAGATGGTCTTGATGTAATCTTCCCGCCCGCCGATGGCAATTTTTTTGCGCAGGTTCTTGATGTGCTGGTAGACGAAATCGAAGGAGTCCAGCAGGTCTACATCATCGCCCCAGAGGTGCTCGGCGATGGCTTGTTTGGTCAGCACCCGGTTTTTGTTGGTGATGAAAAACAGCAGCAGCTCGTACTCCTTTACCGTAAGGTTGATGGGCTGATCATCCACGTACACCTCGCGGGTGTCGGTATCGATTCGGATGCCAGAGAAGTCCAGCACTTTATGGCCCTGCAGTTTGCGGCGGCGGTAGATGGCGTTGAGGCGGGCGTTGAGTTCGGAAAGGTGAAAAGGCTTGGTCAGGTAATCGTCGGCGCCCAGCTCTAGGCCCTCGATTTTGTCGTCCAGGGCATTTTTAGCGGAGAGAATGAGCACGCCGGTTTCTGGGCTCATGCGTTTGAGCAGGCGCAGCAAGTTCAGCCCGTTGCCGTCGGGCAGCATCAGGTCCAGCAGCACGATGTCGTAGTCGAATGAAATCAGGCGGTCCTGCGCTTCCGCAAAGGTGGCGGCGGCTTCGCAGACGACATCGCCCCGGTTGAGGTAGGACTGTATGTTGTCCACCAGTTCTTGCTGATCTTCTACCAATAGTAGTTTCATCCCGGCAAATATAACAAGGGAATCTGAGGAGAATTTGAAGTGCTGCTGTGGCAGCATCGCCCCAAGACTTTGAAGGCCAGGTTGATCCAGCCGCGCCTCCGTGGGTGGAGCATGGCATCACAGAAGCAAGCCGAGGCGGCCCTGCCGGTGATCCGAGCTATTCGCGATTATTGCCTTTGGCTGATGGCGGAATTGGGCATTGCGGCCTGAATGGAGATTCCCCTTTATTGCATTACCTTTGAGTAAACTTACTGCTTATGAATCGCTTTTATCAATACCTGTTTCTTCTGGCCCTCTCGCTTTGGGCCTGCGATACGGATAGCCCTGCTTCGGCTTCTCAACTGGGAGATGCCCATCTGTCTACGAGCGGAGCCGAAGCGGCCCTGCCTCATTTTGAGCAAGGCTTGCTGCTGTTGCACAGTTTTGAGTACGAAGATGCACGGGAAGCCTTTGTGCAGGCACAGGAAGCCGACTCCAGCTTTGCGATGGCCTACTGGGGCGAGGCCATGACCCACAATCAGCCCATCTGGCACCGGCAGCAGTACGAAGAAGGCCGGGCAGCGCTGCAGAAGCTGGCGGACAGCCCCGAGGCGCGTTTGGCGAAAGCCGAAACGTCTCTGGAAAAGGACTTGCTCCGGGCAGCAGAAATCCTCTTTGGCGAAGGAGAGAAAGTGGAGCGCGACCAAGCCTACTCCGACTATTTGGGGAAATTGCACAAAAAGTACCCTGACAAGCAGGAAGTAGCGGCCTTCTACGCCCTGTCGCTGCTCGGCGCGGTGCCGGCAGGCCGGGATGAAGAAGCCTACGAAAAAGGAGCCGTCATCGCGCAGGGCATTCTGGAGGAAAACCCCCGCCACCCCGGCGCGCTGCACTACCTCATCCATTCCTACGATGATCCAGGCCACGCCCGGCTGGCCCTTGATGCTGCCGACAGCTATGCGAAGGTCGCCCCGGATGCTGCTCACGCCCTGCACATGCCCTCGCACATTTACGTGGCTATGGGCATGTGGGAGGAGGTCATTGCTTCCAATATTGCTTCCTACGATGCCAGCGTCAAGCGGATGGAGGAAAAAGGGCTGGACAACGATGCCCGCAGTTACCACGCTTTGCACTGGCTGCTGTACGGTTATACGCAGACGGGCCATACGGACAAAGTCATCGAATTGCTGGAAAAGATGGTACAGTATACCGAGGAGCTGCCTTCCCGCAGCGCCCGCGCTTATTTGATTCGTATGAAGGGCAATTTCCTGGTAGAGACCCAGCGCTGGGGGCATGAGTTAGCAGGTGCGGAAGTAGACTTGGAGGGCCTCAATATCAGCCATCAGGCTATTGGCCATTTTTTAGAGGGCATGCACGCCTACCGCGCTGCGGATGAAGCCGAGTTGTCGGGCATCATCGATACGCTGGCCTCCAAGCGGCAGCAGGCTGCCATGAGCATGACCAATGAAGGGCTGCCGCTCTGTAGCGCTGGCAGCAGTTTGGGCAAGCCCAATCAGATAGAAGTAGGGCAGGCGGAAGTTATGGAGCTGGAGCTCAAAGCGCTGCTCGCCCGCTTGCAGGGCGAAGAAGCTAAAGCGGAGGCCTTCCTGCAGCAGGCGGTGGATAAGCAGGACGGCCTCAACTACTCCTACGGCCCGCCGGAGATCGTCTATCCGGCTTACGAATTTTACGCGGATTACCTGATGGAGCAAGAACGCTACAAGGAAGCCCTGGCGCAGTACGAGCGGGCGCTGGAGCGCGGGCCAGGGCGCCGCCGAGCGCTGATGGGCAAAGAGCGGGCGGAGGAAAAACTTGCGGCGCTTTAGAAGAATTAGTATTTTTTAAGGGTGTTTTATCAATAATCTGTTTCGGGCATGCACCCCTACCTACGCTACTACTTATTGACTTTCGTTTCCTACGGGCTGGTTTTCTTGTTGTTGCAGCTCGGCATCAGCTACTCCTTTGGAGAGGAGGGAGAAAGCCTGACAGCTTCAATATCAACTGCCGTATTCACGGCTGCAATTTTTGCCGCTTTCACGCTGCACATGGAGGTGCGGGGTCTGAAGAAGGCGGGTATTGCCCGGCCAGGTTGGGAAGATTTGGGCGGAGATTACGGCGAGGAACTAACCTTGCCCCTTTCTGTGGCGGATGTGCTTGCCCTGTTGGCTGATGACCCTCGTTTCTTGGTGGAAAAGGGGGAGGAGCCGGGAGACTACCGAGTGCTGAACCGCGTTTTCGGCCACTACGGGAAGCACCATACTCATCTGACGGTAGAGGAGGAAGAGGAGGGTTCCATTAGGCTAAGGCTGGAAAACCGGGCTAAAAATGCTTATCAGCTCAGCGATATGGGCTACAGCCGGCAGCAGTACGAAGAGATAAGAAGGGTGCTGGTTCGCGAAGGCCAGAAATGGGCCCATTAGGAATCAGGAGCAAAACCGGGCAATTACCAAATGAAACAACCGCAGCGCCCTTGCGGGCACCACGGTTGATCGGGGGGAATTGAAATTTTCAGCGGTTATTCTATTGTTCAGACCCTTCTAACTTAGGATTAGTTGCCTGAGCGGAAAATTGCGTTAAGGTCGGTGCCGCTCTGGGGCAGCTCTTCTTTTGGCAGGAAGTAGACTCTTCCAGCATGCAGGTGAGTTTGTGTAGCCGCCAGATCGATTAGGTCAATACTGTCTGGCTGTTGTTCTTTGTGCAGTTTTACCGTTGCGTTCTGTGTTTTGTACCGCCCCCAATTGTGTTGATCTTTAGCTACGAATAAGCTTTCTACCTCTCCAGCGTAAGCGCGGGCGACAATCTCGAATATAGAGGAGGAAGCAAGTTCTTCTTTATCATACTCCTCAAAGGCTTTGGCACGTTGCTCCTGCTTGCCGTGGTAAAAGTTCTGGATGATTTCTACTGCTTTCTCATGCAGCTTGTGTCCTTCTTGTTCCTGCGGGTCGCCACTGATATGGACCGGCGCGATATCCAGGTAGTCGCTGGTGTCTTTGTAAATTGGTGCAATCTGATCGGTGGTAGCCAGCACAAGGGGGGCTCGTTCCTCTTCAATGATAGATTGCAGCCCTTGGTCTACTTGGTAAGCGTAGCGCTTGTACTGTTTTAGGTGGTGGTCTTTGCCCATTTCATTTTCCTCATAAATGGGGGACTCGTGGGCAGAGCCGCCGCGGTTCATCTGTACATTGCGGTCGGCGGTTTCCATCTCAAGGGCTTCTTCCAGATTAGCGGGCAGCAATTCGTCTGCTCCTACTGGGTGCAGGGCATGGCGGTTGCCTTCGTACAGATTCGCTTGGTTTTCGCTCAACGCAAGCAGGTAAAACCGCT
>CAYNIT010000127.1:0-12346 GCA_964397205.1 uncultured Phaeodactylibacter sp. | reverse complement strand
GCGTGCAAAAAAACGAGTCTAAATCGGTAAGTTATTGTTGCGCGACCCCTTAGTTTAGGGTTTAGGGGGTGGGGCTGCGGTGATGGGGCGGACAGCTGGCTTTTGCTCCGGTGGGCAGCCAGGCTTTTTTAACCTTTGATGCTTTAACCTTCCTTTTGCATTCTGCATTTTACATTCCCTCCGTTTTCCTCCCCCTATTTCTTCACAAAGCGCGCTGCCACTGGCGCTTCCCCCCGCGCCATCCAAAGCAAGGTGTAAGTGCCGGGGGCTAGTGTTTCTACCGCTATTGTCTTTTGCACCGGCCCGCCATCGTGCGGGATGCGGCGGAGCATCCGGCCGTAGGCATCAAACAGAAGGAAGTTGCCAGGCTGCTGCCGGCTGGCCCTGAAGTCCAGCGTAAGAGCGGATTGAACGGGGGAGGGGAAAAGGCGCAGTTGAGCGGCTGTCCGACTGTGGCGTACGCTAACTGGCCCGTGATACTCTGCCTGCCCGTCGTAGTCCACCTGCCGCAGCCGGTAATAGTTGAGGCCCGGCGCTGGCGAACCGTGGGTGAAGTGGTAGTCCTGCGGTATCTGCGTAGTGCCTGCGCCCGGCACTTGCCCAATTTCGGTATAGATGCGGCCATCGGTGCTGTGTTCCACGGCCATGTAGTCGTTGTTGAGTTCCGTTTCGGTGCGCCAGTGCAGCTCCGTGCTCTTACCGGATCGCCGAGCGGTGAAGGATAGCAGGGAAATGGGCAGGGGCCCTCCCTGACTGCTGTTGAGCACGCCCGGGCTGGAGGTGGTGGGTGGATTCCAGGCACCGCTAAGCGGGCACAGGCCGTTGCTGCCCCGCTGCAGGGAGTGGTTGATCGGCGTATTGCTGTTTTCCGTAATCACTGTGGACGGCGGGTCTATGCCATCGCCCGGGCCGCCCTGCAGGATACCGCCGACTGTGCGGTAAGCAACGGCATCAGCTACTTCACCGGTAATTTCATTATACAGTACCACTGCCCCGGATGCGGTGGGAAGCTCCGGAATAGAGATCCAGGCCGCACCGATGCCGTTCAGGTCATCGCTGATGCTTCCCTGCAGGTCGAGGTAGCCATTATCGCCCACGCTGGTCATGAAAAATGTATTGGCATAAACCGAAATCTGATAGTTGCTCAGGTCCAGCCCCGCCTGGCCAGTAAGTTCTACGCCGGGGTCTATAACTGCTGGCCCAGTATTGTTGTAGTGCAGCTCGCTGAAAAATACGAACTCACCCGTCTCGGGGCAGGGAGCTTGCGGGCTGAGAGATGCAGTCGGCCCGCCCACCCAGTTGGTATCTTTCCGGGTATAGAGCCGGAAAAAGTAGATGCTGTCGGGCAGCAAATTACTTACGGTCACTCGCTCTTCGGTCCCCTGATAGAGGGCGAATACGCCACTGGGCAGTCCGCCGCCGCTTCCCTGGCCGTAGACCGTGTCGGTGGGGAAGTTGTTGCCGTTTGGGTTGCTCAGCTGCACATCTATGGTATCCCGGCTGCCCAGCAGCAGCACTTCATCGGCGCAAGCAGGGAGGTCCCAATTCAGCGTGGCGCTGCTGTCGCTGGGAAAGGCCAGCAGTGATTCAACCGGGCTGGGGTCGGCGCATTCGGTGGTGAAGTCCAGCCGCAGCGCATCCGAGCGCCGGTAGCAAAAAGCCGCTGCATCGTAGGTCATGGCGGTGACTTCGTATTGTTGTCCGGCTTCCAACCCATTCACCCCCACTCCGGTACCATCGCCTGCATAGATCAGGTAGTTGCCTTGCCCGTAGTCGGTGCCTGCCCCAAATGTAGAGTCAGCAAAAGCCAAGCTGCCGCTGCAGGGCAGTATCTCTGGCTGGCCAAATTCCCGGGCCACTACCGCTACAAAAGTGCCGGGAGGCGGCTTGTTCCATTTAAGCTGAGCAGAGCCGGGCCCGATACTGTCGGCGTTGAAGGTGCTTAATTGACCGGCAGGAGGCGTACAGACAGTATCTACCGTGCCGTAGAGGTTGATGTCAGAAAGCGCCCATTCCCCGGAATGATCCTCTGTACCGTATCCGAACCAGCGCAGGCATAGGGTAGCATCAGCACAGGGGGCAATGTTGATTTTGGAAAGCAGAACAGAGCGGAGCAGTTCGTTATCCGGGAGCGTATCGGTAAGCAGGGAAGTGCTGGTTTGAAAACCATCTGTAGAATAGGCAAGATGGTAAAAAGTGATACCGTCGGCACTACGTTGCTCTTCAAAGAATAGGCTGTCAACTTGAAACTGGTAGCCCGTATCGGCGCTTATACAGACCTCAAAGTAGTCTGCTGCGCCAGGAGCGTTTCCTCCGTTCCAGGCGAAAGCGTTAGCTTGATTGCTGTTGAAATCTATGGCAGAGATACCCGCCCCCCGCTTGAGCGTATCGGCGGTGAGGTTGGCGGCGGTGGTATCGGCAGCGGCACCGCTGCTCAGGGTCCACTCAGCCAGCGTTTGGGCTCGAAGGCTTACGCCCAGGCACCACAGCGCCAGGGCGAGGCTTAGTGTCGTCTTCATTTGCTGTGTGTTTGTTTTCTGCGGCTTTGGGATGTCAGCGCTTGGGCAGGCAAGCATAACTGGCAGCCCTTCCGCTCTTAATCGTGTTGTTAAGCATCCCGATGGTACTATCCAACCACAGGTGCTGCGATAGGAAAAACTTCGGGCGTTTGCAGGAAGGTTGCTAATACCTCTACTGTCATAAGTGCACGGGAGTGACTATCGCCTAAATAGACTCAAACCGGTTGGGGGGTGAGGGAAATTACCCCCAATTTAGGGGTTTTCAAGAACAATTGCACGTTTGACGCTCACAACTTTGTTTTGCCTATATGTCCTGTCCACCATACGTCAGCTCAGCAAACCAATCAAAAGGTAGAGCAAGGCGGCCCCGCCACCGGCGCTCAGCGCGTAGGGCAATTGCGTGCGTACGTGGTCGATATGATCGGTGGCAGATGCCATAGAAGACAAGATGGTGGTGTCCGAAATAGGCGAGCAGTGGTCCCCGAATACGCCGCCTCCCAGCGCGGCGGCTATGGTCATGTGCACATCGGCTTCCATCCCCCGCGCCATTGGCACGGCTATGGCAATCATGATGGCAAAAGTCCCCCAGGAGGTGCCAGTGGAAAAGGCGATGAAACAACTGATCAGAAAGACCAAAAAGGGCACAAAATTGGGCGACAGCCAAGCTCTCGCCACGTCAGCTACGTACTGCCCGGTGCCGAGTTCGCCGCAGACCGCTCCGATGGCGAACGCCAGCATCATCAACAAGGCCAGCGGCATCATGCCAGAGATGCCCTTCAGGGTCAGATCGATCATGGTTTTCCACTGTAAGATGCCCTGCAGGCGGTACAGTACCATAGCGAACAAGGTGGAAGTAATCACTGCGATTAGCACCGAGGTAGAGCCGGAACCTTGGCCAATGGCGTAGAACACCTGCCCGAGCTTGCCGGCTGCTGGGCGGTCCGCTAGAGCTGCTTCCCAACCTGTGACGGCCAGCATGACCGGCATCATGAGTACCATAACAGCGATAGGCAGAACCATATTGTAAGCTTTGGGCGTAGCTCCTTCAGCTGTAGCCACATCGGTGAGCTCGTCGGAGATCATGGGCTGCGCGCCTTCTTTCAGCAAGCGGCCAGATTCGCGCACCCGGCGCTCGGCGGCTCGCATAGGGCCATAATCTTTGCGCGAGAATACAATCAGCAGTGCCAGCAACAGCGCCAGTATGGGGTAAAAGTTGTACCCCACCGCCCGCAATAGCGTAGCGAAGGGATTAGCAAAGCCTTCCGCCACTAGCAGGCTCATGATAAATGCCCCCCAGCCGTTGAAGGGGATCAGGATGCTCGAGGGAGCGGAACTGGAATCTGCCAGATAGGCCAGCTTCTCTCGTGATATGCCGAGTTTGTCAAATACAGGGCGGTACAACGCGCCCACCGTAAGCACAGAAATGCTGGACTCCACAAAGATCAGCAGCCCGGTTAGCCAGGCTAAGAATTGCACAACCACCCGGTTGCTGCCGCGCTGCCGGCTCTCGTAATGCTCCAGCAGCCGGTTGACGTGGCGGATGAAGCCCTGCACGCCTCCCGATTTTTGAATAAAAATGATAAGCGCCCCAACTAGCGCGCAGAACATGATGGTACGTGTATTCCCGGGCTCTTTGAACACGTCCACCAACGCCTGCACCGTATCAAAACTCCCCGACAAAATCTGGTAATCATTCAATATCAGCCAGCCCAGCCAGATGCCAAACAGCAGGGAAACGTACACCTGCCGGGTCCAAATAGCCAGCACAATGGCCAAAACAGGAGGTAGCAGGGAGAAAATGCCGTAGTCGCCGCTCATTTTTGCCGGGAAGATAAGGGGTTTTTGGAGATCAACCGCCCTTCCTCTAGCCAAAGCGCAGAGTTCTCAAACTCATGCGCTTTCTCTGGCCAAGCCCTATCTTTCACCCGTTGTCTCAAGCTTGGTCTTTTTCTCTTCCTAGTTTAGGGAGGGGGCTGCGGGGAGCTGGCTTTTGCTCCGGTGGGCAGCCGGGTTTTTTATCCTTTTCCCTTGCGCCCTTTAAATTTACTTTTGACTTCTGCATTCTGCAGTTTTGCGGTTTTATATTTTCCCTTTTTCAGTTTTGCGGTTTTACAGTTCCCCATCCCCTCAAAACTCCCGCCGCACCACTTTCAGCACCTTTTCCATATCCCGCTTCAGGGGTGCCGAACCGAAGATGTAATTATTGTGCATAAAGCTGAACAGCAGGGTACGGCCGCTTTGGGTGCGCAGGTAGCCGCTAAGGCAGTGTTTATTGCGCAGGGTGCCCGTTTTGGCAAAGACATAGGGCTCCTCCCGGCTTTTGTAGTGATTGTTCAGGGTGCCGGATTCGCCGCCTGCGGGGAAGATTTGAAAAAGCCGTTTTTCAGGCACCGCTCGCCGCAGCAGATGAAGGATTTCCACCATAGAGCGGGGAGTGAAGAGGTTGTAGCGGGACAAGCCCGAGCCGTCTTGCCATATCAGCGGGTCCGTCAGGTCCTGGAAAAGGCTGTCCAAGGCGTAGCGGATCGCATCTGTGCTGCGTTGCCGGCCGGTCAGCTTTTCAGCGCAAGCCAACAGCAGTTGTTCGGCGATGAAGTTGTCGCTCTCCTGCATCATGCGCGTCAGCAGGGTGTCGGGCAAAGGAATGGAAAGGGTAGCTGCTGGCAGGGGCGGCAGGCGGTTAAGGTCGAGCAGGCCAACGGGCTGCCCGAGGGTGTCGCTCAGCAACTCAGCGATCAGGCGGGGAGAGGTGTTGAAAGGCACTTCCTGGTAGAAAGCAGTGCCGCTGAGCGCCCGGTTGTTGTATTCAAAGGTATTGCCCCCTTCCCGCCGGATGATGCGCGGGCGGTCGTTGGGCAGGCGGGGGTTGAACGCCAGGTTGCCCTGAAAGTAATGGGGATAGGCCCGGAAGCCGTCCGTCAGGCGGGTACGCAGGAAGTAAGCCAGATTGCCGTAAATGGGAAAGGAGGATTTTTCTACCTGAAAGTTGTAATTGTAGTCATCCCAGGCCCAGCCTGGGCCGAAGCGCCGGTCTTCGAAATTGTGCGCTGAGAAAAACAGCTGGCAACTGGAATCCTGGAGTACTTGAAAAACCGAAGGGTGCTGCGGCAGCTCCGGGTGCAGCATGAGAGGGTTGGCAGTGCCCCAAAATACCAGGGTGTCCCCTTGTGTGGCGTAGCGGAAAGCGGGTATAGAATCTCCCAGCACCTGCAGGGTAGTGTACAGCGTCACGACCTTTGTGTTGGAGGCTGGCGTAAAGTGCTTGTCGGCATTTTGAGCCACCAGCATTTTTTCGGTATCTGGATCGAAGAGAGCGAAGCCGGTAAACCCATCCTGGAAAATATCCGGATTTTCCAGCAAACGGTAGACCTGCTTGATGGCATTGGGCTGGGCCTGAGCCAGGCCGGCCAGTAGGAGCGACAGCAGCACTAGAGTTCCTCGCATGATTATTACCTTTGAGTGATCAGAACAAATCAATATGCAAAGAATACTGATTTTTCCGCTCTTTTACGCCTTTTTTGCTGCTCAAAGTCTGCAGGCGCAGCCCATATTCGAAAGCAAGGTATCGGAATTCAAACAAGCCCAGCGGAGCGTGGTCGTTCTGCGCAACGAAGAGGATTTGCTGCCGCTGCGCAGCCTCGACAGTTTGAGGCTAGCTTACCTGTATTTTGGTTCGGGCCAACGAACCCGCTTTTTGCCGAGCTTGCGCCACTACGCTCCGGTGAAGGCCCTTCAGGCTCCTAATCCAGTAAGTGCGGACTGGCTGGAGGAGCAAAAAGAGCGGTACGACCTTTTTATTGTCGAAATAGAAGAAATCAGCCGCGCCGGGCAATTGCCGGTGGTATACAATCTGGGGGAGCAAATGCAGCCCATCCTGCAGCACTTGCCTACGGTACTGTTCTTAAATGGGGAAGGCTACATCTTCCAGTCCATGCCGTGGCTCCGCCAGTCGCTCGGGCTGATTGTCGCTCCGCCGAGACAACAATCCGGGCCGGTGGTGGCGGCTCAGTTGATTTTCGGCGGCCTGTCTGCTAAGGGAGAACTATTGGGGCCCCTGCCGGGTACGCCCTACCGGCGCGGGGATGGATACCGCTGGCCGCAGCCTCTGCGGCTGGGCTACGCGCCGCCGCAACTGGTGGATATGGACAGGGGCATCCTGCAGGACAGTATACAGGCAATCGTGGAAGCGGGCCTGCGGGGCAGGGCTTTTCCGGGAGCCCAGGTGCTGGTGGCGCGCCACGGCAAAGTCGTGTTCTGGGAAAGCTTTGGCCATCATACTTCCGACAGCAGCCGGGCGGTCCGACCCACCGACCTTTACGACTTGGCCTCCATTACCAAAATTGCGGGGGCCTTGCCAGCGCTGATGCGCCTGCACGGTAAGGGGCAGTTTGATTTGGATGCCCCCCTGAAGCGCTACTTCCCTCCTTTCCGCCTGTCCAGAAAGGGCAAGCTTCCCTTTCGCCCCATGCTGGCCCACCACGCGCGCCTGAGGCCCTGGATCCCCTACTGGCGGGGTACCCTGCGTGGCAACAGCCGCTATCCCTGGCGGAACAACTGGGACCCGGAGCGCCGCAACGACTGGAACTTCCGCTGGTGGACCTTCAAAACGGATTCCTCGCGCCGCTATCCTACTCGGGTAACGGATAGCCTCTGGCTGCACCGCAAGTACAAAAAGAAAATCTACCGAGCCATCCGCAAGTCGCCACTCGAGGAGGAATCGGGCTACAAGTACTCTGGCCTGCTGTTTTACCTGTTGCCGGAGGTAGTCGAAAACATTACAGGCTCGGATTACCGGCAGTATCTGCAGGAGCAATTCTATCAGAAGCTGGGTGCGGTTACACTGGGCTACAAACCGCTGGAGCGCTTCCCAAAGCAGCGCATCGTACCTACGGAGCGGGACACTTTCTTCCGTATGCAGCTGCTGCATGGCAGGGTGCACGACGAGGGGGCGGCTATGATGGGCGGGGTATCCGCCAATGCTGGCCTGTTTGCCAATGCCAATGATCTGGCCAAGCTGATGCAGCTTTACCTGGATGACGGAACCTACGGCGGAGCGCAGCTGATCGATTCGGCCTCTGTAGCAGAATTTACAAGCTACCAGTACAAAGCAGAAGGCAACCACCGCGGCCTAGGCTTTGACAAACCCCGGTTGGAATACGATGCAGAAAAAACCTACCTGGCGCGGGAAGCTAGCCCGGAGAGCTTTGGGCACGCTGGTTACACCGGCACCTTTACCTGGGCAGACCCGGAGAGCGGCTTGCTGTTGGTATTCCTTTCTAATCGAGTATACCCCACCCGTGCCAACCGGAAGTTCTACGAGCTGAATATCCGGCCGCGTCTGCATAGGGCGCTGTATAAGGCGATGGAGTGATTCCTTGCTTGAATGGGTGGTGGGGAAGTGCAAAACTGCAAAATGCAGAATGTAGAAGTAAGTTTAAAGGGGAAGGCGGGACGGCTCATTAAATGGGGTCTACTGAAATGCTACCGAATTTAAGCTACTGATCATCAAGCTTTGCTTACTTCCTGCCTGCCAGCAGGTAGGTTCGCCTCTGCATGCGACACACATTGCTGAACACGCTCGGGGAGGAAAAAGCAAGAGATACCGAGGAGTCCAACAATTGACAAAGATCATTGCACCAGGCCATTGACTACCGCTATTTTTGTTAGTAACTTTCAATAGATGTTGTTTAAGCAGCAATTGAGGGGCATCTATCCCAAAACATTCTACCATTTTCCTAACCAATTTAACCAATTTATCATGCCCATTACCAACACTACCACAGCACCGCCACAAGCCCGGAACAGACTGAAAAAGTGGCGGGAGGAAATCTCGCTTTATCAAGAAGAAGCCCAGCTTTTCCAGCGCTTGCTGCGGCGGAACGCTCCCAAACAGGACAGCAGCAGCCGCTACAACGGGCTGCTTGAGCGGCTCTGCAGCTTCCGGCAAGAAACCCTCGGCAGCCTGCAGCAGGCCCTGCGCAGCCTGGAGACGCAGACGGCACACGCTACGCTTTCCGGCAACGGAAAGAGCCATATGAGCCTATTTACGGAAAGCCTGGAACAAGCGCGGCATCAGATGAACAGCATCAAACGAGACGCACTGCGGGAACTCAACCAGCAAAACTTGCGGATGCCCATTTGGTAATTTTTTTCCGCCTGCCTATTTTTCGCTATACCATGGCATAGGGGCACCTTTGTAAACATCAGGTGCAACCTTATTGTCCAATAATTGGTGAAAAAGTAAAATCGGTTCATGAAAGTTGTAGGCGTAGGTGCATCAGCGGGCGGGTTAGAGGCTATGAGCGATCTTCTGGCCCGCCTCCCCAAAGATACCGGAGCTTCCTTCGTGTTTCTGCAGCATCTTTCGCCTAACTCAAAATCCATGATTGGCGAACTGCTGGCGAAGCAGACCGAAATGAGAATATCGGTCGTGTACGAAGACCAGCCCATACAGCCCAACCATGTGTACGTCATGTCGGAAAACCGGAACCTCGTTTTCTCGCACGGCATGCTGATCACAAAGGAGCGCAATCCCAATGCCCCCATTAACCTTCCCATCGATCAGTTTTTCCACTCTCTGGGCGAATCGCTGGGCAAAGAATCTATAGGCATTCTCCTTTCTGGTACCGGCACCGATGGCAGCCGGGGGCTCCGAACCATTAAGGAACGGGGCGGGATCGTACTGGTGCAATCTCCCGAAACCGCCAAGTTCGACGGCATGCCTCGCGCTGCTATCGAGCTGAACATCGCCGACGATGTAGCTCCCATCGTAAAATTAGGGCCAACACTAGTTGACTTGCTGCGGGCGATGAACAACCGCCCCAACGAGCCTCAACTGGACCAGAAAGCGCCTCCCCCCTACTTTGACCGCATCCTGGAGCACCTGACTCAGCAAAACGGTATCGACTACTCTGGCTACCGCACTCCTACCCTGCTGCGCCGGCTCGAGAACCGAATGCTGCTGCGGAAGAGCCCCGACCTAGCCTCCTACTGGCATCAAATCCAGCAGGACCCCAACGAATCAAGCGCGCTCGCTAAAGATTTCCTGATTGGGGTCACGCGCTTTTTCCGTGACCCAGAGGCTTTCGAAAAAATCCGTAAAGAGATACTCCCCAAAGTTTTCAAAAAGCCAAAGCCAGAAGGCGAACCCTACCGATTCTGGGTTCCTGGCTGCTCTACCGGGGAAGAAGCTTACACCATCGCCATGCTTGTTCAGCAGTATATAGAACAACAGGAGCTGGGCGTGGACTACAAAATCTTTGCTTCGGATGTGGACGAAAGCGCCATCAAATTCGCTATAAAAGGAGTTTATACCCCGAGCGTGGTAGCCGACACCCCCAAAGATTTAATGGCCAAATACTTCGTGAAGGAAGGGGACGAGATGCAAATCCGGCCGAATTTGCGCAAAAAAGTGCTGTTTGCCGTACAAAACCTGCTGGGAGACCCGCCATTCATCAATATGGACCTGATCTCCTGCCGCAATCTGCTCATCTACCTCAAGCCTGAGACCCAGCAGCAGGTCCTTTCCAGTCTCCACTTTGCTTTGGAGTCCAATGGCTTCCTATTTTTAGGGCCAAGCGAATCTTTAGGAGATTTGCGTTACGCCTTTTCGCAATCCACGCGCCAATGGAACATCTTCCAAAAGCAATCTGATGCCCGCTTGAGGTTCCACTCCAACTACACCATAAAAGAAGAAAACCCCAATGTGCCTCCCGCGAACCAAGCTGATGAAATGCAACAGGAAGAAATGACTAATTACGACGACAGCGGCAGCGATCCCTTTACGCTTTATCTAGTGGAGCGCTTCGCGCCGATTTCCCTATTTGTCAACGAGCAGCTCGATGTCCTTTACATCAACGGAGAAGCCGAACGGCTGCTCAACATGCCCCGGGCGCTGGCTCGGCTCAACCTGAACAAAATGCTCGGCCAAGAGGAACTCCTCGCGCTGAAATCGGGCGTAGAAAAAGTCATAGAGGAGGGAGAAGAAGTCAGCTACCGGGATGTCGCCCTGAGCAAAGGCGAACAAGACTACAAAGCCAGTTTGCGATTCAACTTGCCTGAGCTGCCGAAGACACAGAAAGACCAGCGCATCATTCTAATCGAAATATACCTGGCAGAGGAGGACAGCCCGGCTTCCAAGGAACAGCAGGAGGATGCAGATGCTGACTTTACGAACGACAAAGTGAAAGCCCTGCAGCGCGAGCTGCAGTCCGCCAAGCAACGCTCCCAGCGGCTTGTCAATGAACTGGAAGCTACCAACGAAGAGCTGCAGACCTCCAACCGCGAATTGATGGCCTCCAATGAAGAGCTGCAGAGCACCAACGAAGAGCTGCAATCAGTCAACGAGGAGCTCTACACCGTAAATAGCGAACTGCAACTCAAAAACGAGGAACTCAGCACCGCCCACAACGACATCAACAACCTGCTCAAGAGCACCGAGATCGGCACCATCTTCCTGGACAAAGAGCTCAACATCCGAAAATTCACCCCCGCTGTGAAGCGGCAATTCAACCTGTTGGAATCAGACGTAGGCCGGCCCATTACCAGCTTCTCCAACACCTTTCGGGAACTAGACCTGGAGCAGGTCTGCTACCAAGTCTTTGACACTCTTTCCGCCTACGAAAAAGAAATCATTGACACTTCAGGCGAGCATTTTCTTATGCGCATCCTGCCCTACCGAACCGAAGAAGACAATATCGACGGGCTCGTACTCACCTTCATCAACATCAACGACTTGGTCAGTACGCAGCAGCGCATGGATCGGCGGCTGGCGGATAAGTTTAAAGCCATTTTCAATTATTCCCAGACCGTCATTGGGGTGATTGATGCCGATGGGGTGCTCAAAAGCATGAACCGCTCGCTTGGCCCCTTCGCCCCCCAGTCATTAGTTGGAAAAAAGCTGTTCGAAGAAATACCGGAGCACCTGTCTAATGAGCTCCGGTCAGCTTTCCAATCCGCCAACAACCAGAAACAGCCGGAGCGATTGGACCTACAGCTGAATGAAGACACTTGGTTTGAGTTCACCTTCATTCCTTCTTACAACCAAAACGAGGCGGCTGACAGCGAGGTAGAGCTGATCATGACAGCCCGGGAGAGCAGCCAGGACCGGATGCTGCTCCATCAGATGGAAAATTCCTTGAAAGAGTACCGCTCCTTGATGGACAATGCCGCTCAGCAGATTGCGCTCGTGGCTAAAGACGGTACGATTAACTACATCAATTACGCCAGGCACACCGGCAAGCAAAAAGAGGAGCTGATCGGGCAATCCATTTACGATTACATTCCTGATGACAGCTTAAGGGATTTCAAGGAAATCATTAAAAACATATTCCAGGGCAAGCCCTTCGGGCAGCTTAAGTTCTCCTTCGATTACGAAGGGGGAAGAAAAGGAGAGATTGAACTCTTCGCCACTCCCGTAATCATCGACGGAAAAATCAAGTACGTGGCGGTTGTGCAGCAGTCCGATTTGACAGCGTCGTAACCACATCACTCCCGCTTGATACCGAGTTTTTTCATTTTGGAAAACAAAGTCTGCCCCTTCAGCCCCAGCAGGCGGGCTGCTCCCTGCGGCCCAGTGACCCGCCAGTGGGTTTTCTCCAGCGCGTCTATAATGTGCTGACGCTGCAGTTCTTCTAAGGTCGGAAATGTCTCTTCTTCATCTTCCCCAGCTTGAACCCCAGTCTTGGCAGGGTTCCAGTACGAGAAGTCAAGCGTACTGCTGCGGCTGAGCACCACAGCCTGCTCCACAATATTCATCAACTCCCGGATATTGCCGGGAAAATCGTAGTGCTTCAGGCGCTTCATATCTTTTGCCCGGATATGGTTGA
>CAYNIT010000126.1:0-12430 GCA_964397205.1 uncultured Phaeodactylibacter sp. | reverse complement strand
TTTTTTCCATAAGATCACGATTTGTTTGAAAAATTAGGTAAAAAGGTCGTTAAAAAAAAGTAAAAGAGCTGATCAACAGATACACAAGGTATCTATTCAAAGCTCAGTATAAGGTCGTCGTATAATTGTCTAAATCGCAACTCAGTATTTCAAGTTATAATCCAGCTGTCTTTCCAGTGGATAGATGGCGCAGAGCTAGAGGCACCTCTTGTTTGGGGACAAAAGAATAGACCTCTTAGCTCAGGTCATCGGGGCTAAGAGGAAAGACCTCTTTGTAACAAAATATGGGTTCTGGAAGAAATACGTTGGCTGCTTTGCGTTAAAGCATTTGAAGGGGTCGAGCAATGTGTTGAAGGAATGTTCTTCGTTCTCAAGCTCTTAGTTTTTCGTGCGTGTTGAAAATATGTAATGAGACGTAAAAGTAGTCTTAAACAATTAAAATGCAAAAGGAACGACATATAAAAATTGGAGTAATCCAGCTCTAAAAGCAGCGAAGCCCTGTCATGCCTGATGTTCTGGAGCAGAATTTTTTTTGCAAAATCGTTTGGGGCCTATTGCTAAGTAGTTTTGCTACCAGCAAAAAGTCGGCGCCACAAAGGATCAGCACTCGGGCCTTTTATGTTACAGACCAAGTTCGTAATTTCCGCAGAAATCAAAACAGCTTTTGAGCCAAGCACCCCGAGACATACTAAAGCAATACTGGGGCTACAACGCTTTCCGCCCCCTACAGGAGGACATTATACAGTCTGTACTCGACGGGCAGGATACGCTGGCTCTTCTGCCTACGGGCGGCGGCAAGTCCATCTGTTTTCAGGTACCTGCCCTGGCTATGGATGGGCTATGCCTAGTGGTGTCCCCTCTGATCGCTCTGATGAAAGACCAGGTAGAACAGCTGCGCAAACGGCGGATTCCGGCCGACGCGATCTACTCTGGCATGCGGCGCAGCGATATCGACCGGATTCTGGACAACTGCGTCTACGGAAAAACCAAGTTCCTTTACCTTTCTCCCGAGCGGCTCGCCACTGAGCTGGCCAGGGTTCGGATCAGCCGGATGAACGTCAACTTGCTCGCGGTGGATGAGGCACACTGCATTTCCCAATGGGGCTATGACTTCCGCCCTCCCTATCTGGAAATAGCCAATATACGCGAGCTGCTGCCCGCAAACGTCCCTGTGCTGGCACTTACGGCTACCGCCACGCCAGAGGTGGTGCGGGATATACAAGAGAAGTTGGCCTTCAGGCAGGAGAAGGTACTGCAGAAAAGCTTTGCCCGCCCCAACCTCTCCTACTCCGTGCTGTACGAAGAAGGCAAGGACAAAAAGCTGGTAGATATTTTCCGCCGGGTAAAGGGCAGCGGGATCGTCTACGCCCGCAATCGGCGAAAAACCAAGGAGCTTGCCCAGCTCCTGCAGCGCAGCGGCATTGCGGCGGATTACTACCACGCCGGCCTCTCTACAGAAGAGCGGACTCAAAAACAGGAGGCTTGGATGAATGGCCGGTGCCGGGTGATGGCTTGTACCAATGCCTTCGGCATGGGTATTGACAAGCCGGATGTGCGGGTGGTGGCGCATGTGGAGCTGCCGGACAGCCTCGAAGCTTATTTTCAGGAAGCTGGGCGTGCGGGCCGGGATGGCAAGAAAGCCTATGCGGTACTGTTGTACCAACAAGAAGACGGGCAACGCCTGCTTCGGCAATTTGAACTTGCCTTCCCACCCCTGAAGGAGGTGCGCCGCGTTTACCGGGCCCTAGGCAGTTATCTGCAGCTGGCCATCGGCAGCGGGGAGGGGCAAAGCTTCGACTTCGATATCGTGGCTTTTACCAATAATTTCCAATTTGACCTGTTCCGTACCTACAGCGCGTTGAAAATACTGCAGCAAGCCGGATGGTTGGTGCTCACCGATGCTGTCTTTGTGCCTTCCACCTTACGGATTATTGTAGACAAAAACACGCTCTACGATTATCAGCTACGTCACTCCAAGATGGACAAATTGCTGAAAGCCATACTGCGTACTTACCAGGGTGCCTTCAACCACCCCATCAAACTGCGGGAAAGCCAGCTCGCCCATTTCTTGAAAATTTCCCGGGCTCAGCTGATCAAGCTGCTGCGCAAACTCCATCAAGACCGGATCGTAGATTACCAAGAGCAAAAGGACAGCCCACAGCTGCTGTTTCTGCGCGAACGTGTAGAGGCAGAAAATCTAGCCATAGACCACCAACATCATAATTTTCGCAAAAACCGGCAGTACGAACGCATCCAAAAAGCCATTGCCTACGCAGAAACGCCGATGTGCCGCTCGCAGCAGCTCTTGGCTTACTTTGGGGAAAGCGATGCTTCCAAATGCGGCATATGCGATGTGTGCACCGGCCGGACCAAAGCCAGCGTAAGTACCGAGGACTTCCGCAAGTACCAGGAAAAAGTAGAGCGTTTGCTGCGCCGGGAGGCTCTGAGCGTAGAAGAACTGGTAGACTCCTTCCCTCCTAAGCGGCAGGAACAAGTCCTCAAAGCTATGGAGTACCTGCTGGATGAAGGATTCATCGATAAAGTAGAAGAAAAGTTGCATTGGAAAAAATAATATGTACGGTCACCAATGACCTGAGCTACGATCAGCGCATGATCCGCATTTGCTCGAGCCTCAGCCGGGCAGGGTACGAAGTAGTGCTCGTAGGCCGCTTGCGGCCCAGCTCCATCGCCCTGCGGCAGGAGCCCTTTCAACAGGTAAGGCTGCGTTGCCGTTTTCAGGCGGGCAAATTATTCTATTTGGAATACAACCTGCGCCTGCTCTATTGGATGGCCCGGCAAAATTTTGATGCGCTCTGCGCAGTTGACCTAGACACCCTGCTGCCCGCCTTTTGCTGGAGCCGTCTGCGCGGCAAACCACTGGTATACGATGCCCATGAGTACTTTACGGAAGTACCCGAAGTCGTCCGCCGCCCGTTGGTACAAAAGGTTTGGGAAGCAGTGGCCCGTTTTTGCATCCCGCGCCTGCGGTACGCTTATACCGTAGGGGAAATGCTGGCTGAACAGCTGGAAAAACGGTATGGCACGCCCTTCCACTGTATTAGAAACTTGCCCTACCGCCGCCCGGATTTAGCCCAGAGCATAGAGAAAGCCCAACCCCCGGTCATCCTTTACCAGGGTGCCCTGAACGAAGGCCGGGGCCTGGAAACTGCCCTGCAGGCCATGACGGCGATAGATAACGCCCAGCTCTGGCTGGCGGGCGAAGGGGACCTGTCCGCTCAGTTGCGGGATCAAGCCAGGGCCCTGCAACTGGGAAAAAACGTTCGGTTTCTGGGCTACATCCCGCCGCAGGAACTGCAACAGCTCACTCCTAAAGCGGCCATCGGCCTGAATCTGCTGGCAAACCGCGGGCTGAGCTACTACTATTCGCTGGCCAATAAGACCTTCGACTACCTACAGGCGGGCGTGCCAGCGGTGCACATGGCCTTCCCGGAATACCGCGCGCTGGGGGAGCAGTACCCTGCCTTCTTGCTGCTGAATCAGCTGCAGCCCGCTGCTTTGGCTGACTGCCTGAACCGACTGCTAAAAAATCCAGAGGCTTACGAGGAAATGCGCAGGGAATGCCTTCGCGCCGCCCGCGATTTGCATTGGGAAGCCGAAGAAGAGCGGCTATTGCAGTTTTGGCGAAACGTACTATAAAATATCCACCAGGCATTTTCAAAAAACCAGCTTTTGCCCCCTTGTGCAAAGCGCGAATATTAATACCTTACTGCCGTTGACTGTCATGACCACAATCACCGAATCACATGAAATCCCAACTCATTCAACCCGGCCAATTTGAGCCGGCTGACCACTGGTACGCTAAGGCGCTCAATGCGACCATCCATCCTATGATTTCCTTTTTCCTGCACCTCAGCCAGGAGCGCATCATCAAACGCTACTGCCACCTGCACCCGATGGTCAAACCCGATGTGCTGCGGGGATGGCTACAACACAAGCCCAAATACTTCATATGGGCGGGCGCCGACCTGATGCACGTCACCAATGAACGAGGCAAGCGGCAAATGGTGGTCATCGAAAACAACTCCTGCCCTTCCGGGCAAAAGTCTATGCCACTGCTGGACGACAACAAGGAGCAGGGCGGCTACCGGACGCTTATGGAACAGACCATATATCCTCTGGTAAAGAAAAACAAGCGGGGCATAAAGGGAGGCCTGGCGGTCATCTACGACAAAAACCCCACCGAAGCACTGGGCTACGCCCGCGCCATGGCTGATGTTTTCCAGGAACCCGTGCACTACGCTTCTTACTACAAGAACGAAACCAACCCGCTCGTCCGCATCAAGGAGGGTATCGTTTACGTGAAGGGAGAAGACGGAGCATGGCACAAAATACGCGCTGCGTTCCGCTACCTCACCCAAAGCCCCTGGACACGCCTTCCTGTACAGAGCCGAACCCTTATTTTTAACCCCATCGTAGCTTGCCTGGCGGGCGGCCGCAACAAAATGCTGGCTTCTAAGGCCTACGACATCTTCAATGCTCAACTGGAAGGCAGCGGGCTGGAAATTCTTACGCCTGAAACCATCTGGGACGTGAGCCGGGAGCAAGTCCCCATCTGGGTACGCAGCCTGGGCGGCCAGGCTGTCGTTAAGAACCCCTACAGCAATGCTGGGCAGGGCGTTTTCACCATCGTCAACGAACAGGAGCTGGAAGCTTTTATGGAAATGGAATTCTACTACGAGCGCTTCATTGTACAGTCTCTCATCGGCAACTACAACTGGAGTTCTATCAGCTCGAAGGGCCGGCTCTACCACATCGGCACCGTACCGAGCAGCAAGGGCAATACTTACGTAGCAGACATCCGCATGATGGTCAGCCACACACCGGATGGCATCCGCCCCATGTCCATCTACGCCCGGCGGGCAGCCAAACCCCTGGCCGATCATATCGAGGACAGTACCAACAGCTGGGAAATGCTGGGCACCAACTTGTCCATCAAAGAAGGAGACAACCTCTGGGGCTCCGACACCAACCGCCTGCTGCTCATGGACCGCCGGGACTTCAACAAACTCGGGCTCGGGCTAGACGATTTGGTCGATGCCTACATTCAAACGGTCCTCAGTATGGTCGCCATTGACAAAATGGCCAGCACCCTTTTCAATACCAAAAACAAATTCCGCAGCCGCCTCTTCAAATCGCTGGACGACGACAAGGCGCTGACGGATGAAATCCTAATCCAGTAGCTTATGGAAGAGTTGATGCCCATAGGGCTTTTCCTGGCCATCATCGCCGGGACAGTACTGACGGCGATTGTGGTCAACTGGCTTTTCCGCCGTTTCCTCAAGCGGTCGAGCCTCATTATGCGCAATGACCCCACCAATTACGTTTTCCTGCGGCACGCTTTGACCGGCCTGATTTATGTACTGGGCATCGGCTGGGCGGTCTACACCTTGCCAAATATGCGGGCGGTAGCCAATTCTCTGCTGGCGGGTGCCGGCATCCTGGCAGTAGCGGTGGGCTTTGCCTCCCAACACGCACTCTCCAACATCATCAGCGGCGTGTTCATCATCGTTTTCAAACCCTTTCGGGTAAACGACCGGCTGCGGTTCCAGTCCGGCATGAAGGGCGTAGTGGAAGACATCACCCTGCGGCATGTCGTTATCCGGGACTTCGAAAACCGGCGCATCCTCATCCCCAACTCCGTTATCAGTGACGAAGTTTTGGTCAATTCTGACTTCGGGGAAGACAAGATATGCAAATGGATAGAACCGCTGATCACCTACGACTCTGACCTGCTGCTCGCCCGCCGCCTGATGCAGGAGGAAGGCGCCAAACAGCCCGCCCTGCTAGACTGGCGCAGCCCGGAAGAGGTAGAAACCGGCGAGCCCCTGGTCCGGGTGCGGGTGGTCGGCTTGGAGGAAAACGGCTGCCGGCTGCGGGCTTACCTGTGGGCGGAGAATGACGCAAAGGCCTTCGCTATGGGCTGCGATTACATGGAAGCCATCAAGCTGCGCTTCGATCAGGAAGGTGTACAACTCGCCCTGCCCCACCGGGTCCTGCTGCAAAACGCCGCAACCGCCGAAAAAACGGCTGGCCAGAAGTAAAAAAGCCACATCTGCTTAGGAGATATGGCTTCGGTAATGGATTAGTATGAAAAAACTCAAGTATACAACAGCCACAGCACAGGATGTATTGCCCCGAACGAGAAGAGTTCGCCGGAGCGTTCCGTAATCGCTGCGAATTGCTATATTTAGCCGACGAAAAACCTGTAAACGAAATCATCCCATGGCTTCTGACATTCAAATTGCCCAGCGCACCCAACTGAAAAACATTACTGAAATTGCCCGGCAGCTGGACCTTGCCGAAGAACAGCTCGAGAAGTACGGCCACTACAAAGCCAAATTACCCCTTTCGCTGATCGACGATAAGAAGGCCAGGCGGAGCAAGCTCATCCTGGTGACTGCCATTTCTCCCACGCCAGCCGGCGAAGGCAAGACAACCATGTCCATCGGCTTGGCACAGGGGATGCACAAAATCGGCAAACGCGTGTGCGCAGTGCTGCGCGAGCCCTCGCTTGGCCCAGTCTTCGGCATCAAAGGCGGAGCCGCTGGCGGAGGCTACTCCCAGGTACTGCCTATGGAGGATATCAACCTGCACTTCACCGGCGACTTTGCAGCCATCGAGAAAGCTCACAACCTGCTGGCTGCCCTAATCGACAATAACCTGCAAAATAAAACGCACAGCCTTGGGATTGACCCCCGTACCGTAGTTTGGAAGCGGGTGATGGATATGAACGACCGCGCGCTGCGGCACGTGGTCGTCGGCCTGGGCGGCACCGCTAACGGCATCCCCCGGGAGTCTGGCTTTGACATCACCGCCGCCTCTGAGATCATGGCGATCTTATGCCTCTGCAAAGACCCAATCGACCTGAAGAAGCGCCTGGGCAACATATTCGTCGGCTTCACCCGGGATAAGCAACCCATCTACGCCCGCGACCTCAAAGCGGAAGGCGCTATGGCTGCCCTGCTCAAGGAAGCCATCAAACCCAA
Organism: uncultured Phaeodactylibacter sp.; assembly: GCA_964397205.1. Classification (GTDB taxonomy): domain Bacteria; phylum Bacteroidota; class Bacteroidia; order Chitinophagales; family Saprospiraceae; genus Phaeodactylibacter. The sequence goes on along the minus strand of CAYNIT010000126.1, from coordinate 5,423 downwards.
TCTGGTGCAAACGCTGGAGGGCGTGCCTGCCCTGATCCACGGCGGCCCCTTCGCCAATATCGCTCAGGGCACCAACACAGCTATCGCCACCCGTATGGGCCTCAGCCTCAGCGATTACACCATCACCGAGGCGGGCTTCGGCGCTGACCTGGGGGCAGAGAAGTTCCTCAACATCAAATGCCAGAGCGCTGGTTTGGCGCCGAGTGCGGTAGTCGTAGTAGCCACTGTGCGTGCTCTGAAGTACCACGGTGGCCACCCCCTCAAAGAATTGCAAACGCCTGATCCGGAGGCTGTACGCAAGGGAGCAGAGAACCTCGAAAAACACCTGGACAACATCGCCTCCTTCGGCTTGCCGGCTGTAGTGGCCGTCAACCGCTTTACGCAGGATACCCAAGAGGAAATCGAAGCCATCGTCCAGGCTTGCCGCCGCAAGGGCGTGAAAGTCGCTCTGGCAGAAGCCTGGGCTAAGGGCGGCGAGGGCGCCACCGAATTGGCTGAAATGATTACGGAAACAGTGGATGCGGATGAGGCGGACTTCCAGCCTCTGTACCAGTGGGGCGATGGGGTCAAGGAAAAGATCCATACCATCGCTACCAAGGTTTACGGAGCCGAGGGCGTGGACTACAGCACCCAAGCGGAGCGAGACTTAAGGCGTGTACAGCGCTTAGGCTTGGAAAGTTTGCCGGTCTGTATCGCCAAGACTCAAAAATCTCTTTCCGACGACCCCAAACTGCTGGGGCGCCCGTCTGGCTTCCGCATTTTCATCCGGGAGGTGGAAATCGCCGCGGGTGCTGGCTTCCTGGTCCCCATCAGCGGCAATATGATGCGCATGCCCGGCTTGCCCGGCCTGCCCGCGGCCAACAAAATTGATATTGATGATCAAGGCAATATCTCAGGCCTTTTTTAGCAGCAGTAGGAGCTGTGCAAAATTTAGTTTATTTTAGCGCTTTCAGCCGTCATTGGCTGGCCATAAACGATATGCACAAAAAACAATGCACAAATCCACCCTAACCACGCTCCATCCTGCGCTGCTTGGCACTAAGCTTCTCTACATCCTATGCACCGACCTGAAAGGCAATTACACTTTCGCCAACGAGCACTTCTGCCAGCGGTTTGACTACGCCCTATCTGAATTGCTGGGCAAAAACTCTATGGACAATATCTTGCCCGCTGACCGGCAGAAGTGCCTGCATACGGTACAGGCCTGCCTCGAGCATCCCGGCCAATCCTTTTTTGTCCACCTCAGGAAGTTTGCCCCTAAAGCATCCACTCCCATCACCAACTACTGGGAATTTAAGGCTATCCGCCATGCCAGCGGGCAGCCCGCCGAAATTCTTTGCATTGGAGTAGATGTAACCGACCAGAAGTTGCAGGAACAGGAAGTACAATACAAAAGCCGATTGCTCGACACCATAGGGCAGGCCGCCATTGCCATCGACCTGAATGGAACGGTGGAATACTGGAACAAAGCTGCCGCAACAATTTACGGCTACACCAAGGAGGAGATGCTCGGCCGCAATATCGAACTCACCCTCCACCAGCCAGACTACCAACAAATAGCCGAAGCGGCAGAGGCTCTAAGGCAAGGCAAAAACTGGAGCGGAGAGCAGTGGCATCGCACCAAAAATGGCCGTATTTTTCCTGCCTACGTCGTGGATAGCCCCATCACTAACGAAAAAGGGCAGACCACCGGGGCGGTAGCTACCGCCCAGGACATCTCCAAACAAAAAGCGTTCGAAGAGCATCTGCTGAAGATTACAAACAACATCCCCGGGGCTGTTTTCCAAATGCGGCTAAACTCAGACGGCAGTATTACCTTCCCCTTCGTCAGCAACGGCATCAAAGAACTGCAGGCCGAACTCACGCCCCAGATACTCAAAAAAGATGGCAGCCGCGCCTTCGACTATGTATTGCCGGAAGATGTTCCCGTAGTACAACAGGTAATCGCTCAAGCCGCAGAGGGCGACCTGAGCGAAATATCGGTGGAGTACCGTGTCTACACAGGAGAAGACGGGCAACTGCAGTGGAACCGGGCAACCGCTAAGCCGGAAATAGAATCAGACGGCGCTATCGTCTGGTATGGCGTTTTCGAAAACATCGACCAGGAGAAGCAAGCACAGGAGGAACGCAACTGCCTGCTGGACAAGGCCACGGAGCAAAACCAGCGCCTCAAGGACTTCTCATTTATGCTCTCTCACAATATCCGCTCCTCTACCGCCAACCTTCAGGGGCTGACCCAAATGCTGCGCGAGGAACCTCACAACCCGGAATACCTGAGCCTACTGGAAAAGACCGTGGACAACCTCAACCGCACCCTTTCCAACGTCAACGAGCTGCTCAATTTTGAAAACAACATCAACTTGCAGGAGCGGGCTCCATGCCCTATTTTGGAAAGTGTCGAACGCGTCCTTGAGCTTCACGCCCGCATCATTCAGGAACAGGGCCTCCAATTTTCGCTAAAAGTGCCCCCGGGCTTGAGCGTCAACGCTATTCCCGCCTACTTGGACAGCATTATCCACAATTTGATCTCTAACGCCATTAAGTACGGTACTACGGACTTGCAAAAAACAATCGAAATACGAGCCTTCGAGCAAGAGGACAAGACCTGTATTGAAATAGAAGACTGGGGCACCGGCATAGACCTGAAGAAGCACCATTCCCAAATATTCAAACTTGGTTCCCGCTTGCAAAACGAACAGGAAGGGCAAGGCCTGGGCTTGTTCATGACCAAGCACCAGGTTGAGGTGCTCGGCGGACGCATTGAGGTGGAAAGCGAGCCCGGGAAAGGCACTACCTTCACTCTCCGCTTTCCCCAACCGGCTTAGTGATCAACATGCTGCACCTGCTCTTCTTCCAGCAAAGGCATGCGTTTGTAGCGCAGGTACAGCTGGGTGGTAGCCAACACATCTTTTTCGCAGTAAAAGGCGATGCGCTTCAGGTCTTTTTCTTCCCAGTACACCCGGCCTACATCGCTGCCATCGATATCGTCTTTGGGAGAAGGAAAGCCCAGTAGCGCTGCCAGCACTTTCAGAGAGGTATAATTTTTGCGGTCGCCGAATTTCCACATTTCCATCGTATCCAGCAGGTGTTTGGTTTCCCAAGGTTTTTTGCCGGCTATGTCTAGGGGGGCCGGCAGCGGTAGCTGATTGACCACTAGGCGGCGGCAGATGTAGGGGATGTCAAACTCCTTGGCGTTGTGCCCGCAGAAAGCATGCTTATTGGGGTCATTGTAGTATTTGAAAATCAGCTGGGAAAAGTCATGCAGCAACTCCGCCTCGTTCTCGCTGGCGAAAGACTTAAGGCGGATCTTAAGCGCTTTATCCTCCTTATCGCGATGCACTACCCCCACTGAAATGCAGACGATCTTACCGAATTCGGCAAATATGCCGGCGCGCTCGGTGTAGGCCTCTGCAACCTCCTCTTCACTCAAGGGTTCTTGCCGCCCGCGCGCCAGCTGATTGGCTTTGGCTGCCCAAAGCTCTTGGAATTCCTCGCTAAGCTTATCATAGGAAGGCCGGGCAGAGACGGTTTCGATGTCCAGAAACAGGACCCGCCCTATGTCAATATGTTCCAGCATTTCGGCCTGTTTTTTGCCAATTTAGAAAATCTTGGGCAATCTCGGGGCAGAACAAAGCTCATAAGCCTGGAAAAAGCCGGTAAAATTCAGCCCGCCCGCACAATTTTGCCGCTGTGCCCTCCGTTTATGCGGCGATAGCGCAAAATGCCTTTGCAGCGTCAATATCCAAGCATTGTCCAGCCTGCCGGTTCAACGGAAGGAAACGATATCACCAAATTCAATCACTATATGTCAACCACCAATACCAATCCAGCACCCGGGAATCCTAAAAAAGAGGATGGCCAGCAAAAGCTCAAAATAGCCGCTATCGTTACCATAGCAGTTTTAGCTGTCGTATGCATTGTACTGGTCATCAGCTTGGTCAACAAGAACAACGCCAACGAAAACTTGAGCTCAGAACTCGACGAATCCGAACAGCTCAAGGCAGAACTGGAAAAGCAGTACTACGAAGCCCTTTCGGAAATGGAGGAACTGCGGGGCAGCAACGAAGAGCTCAACGCCTTGATCGAATCCCAGAAAACAGAACTGAAAGGCGCCAAGGAACGCATCGAAGCGCTGCTGCAGGACAGCCGCAACCTGGCACAGGCCCGGCGCGAAATCCGCAACCTCAACGCACAAGTAGATCAGTATCTGGCGGAAATCAACCAACTGCGCCAGGAAAATGAAGAACTGACCGCCCGCACTGCCCAGCTCACTGAGGAAAATACTTCTCTGTCCACTACCCTGGATTCGGCACGCATCCGCAACATGGAGCTGTCCTCTACTAAGGCTGCCCTCGTCAGTGAAAAGGAGGCCATCGAAGCCGACCGCGCCCGCCTGGCCAAGAAAGTCAACATCGCCTCCGTCATCAAAGTAGCGAAGATCGAAGCGGAGGGGCTGAAAGTCCGCAATAATGGCAAAACCGCTACCCGCCGCAAAGCTAAGAATGTAGATCAGCTGCAGCTCTGCTTCAACACCACCGCCAATCAAGTAGCCGAGCCCGGCATGGAGCGCTTCCTGATCCGGATCGTCAATCCTCTGGGAGAAACGATGGCGGTAGAATCAATGGGCTCCGGCGTATTCACCAACAACGCCACCGGAGAACAAGCCCGCTATACGATGATCAAAGAGGTAGATTACGATCAGGATGAGCAGCGCTTGTGCATGGTCTGGGCACCGAGCCGGGCTTTTCAGGAAGGCAAATACAAAGTTGAAATTTACAACAAGGGGCATTTGGCAGGCAGCTCGGACTTCGAACTCAAGTAAGCCTCCAATAATCCTTTCTTACTTGCCGGCAAAGGTAGATCGGTGCTTTGCTTGGGCAAAGCACCGATCTACCTTTGAACAATTCAGGCAGCTCGCTTATTCTGTTGATAGCAAAACTCGATAGGCCTACATGAGCGAAAAAGACAAGAAAAAGCAAGAAGAAAAAATCATTAATCCCATCGACCCCGACAAGGTCGCAGAAAACCCGCATAATCTGCCCTACGCCCATACCGTCAGCGGGGTAGAGATCAAGCCCATTGATAAAGGAAAGGTAAAGGGGCGCTCGGTCAAAGCTATGTACAAGCAAACGGATATGCAGCTCGATCAGATTCGCAAACAAATTGAGCTGCTTGCCGAACAAGCTCAAGGCATCAAAGACCGCGTCACCATATCCGAACAGATCTATAATGCAGAAATGAACTTCGAGCCGCTCATTGGCTTCACTTACCACCTCTACGAGCGCAGCAGCGGCGATCAATATGTACTGTCCATGGTCAGCCCCGAAGAATGGGGCTCCAATCCGCCCTATCAGTTCATCGCCACGGTAGAGCTGCTCTCAGACCATACCTGGGAAATACATCGCAAGGCAGAAGACTAAGGG
>CAYNIT010000125.1:3787-12458 GCA_964397205.1 uncultured Phaeodactylibacter sp. | reverse complement strand
GCACAAAATAACTTCGCCTACTCTAGGTAACTTGTTATTGCGCGACCCCTAAGGCACAAATATAGGCGTTTTTGTTAACAGAGTATTAAGTAGGGCGCAATTACAAGGAAAACGCGGTTTTTTCTTAAATTTGCAAACTTATTCCCCGAAGGCTGGGTGACATACTTGTTCTTTTAAACACTAATGGAGATATGAGTAAAAAGAAAGTGTTGATCGTTACGCAGGAAATGCATCCCTATACTGCACTCTCCGAAGTTGGTAAAATTGCCAGGAAACTTCCGCAGTATATTCAGGAAAACGGCATGGAAATTCGAATTCTGATGCCGCGCTTCGGCGTCATCAACGAGCGCAGGCACCGGCTGCATGAGGTGGTTCGTCTTTCTGGCATGAACATTATAGTAGATGATGATGATTTTCCGCTCATTATTAAGGTGGCTTCCCTGCCGGGGGCTCGGATGCAAGTCTACTTCCTCGATAATGAAGACTTTTTCAAGCGAAAGCATACATTCAAGGATAAAGAGGGAAAGCCTTTCGATGATAACCCCGACCGCATGGTCTTCTTCTGCAAAGGGGTGATCGAAACGGTGAAAAAGTTTGGATGGGCACCGGATGTGGTGCACTGCCACGGCTGGATGACCAGCTTGGTGCCTCTATATCTGAAGACAGCTTACAAGAACGAACCGCTTTTCCAGCAATCTAAAGTAGTTTATTCCTTGTACGAAGGCTCTCCCGAAGAGACCTTCTCCGACCAATTCATTGCCAAAGCCTCCATCAACAACCTTACCGAAGAGGACCTCAACGCCTACCAAAATGGCAGCGGGGTTACCCTCCACAAAGGGGCCATCGCATTCTCGGATGCATTGGTGCGGGGCAGCGAGCAACTGAGCGAGTCAGACGAAAAGGCGCTCGCCGCCACCAACAAGCCTGTGCTCGACTACCAGGGCGACGAAGGCTTCGAAGCCCAGTACATGGAATTCTACGACATGCTTACAGCGCAGGAACAGATGGAAGAAGGGTGATGACGCCCTGGGTTTTTTCTTAACGATGGACTATAAACGCTGGCAGGTGGCCGCTTTTTTCGCAGCCACCTGCTATTTGTTTGGCCGATCCTGTCCTTGCTATACAACGTTTTCCCCACCCGATGCCTCTTTTGCTTGGTAGGCGGCACTACTTGCTTTTTAACAACTCCCTGGCTTAGAATTGCTACATTTGCAATCCCTGAGCAGGCATCTTGAGCGGCGAAAGCAACGAGGCCAAGCGTTCCGCTTGCTTGCCGCTTGTCAGAAAACACGAAATAATTCTATGGAATTGCTGAGATTGCTGACGCTACTTTTTGTCCTCGCTGTATTGTTGCAGGCCAGCTGTACGGACCCCACCCTCGTGGGAGCAGACCTCCTGGACGAGGACCGGGCAGAAGTAGGTTTTACCGACTCCTTCAGGTTGAAAACGACCACCTTGCCCGGAGAACCGCTGCAGACTTTCTCCCCCTTTTTGGAGAATCAGCTGGACGTGTACCTGTTTGGCAATATGAATGACCCAGTATTTGGCTCGTCTTCAGCTTCGTTAAACGTGCAGGTGCTGCCCAATTTCACCAACAACAATACTTCCAGCAATAACACCAACCCCACCGTGTTTGAAGATTATACCGCGGTGGACTCCGTGGTGCTGCTGCTGCCCTATTCTACCAGTGGCTTCTATGGAAAGACGGAGGGGGAAACTTTTGGCATGCGAGTATCCGAGCTTACGGCCAGCTTGAACAGCGATATTGACTATTTCTCAGACGACGAGGTGGCGGTCAATCCCAACCCCCTCACGGAGCACGAATTTGTAGTCAATACCGATAGCCTGGAGTTTTTTGACTACTTGGGAGAAGATGCCGACCGCGACACCATTGCCTTCCGCCACCTGCGTGTGCCTTTGCTGAACAGTCTGGGAGATTCCCTGATTCAGTTTTATCTGGCAGCCGATTCTACTGACGTTTACACGAACTCGAACCTGTTCTACGAGCGTTTCCCCGGGTTTCGCTTGGAGCCCAGCACCGAGAACGAAGGCATGCTGCAGTTTTTCCTCGGTGGTTCCTATGCGGGCATCCATGTATACTACCGGGATTCTGCAAACGTCTCTCGCCGCTACTTGTATGACTTTGACCTTTCCGAAGCAGCCCGCTTTGTCAAGCTTGAGCACGACTACGCTGGTTCAAAAGCGGAGCCTTATCTGAACAGCAATAGCGAGAACGACAGCCTGCTCTTCCTGCAGGGTATGGCTGGATTGCGGGGGGAAATTACTTTCCCAGACCTGAGTGCGCTTTCGAATGTAGCCGTCAACATGGCGGAATTAGAGTTTTTTGTGGCTGATCTCGATGGCCCCGACACTGCCTTCGCAGAACCGCAGCAGCTGATCCTCTTGGTAGAGGGCAGCGATGGGGACGAGGAGGAAGTTTTGATCGAGGATTTTTTCATCGCCGACTTTCGCTCTCTAGACATCCCTGAAACCATAGGCGGAAACCCGGAAGAAGTGGAAGGCATGGAAGTTAAAAAGTACACCATCGCTATATCTGCCCATCTTCAAGCCGTTATAGAAGGGACTCAGCCCCAATCGATGACCATCGTACCAGTCAACCCATTCGATATTTCGCCCTTCAAGAAAGCGGAAACGGCTTCCCGAGTAGTGTTGTACGGTGGAAACCATCCGGAGTTTGCCCCAAAACTGCGGGTCACTTTCACTCAATTGTAAATTTTTCTTACAGCATTCCCGAAATTATGTATATTTGAGTTTTCAAATCCTCTTCCCAAAAGCAGTATCCTACACACATACTGTCTCCTTACAGTTCATGCACTACCGATAGACACGCATGCACTATGAACTTTTTCTCATTTTTTGAATCTAAAAAACCCAATTCTTATGTGTGGCATCGTTGCTTACGTGGGCCCCAGAAAAGCCTATCCGATATTACTTAACGGGCTGAAACGCCTAGAATACCGTGGATACGACAGCGCGGGCATCGCGATTATGAACGGAGGCCTCAAAACTTTCAAGAAGAAAGGGAAGGTGGCTGAGTTGGAAGCATTTACTGAAAATCAAGATGGCCATAGCACCATCGGCCTCGGGCACACCCGATGGGCAACTCACGGTGTACCCGATGACATCAACGCCCACCCCCATCGATCGGGCAATGGCCGTTTGGTGATGGTACACAATGGCATTATCGAAAATTACTCTTCTCTGCGCAAGGCATTGGAGCAGGAGGGCCACACATTCGAAAGCGAAACCGATACCGAGGTACTGGTCCACTTGATCGAAGAAATCCAGGCACATGAGGGCTTGCCCCTGGAAGAAGCGGTGCGCATTGCCCTTTCCAGGGTAGTAGGTGCCTACGCTATTGTGCTTATGGATGCAGAAGACCCGGACAAGCTGGTAGCCGCCCGGAAAGCCAGCCCACTGGTGATCGGAGTGGGGGAGAACGAGTACTTCCTGGCTTCGGACGCTACGCCGCTCGTGGGGTACACCAAGAAGGTCATTTACATGAAAGACGAGGAAATCGCTGTCGTCCACCGCGATGGCGATATGAATATAAAAACCCTCAACAATCAGCCGCAGACCCCCTACGTCCACGAGCTGGACATGCAGATCGAAATGCTGGAAAAGGGAGGCTACGACTACTTCATGCACAAGGAAATCCATCAGCAGCCCGTGACCGTTGCCGATTGTATGCGGGGGCGGCTCAGCCTGGAGGAGCCCTACGTGCGCCTGGGCGGGGTGGAGGAATACTCCAACCGCATCACGGAGGCCGACCGGGTCATCATCGCTGCCTGCGGTACTTCCTGGCACGCTAGCTTAATCGGCGAGTACCTGTTTGAGGAGCTGGTCCGTATTCCCGTGGAAGTGGAGTACGCCTCCGAGCTGCGCTACCGCAACCCCATCATTACGGAACAGGATGTAGTCATCGCCCTGTCCCAGTCTGGAGAAACTGCGGACACCCTCGCAGCCCTAGAAATGGCAAGACAAAAAGGGGCACTCATTTACGGCATTGTAAATGTAGTAGGCTCCTCCATCGCCCGGCTTACCGATGCCGGCTCCTACATCCACGCCGGGCCTGAAATCGGGGTTGCCTCTACCAAAGCCTTTACCGGACAGGTGACGCTGCTGACTATGATGGCCATTTCCCTCGGCTATAAGCGGGGCACCATCCCCAACTCTACCTTCCACCGCCTCATCAGCGAAATGCACGAAATTCCGGCAAAAATTGAAAAAGTACTGAAGTACGAAAAGCAGATTAAGTATATTGCGGGAGAAATTAAGGACCGCCACAACGCCCTCTACCTGGGCCGGGGCTACAACTTCCCAATTGCGCTGGAAGGCGCACTGAAGCTTAAGGAAATCTCTTACATCCATGCCGAAGGATACCCGGCTGCCGAAATGAAGCACGGGCCCATCGCGCTGATCGACGAAGAGATGCCGGTCATCGTCATCGCTACCAATAAGAGCGCCTACGATAAAGTTGTGAGCAACATTCAAGAAGTGAAAGCCCGTAAGGGTATGGTCATCGCAGTGGTGACCGAAGGCGATCAGGTCATCAGCAAGATGGCGGACTATACCATTGAAATCCCGGATACCGAAGAGCCGCTCACTCCGCTGCTCTCCGTTATTCCGCTGCAGTTGCTGTCTTACCACATCGCAGTGATGCGTGGTTGTGATGTCGACCAACCCCGCAACCTTGCGAAGTCTGTGACTGTTGAATAGACTAGTACTGAATTTTATATTATGACGAAAGAGCAAGATACCGGACGCGGGATGGAGTACAACTCCAGCAGAAAGCACCTTATCATCCCGGAGTACGGCCGCAACGTACAGAAGCTGATCAATCACGCTAAAACGATTGAAAACCGGGATATGAGGCAGGCCTTTGTGGAAAAGGTGATTGACCTCATGCAGCAAATGCACCCGCAGAGCCGCAGTATAGAAGATTATCGCGAACGCTTGTGGAAGCACGTATTTCGCATAGCCGACTACGAGCTCGATGTTGATATGCCCTACGGCGATAACCCTACTCGGGAAGAGAGCCGCAAACGGCCGGATGCCATTCCGTATCCAGTTACCGAAGCACGGTACCGCCACTACGGCCACAATGTGCAGGTGTTGATCAAAAAAGCGCTCGAAATGCCGGATGGCCCCAAGCGTGATGGCTTCACCTCCACCATCGGGTCTTACATGAAGCTCGCCTACAAAACCTGGAACAAGGAACACTACGTAAGCGATGATATCATCAAAAACGATTTGGAAAAGCTCTCCGGCGGCGTCATCACCATGGACGATGACGAAACCATCGACAACCTGACGAGCGGCAACAACCGGCGGCGCTCCTCCGGCGGCGGCAAGCGCAGCAGCGGCCGTCAAAAAGGCAGCCGGGGCAGCCGGCGCAAGCGGTAAATCCCTCCTTCCCCAGCGGGCGCCCTGTCAAAGCTGCGCCCGCTGGGGCTATTTTTTGGTGTTGAAGCGCCATGACGGCAGTTATAGCCGGGACTATCCTCCATGCTGCTGCCTATATTTCCAGCAATTCTCCCTTCTGCTTTAGTATGCAGCAAGCGCCAAAGTGGCAAGTCAGTATTTCTTTGCTCATGCGCCTGCGGCCAGCCATATCTGACAGCACGCTGCAGCGGAGTCTGTCTATAAATGTCGATCTTATTCCTCAAACGCTTCTCAGGGCCGTACCTTTGCGCCAAAACGACACTATGTCTCTTGATGCTTTCGAACTTACCGGCGGAAAACCCTTGAAAGGGGAGATCACTCCGCAGGGGGCAAAAAACGAGGCGCTGCAAGTGCTCTGTGCCAGTCTGCTTACCGAAGAACCGATTACCATTTCCAATTTGCCCGATATCCTGGATGTCAACCATCTGCTGCATTTGCTGCGTGGTTTAGGCGTAACGGTCGAACCAGCTGGGCAAAATGCCTACCGTTTGCAAGCCCGGGAGGTAGACCTGGACTTTTTCCAGTCGGAAGAGTTCCGCTCAAATGCGGGGCGCATCCGGGGCTCGGTCATGCTCATCGCGCCCTTGCTGGCCCGTTACGGCAAAGCTTTCCTTCCAAAGCCTGGAGGAGACAAAATTGGCCGCCGCCGGCTCGATACCCACTTTATTGGCTTGGAGGCATTGGGCGCTCAATTTCACTACGAAGCTGATAAGCGGCAGTACTTCATAGAAGCTCCCCGCCTAAAGGGCACTTATCTGCTGATGGATGAAATTTCGGTTACCGGCACGGCTAATGTCGTGATGGCGGCGGTCCTGGCAGAAGGCACTACCCAAATATACAATGCCGCCTGTGAGCCCTACGTGCAGCAGCTCTGCCGCATGCTGGTAAATATGGGGGCAAAAATATCGGGCGTCGGTTCCAATCTGCTGACCATTGAAGGCGTAGCGCAATTGGGAGGCACTACCCATCGGCTGCTGCCCGATATGATCGAAATCGGGTCGTTTATTGGCCTGGCAGCCATGACCCAATCGGAAATTACCATCAAGCAAGCCCGTATCGATCAGCTTGGCATTATACCCCGCTCCTTCGAAAGGATGGGCATCGACCTGGAGTTCCGGGGCGACGACATTTACATACCTCATCAGCAAGATTACGAAATTCAAACTTTTATTGATGGCTCCATCATGACCATCTACGATGCACCCTGGCCAGGCTTGACTCCTGATTTGATGAGCATCATGCTGGTCATCGCTACCCAAGCCAAAGGCAGTGTGCTGATTCACCAGAAGATGTTCGAAAGCCGGTTGTTCTTCGTCGATAAATTGATTGATATGGGCGCGCAAATCATCCTTTGCGACCCCCACCGAGCGACGGTCATCGGCCTGGGGCGGAGGCACCAACTGCGGGGCATCGAGATGTCTTCCCCAGACATCCGGGCGGGGGTGGCATTGCTTATTGCCGCGCTTTCCGCCAAGGGGCGCAGCACCATCTACAACATCCACCAGATCGACCGTGGCTACCAGGGTATCGACGGGCGGCTGCGGGCCCTGGGAGCAGATATCAAACGGGTAGCGGGCTGATCAGAAGAACAAGGCAATGATAAAGCTGCTGACCGTAGCGATGAAGCCTACCATGAAAATGTTGTAAGAAATGGCGAGGAAGCGGTACTTCTTGTCCAGCACTTTGCCCAGGTGATAAAGGTCGCGCACCATATTGCCGTAGAGCAGAGACGTATCCTGAAAAAGCTCGTCCATCGCTGCTTCGTACTGATCTAAGTCCAGGTGGACAAAATTGCCGAAGAAGACTAAGTTTTGTTTGGCATCCGCCGCCTCCTGGCCGGGCGGGTTGAGTTTGGTGACTTTGGGCCGGGCAGAAAGCACGGCAAAAATCAGGGATGTCATGCCCGTTACTAAAAAGATGACTACCGGCACCAGGATTTGGGGGGAGTTCTCGCCAATGTTGCGGTAAGAGAGGAAGGTGATGAGCACCGATACCAGGATAGCGTTTACACTGATCATGATGTTGGCCTTGTTGTCGGCAATAGCGCTCAGGTTGATATGGTTTCGGTAGTTGGTCCGGAAGTAGGTTTGGGTGCCCCGCACCGGGTCTTTTTTTTCGATGGAGGCGTAGCGCCCGCTTTTGGCATCCTCTTTTTCTTGGCGTTTCTCCGCTTCTAACTGCTGCTGATGGATAGCTTGTGCGAGCAGCGGTTGAAAATTGGCCTGCCCATGGTGCGTGTACAGCTTGATCTGCAGCAAGTCATCCAGCACTTGCCGGGACCATTCGGGCTTGGTGTAAGAGCGCTGCAGCATCAGCTCTCGCTCCAGCCGCAGCAACGGCATGCGTTCTTCGCGCTTCAGCAGGTAAGTGGTAGCAGCCACTGCATCCTGCAGCAGCCGTTCTGCCTCGTTAGCGGGCGTTTCCCGGCGGATGGCGCGTTGCAGGCTGCCCAGTATCCGTTTTTGTTCCGCCTCAGCAGCGCCGGATTGCTGCAAAAATTGCTGGGCTACCTTCAGGCTGTAGGGAGCCGGGTTGTTGTAATCGAACAACTGCCCGGTAGGGTAGAACCAAGCTGCCATCTGAGCCGTGCGCCGATCTGCCTCCGCTGCCGGCTGCGCCTCCGCTATGGCCGCTACCTGCTGGGCGAGCGCATCCGCAAAGGCATAGTTGTGCAGCAGTAAGCGAGGGTTCTGCCGCTGCCCGTACAAGCGCAGTACGTACTGGCGCGCTCGCTCGGTACGGTCGGCCAGCGGGGTGGCAGGCTCTTCCTGATTGTCGCGGCGTTCCATCATTGGGGGAATATACGAAAAAGAATCCTTTCTCGTCAAGTCAGTCCTTTGCCAACTGTATTGCCAAATTAGATGCATATTCTCTCGGGCGAGATTGGATTTTCGGTATATTTGCAGCAGCAATATCCCCTCTGATCACCTTAACTGCTCCATATTTTGGATCGCATCATCGCCAGGAAACCAGCACTTTCGTCTTCTGTGGGAAAAGGTGTATGCTGCCGCCGAGGCTCCTGCTTTCGGGCTCTGAGGGCATCCAAAGACTGCTGCAGCAACATTCGTTCGGCATAAGCCGTAGCATATTGCACCCTCATTAAAATAATCCGGCGATGGTTTCAGTTATGCAAGCCGGTAATCAACACATGTATTTACAAAGCTAGCTTTATGAAATGGTCCACCTTGCTAAGCATTGCCCTGAT
>CAYNIT010000125.1:0-3687 GCA_964397205.1 uncultured Phaeodactylibacter sp. | reverse complement strand
GCTAGCTTTATGAAATGGTCCACCTTGCTAAGCATTGCCCTGATCGCAATTAGCAATTTCGCTTGCCAAAAATTTGAAGACCTGGAAGAAGCCGAAGGCGTTCAGTACGATGCCTCCTACGCTGTACCCCTTGCCAATACCCGGCTCGACATTGAAGATGTCCTGGAAAATGCTGGCGAGCTTTCGGCTATGCGCATCGACGAGGAGGGCATCATCCACTTCGAATACGAGGGCGATGTCATCAGCCAGAACAGCGATACCCTCTTCGAGCGCATCAATGAAACGCTGGATGGCACGCCGATACCCATATTGTCCAAGCGGGTAGCCCTGCCATTGGAAACCAACGATGGCACCAACTTCGACCGGCTGGTTATTAAAGAAGGCAATCTGACCTGGGGGTTCCAACACAGCCATCCCGAACCGGTAGAAGTGACGCTCACCATGCCGGATGTCTACAAAGACGGAGAACCCCTTCAGCTTACAGGGGCTTTGCCGGGCTACGACGGCAGCGGCGACAAGCCCTTTTTTACCTCTCTTTTCAACCCTACTGACCTCACCGGCTACGAAGTGCTGCCCCCGCCGGGTACCGATTCCATCTATGTGGAGTATGAGCTTACCCGGCTAGGAGTAGGGCCAGACACCATCGATCTGGGGGCCATCAGCCTCAGCGACTTGACCTTTTCGTATATGGAAGGCTTCTTCGGCACTGATGTGCAGGCGGGTGGTTTGGACACCATCATCATCGACTTTTTTGACAATTGGGTGAAGGGCGACATCTATTTTGCTGATCCCACCGTGACCTTCAAGGTGCAGAACTCCTTCGGGATCCCTACTCGTTCACGGGTCAATCTGTTCAATGTCTTCACCGTGCGCGGCAATACACTGCCGCTAGAGGGCGAATTGGTGGAAAGCGGCATCGATTTCGCCTACCCGGGGCTGGATCAGGTAGGGGAACTGATAGTAGAGGATTATGTCTTCAACAAAGACAACTCCAATATTGATGAAATTCTCGGCGCTGGCCCCCTGGCCATCGAGTACGATGTGGATGCCATTACCCATCCCGACAGCAATACCAGCATTCGGGGCTTTTTGACCGACAGCAGCTACTACGAGGTTGGCGTAGAGGTGGATTTGCCCCTTTTTGGCAGCTCTATTGACTTTGTAGCCCGAGACACCTTGTCCCTGAAACTGGGAGACCTGGGGGATATCTACCGGGCGGAATTCAAACTGGTCACCATCAATGAGTTGCCGCTGAACGTGGCGGTGCAGGGCTACTTCCTGGATGCAGAAGGCAGCGTGCTGGATTCCCTCTTTGAAATCAGTAGTCAAGTGATTGCCGGCGCTCCCGCGGACGAAGAAGGCATTTCCACGGGCCTTGCCGAGGCTTCCACGCTGATCGACTTTCCGGAGGAGCGCTTCGAGGGCATCAAGCCGACTGAGCAACTGGTGCTGGTCGCCTCCTTTACTACGATCGGAGAGGGGCAGAAAAACGTCAAGCTACTGGCACAGCAAGGGGTAGCGCTGAAGCTGGGAGCTATATTTGGCCAGCGCGGGGAGTGAGCCGTCCGTTTCCTTTTCTTATGCTTCCTAAACAGTTGGGAGCCTGCCTGGATAAATACTCCATCCAACGACAGGCTGCCTCCAAATCACAACAATGCTGAATACACATCGCGATATGTTTAAGTACGCTATCCTTTTCGGGCTGCTCTTGACAGCCAGCCATCTGCTTAATGCACAGCAGGAGCTTTCCACTCATTTTATGCGGCAAACTTGGCAGGCCAACCGCACCAATCCTGCCTTGGCACCTGAATACAACTTTATTCTGGGCCTGCCCGGTGCTTACAACAGCCTCACTTTGGAAAACCTCACTTACAATACCCTTTTCACCACCGATGAAAACGGCCAGCGCATCCTGGATATCGATAACGCTATTCTGGAAATGGAAGCGGAAAACGTTATTCGGGAAAACCTGGATATCGAAACGGTGAGTGTGCTGGCTCGGTTTGGCCCGGTTGGCGTAAGTGTGTCTCATGCTTTCCGCTTCAATGCCTTTTCCAGATACCCCAAAACGCTGCCGCAGCTGGTCTGGCAAGGGAATGCTCAGTTTGTGGGGCAGGAGATCGCCTTCGGGCCCGAGATCGACATATTCGGCTATCAGGAATTCGCTGCCGGGCTATTGGTAGACGTGAGCAAGCGGCTCACCCTAGGCGGGCGTGCTAAGTTGCTGTCGGGCACCGGCAGCATCAGTTCAGAACGCGAACAGCTGCGGCTGAACACAGATGCGGAGGTCTATCAGCTTAGGCTGGATGCAGACTATCTGGTCAACTCCTCTGGCTCTTTACAGTACAATGGTTTTGATAATCTGGATACCAATTTCGACTTTGCTAATTTCAATAGCGAAAGCCTTTTTCAGGGCAATACCGGTTTTGCCTTTGACTTCGGCGCGCACCTCCGCCTCGGCGACCTAGAACTCGCTGCGAGTGTGCTCGACCTTGGCTCCATCTCTTGGGATGAAGACGTGCGCAACTACGAGCTGCAGGGCGTTTTTGAGTACGAAGGGCTGGACTTTGCGCAGGGGCTGCTGGAGGATACGACCGAGTTCGGTTCCGTGCTCGACACCATAGAGCAGATTTATGAAGTAGAGGAAACCAGCGTTGGTTACGAAACGGCTTTGCCGGCACGCTTTTACCTGAGCGCCACGCTGCGCTTGCGCGACAATTGGGTGGCCGGTGCGCTTTTCTACGGGGAGCGCTACCGAGGGGAGACGCAGCCGGCCTTGGCCATTAGTACCAATTTAGACGTACTGCCCTTCCTGAACGTCGGCGGTTTGTACGCCTTTCGGGACGACCGCTTCGACAATCTGGGGTTGAATGCCTCCCTAAAGCTAGGCCCGATACAGCTGATGGCCGCTACCGACAACATCCTTACCGCCTTTCAACCCGACAACAGCAGCAGCGCCAATCTCAGGCTGGGCCTAAGCCTGCTGTTTGATAAACGCGAACAGCCAATCGCCGATGGAGGGCCAAAGGTATTTTAAACCAGCTGATCTTTGAGCCGCTCCACCATCATAGAGGAAATGCGCCGCACCGCCTCCCGTTCCATAGACAAGTAAGCAGCGTACTCTTTGGTGGTAAATTGTCCTATGATCAGCCCAAGCAGTTGAAAACGCAGCCGCTTGTCTTTGCTCAGGCTGTGCTCAATCTGAGCTGCCCGCTGCCGCTCGTCCATCTCGTCGAACCGCAGTTTGCGCTTCTCCATGAAGTGCCGGAATACCGCTACGAGCAAGTCATTCTGCATCTTGAGCACCGGGCGCAGAGTCGCGTTCTGAAAGCGTTCGGCAGCTGTGCTTTCGATATCCTCCGTGGGTACTTCCGGCCGTATACTAACGCGAGCGTCTGACATGGCTACGTTTTTTGGTTCTCTAGGAGAAAAAATTATCTGACCAAAAGGTTGCGGATAATATCGAGAAAGGCTTATCTTTGCAGTCGCAAAAACGGTATGCTGCTTGCGTTGCAAAGTCTTAGCAGGTACAGCCCGCCTTCGCGATTCCGACAGCTATCGGAACGGCGAGCAGAAGGCGTGGCAGCTCCCCGATACCTATCGGGGGTTAGAGCGCAGCAAAAAATATAAAATATGGCGTGGTAGCTCAGCTGGTTAGAGCGCAGCATTCATAATGCTGAGGTCGAG
>CAYNIT010000124.1:0-12567 GCA_964397205.1 uncultured Phaeodactylibacter sp. | reverse complement strand
TTATGGTCAGGCTGGAATCCAATAGCCAAGGGTTGTACACCTTCAGCATGCGGTAAGTAGTACCTTGCTCGAGTGCGAAATCGCCGAGATTGGGAATGGATTTTTCCACAGCTACGGTTTTATAATCCGAAAGGGGAGGGTAGCGGTGTTCGTTATCGATGTAAAAACCGAAATCCTCGGGCTGGCTCAGGATTTCTTTGATGGCTACTAAGCGGAATACATAGCGGGAAGTCTCCGCATTCAGGTTGAGGTCGTAGTACGTTTTTGCTCTCTGAGTTTCCAGCTCGCGGGATACCCGGCCGTAGCCAGCATTGTACGCAGCAGCGACCAGCGTCCAGCTTTGGAATTTGCGGTAGTAGTTCCGGAACATCCGGCAGGCTGCATCCGTGGACTTTTCGTAGTGGTAGCGTTCATCTACCTCCCGGTTGACTTCCAGGCCGTATTCTCGGGCGGTACTGCGCAAAAACTGCCACAGCCCCCGCGCGCCGGCGGGAGAAACGGCATTCCGCAAACCGCTTTCTGCCACGGCTAAGTATTTGAAATCCTCTGGGATATTGTATGCTTTCAACTTGCGCTCGATCATGGGAAAGAACTTGTAGGCGTTCTTGATATTCAGGACCGTATTGCTGTGCCAGTAGGTATTGACCAGCAGTTCGCGGTCCAGCCGTTCCCGAACATCGAAGTTGTCCATAGGCAGCCGCTCGCCTGCAAAGCTGAACGGCTTGTCGAGGTCTACCGGCTTAATCACCTGTGGCAGATTGCCCTCCGGAGCATAAAACGTCCCTTCCGCCTCGGCCGGCTGATCAGAGTAAGAAGCGAAGATGGCAGCCGCGAGGACGGCCGCCAAGGCAATGGTGTAGTAAGATAGCGGTTTGTTCATGGGATGCAGTCATTTGCGATGACTTGCAAATTAAGTAAAAATATGCCCCCTTGCGGAGAAATTTCACTTCTTGCGTGGCTGTTTGTAGATCGGCACAGTGGAGCAAGGCTCGCCGAACATGATGCTCTTGGCCAGAGGCTGCAGCCGTTTGGTCAGCTCCAGGTAAGCTTGGGGTGGGATAGGCTTGCCATCGGTGCAGCCTTTGAGGATGATCCGCTGCCCCCGGTACTGCTCTACATCAAGCGCCGCCAGTTTTTGGGTGAAAACAGTACGGTAGTAGTCTTCCGGCTCACCTGCGAATACATCCTCAGCGATGGGGGCAGCGTAAGAAGCCACTAGCATGTACGCCCACATGGGGATGATGGCATCGGTAGAGCAATACACTAGAAGCGTTTTGCCCTCGTACTGCTGCCAGTCGTGCGCTTTCATAGCGGCGCGGAAGTCCTTTTCCTTCAGCAGCATCTCCTTGAACAGATAGTCTTTCAGGTCCATTTCCGCCAATTCGGCGCTGGGGAAGAATTCCTCCATTTTCAGGGTAATCAAGCCGCTCTTGGCTATTTTGTTGACCAGTGGTTTGTCGGTAGTACTCATGGTTTTAGCAGTTTTTAACTCGCAGCGCCTTACTCTTCTTCTTTGATCTCCTCTTCGATAGGCGCTCGTTCTCCAATTTCGAAATCAGCTTCTTTAAACTCTTTGGGCTTGGGCAAGTCTTCCAGGCTTTTGAGGCCGAAGTAGTCCATAAATTTATCGCTGGTGCGGTACAACAGTGGCCGGCCCGGGCCTTCTTCCCGCCCTGCAATTTCAACAAGCTCCTTTTCCAATAGTTTTTGCAGAGAGTAGTCACAGCTGACGCCCCGGATTTTCTCCAGCACGCTTTTGGTGACTGGCTGCCGGTAGGCGATGATGGACAGGGTTTCCAGCGCGGCGCGGGACAAGCGTTTCCGGGTGGTTTGCCGCAGGTAAGTGCCTACGGTATTGTGATAGGCAGGCTTGGTCAGGAATTGGTACCCCTCAGCAATCTCTGTCAGCTCAAATGCATAGGTGTCATCTTGGTAGCGCTCTTGTAGCTGCTGCAGCGCTTCACGGATTTCTTCCTCCGAGAAAGAGGTTTCCAACACGGCTTCCAAGCAAGCGCGGATTTCTTCCAGGCTCACCGGCTGATCGGTTGTGAACACCAGGCTTTCGATATGGGGGACAATGCGGTCCAAGGCGTTTGTTTTTTGCGAAAGTAAAAAAAATCCCTATCACTGCCAGCAGTTGCGCTCCGCTGCATCTTTGAATAGCAGGCTGCGCACCAGCCGGCGGTAGGTCAGGGCGTTGGCGCGTGGGTTTTGGTTGGGAGGAGTCTCCTGGTGAAAAAAGTCGGCCCAGCCCTGTAGGCCCTTTTGTTCCAGGGCCACATCCAGCAGGCAGCTTGCCCTTCGGGCAGTAAGTTCGGGATGCAATTCCAGATGCCGGTCCATGGCTTGTTCCCGGTAGTATTCGAGCTGATCAGGAGTCGGCTGCTTAAACTGCAGGGTACTTAGCTTGGGGTTGTCGCTGACGTAGCGCACGGTGAAACGGTCGCCGATTTGCAACGCCCAGCCGGTTTCCAGTATGCCTTGCGAATCCGGCAGCTGAAGCCGGCCCCTCTGCTGCTGCCCTGCGGCCCGAAAGCTGAACCGTACGTTGGTATGGCCGTCCATTAGGGATATCGTCTCTACAACGCCCTCGGTTTCTTCGCCGTGGTACTTGATGAGTTCAGCACGGGCCACCTTTTCGCCCGGTGTGGGGCCGTCCTGACGCAGGAACAGGTAGGTGAAGCTGCCCACAAACAAGGCCAATACCAGCACGAAAAGCATGGTGTGGCGCCAGTGTTTGCGCTCGGTGCTGCGCCGCCACTGATTGCGCGGGGTGTCAGCCTTCTTGTCTATTTCGAAGCCGTAGGCAAAGCGGTTGCCCTTCCGCTCTACCTTTATTTGGAACAGCTCATCGTCCAGAAACAGGGGGTAAGAACGCGTTTCGAAGACCTTGAAGTCCACCAACACTACTTTTTGGTTGCAATAGACCATCAAATGCCCCTCCCGCAGGCTGTGGAACAGCCCGACAACGTAGCGGGAGCCAGCATCGCTGACGTAGGTCCATGTGAGTTGCTGTGGCGGCATACAGTCTACTTATACATAACGCGAGGGAAACTTGTGGTTCGAACCATCCCTCAATTGAAAGTTAAATTACATATATTTCTACTTGTTTGGAAGTCAAATCCCGATTAGATTGTCTTATACAGCCGAAAATATAATTTACCAACTGCTATGATCTACAAATTCAAAGGCTTCGTCCCGGTCATTCATGAATCAGCCTTCGTGCATCCGCAGGCAGCTGTTACTGGCAACGTTATTATAGGCGAGCGGGTGTACATCGGCCCGGGTGCTGCCATACGGGGCGACTGGGGCGGCATCGTCATTGAGGATGGTTGCAACGTGCAGGAAAACTGCACCATCCATATGTTTCCGGGGGTGACGGTGCGCCTGCAGGAAGCGGCTCATATCGGGCACGGGGCCATCGTGCACGGCGCCCATATCGGCAAAAATTGTATGGTGGGCATGAATGCAGTTGTCATGGATGAGGCGCAGATCGGAGCGGAGTCCATCATCGGTGCCATGACATTTGTAAAAGCTGGGGAGCAAATACCGCCGCGCAGCCTTGTCGTCGGCAATCCCGGTAAGATTGTCAAGGCAGTGAGCGACGAAATGATTGCCTGGAAAACCAAGGGCACAGCGCTGTACCAGACCCTTCCGGCGGACTGCCACGCCTCGCTTGAAGCGGTAGAGCCCCTGCGCGAGCTGCCCAAAGACCGACCCGCGCAGGAGGCGCTGTACGCTACCTGGGAAGAAATCAAGCAAAAAGGGAGTTAGCCTTCCTGAATGGTCTCCAGATAAGATACGATGTGGCGTATCTCCTGATTGACTTCCTCTTCTGATTCTAGGCCCTCGGATTCTTCGAAGGTTTCGCCCCAAATCGGCATATTGTCGGCATTATGCCCAGTGACATCCTTGTTGCCTTTTATAATGTCGAAAATGCGTTCTTCTGGAAATTCCCCTCCATTGAGGGCGGCGAGCTTGGTCATGTCCGGAGGGACTACTTTCATCTCACCTGACATTGGGCCGGCTTCCTCTCCCTTGCCGTGGCAAATGGCACAGTAGGAGATGTAGAGCTCTTTGCCCCGGGCGATGGGGTCGGTCTCTTTATGTACCGGCGCTTCGGCCTGTGCTTTAGCCTGTTCCCCTTCCCTTGCCTGTTCCGTATCCTTAGAAGAGGACTCGCCGGCGCAGTGCGGGAGCAGGAAAACAGCCGTAGCCAGTAGCATGGCGATGCCAATTGCTCGCCGGATTGGAGTGTGATTAGTCATTTTGCTTTGTTTTTTTGGTTAAAAGACCCTTGAATTTACCAACTGTTTGGCGTTATAGCAAAATGCGTGTGCAGATTTTGCTGAGAGGCGAGATTTACATTAGGAAAAATGGGGGAATTGATGAGGGTAAAAGAAAAAAACGCATTTTTATGCCGGAATAAAATATAGTTCAGGCTGCTAAACCATTCTGATGTATCTTTTTTAATCAACAGACTACCGCAATGAGCCGTAACAACAGTGCCCCAGGCCAAGCGCCCGCCCCTTTCAGCTGTACTTTCAGCCCGAATGTGCCCGAACTGCTGCAGCAGCTGCAGTGTACCCTGGCCTTGAGCACCTATCAGGCGGGCAAAGTCGTGTTGCTCAGTTCGGTAGACGGGCAACGGCTGGTACAATTGCCCCGCACGTTTCACAAACCCATGGGGATCGCCCTGCAGGGCCAGCGGATGGCCATCGCTACCCGTGACGAAGTACAGGTGCTGGCCAACTCGCCGGGCCTGGCAGCACACTACCCTAACAAACCGAATACCTACGATGCACTCTACATGCCTCGCGCAACCTACTACACCGGGCAAATCGACATCCACGACCTGGAGTGGGGGGCCGACGGGCTGTACGCTGTCAATACCTCCTTTTCTTGTCTCTGCAAAGTTGATCAGGACTACAGTTTCCGGCCGGTCTGGCAACCAGCTTTCATCAGTAAATTGGCACACGAGGACCGTTGCCATCTGAACGGCATGGCGCTGGAAGCAGGAAAACCTCGCTTCGCCACAGCCTTCAATGATGGCGATGCTCCCAAAAGCTGGCGCGAACGTATAACCGAGAGCGGCATCCTGATAGATGTGCCGTCGGGGGAGACCATCGCCCGGGGGCTTCCAATGCCCCATTCTCCTCGTTTGTACGACGGGCAGCTTTATTTACTGCTCTCTGCTACCGGGGAACTGGTGGCAATGGATATCAACTCAGGCACCTATGAGACGCTGGCCAGGCTGAACGGCTTTGTACGGGGGATTGACCGGTGTGGCGACTATGCCTTCATCGGCTTATCACGCTTGCGCGAAAATTCCAGCACCTTTGCCAAGCTGCCAATGGCTCATCAGGCCCAACAAGCCGGTATCGCCATCGTCCATCTGCCGACCGGCGCCATAAGCGGTCAGATACGCTACCAGGCTTCGGTGGATGAGATCTACGATCTGCGGGTACTGCCGGGCCTGCAGCGGCCCAATTTGCTCAACCCCTACCGGGAAGAACACAAGCTGGGCTTGTCCATCCCAGACAAGACCTACTGGGCAAAGCCTCCGGCTAGGGGAAAGGCGTAGGTTTTGCACTTGATTATTTACCCTTTTAAATCATTGGGTATGAAGTACCAATCTTTACCCATTGCGGCGGCCTACCGCCGTTTCCTGGCCCTCGCTGGCCGGCTTAAGCGCTTGTTGTCCAGCGGGCACTTTGCACTTTTGCCCGCTGAGCAGCAGCAGCAGCTGTTGAGTAAGCTGCGCGCGCTCTTCTTGCGCCTGCGGCGCGTTATCCCGCAGCGCAAACTCCGGCAGGCTCTGGCCTCCAGCGCCCTGCTGATCGGGCTGGGCAGCGCTCAGGCACAGGAGTTTGCGCCCGGCCAGGTTAATCCCTTTAATCTCGATCTGCAGAGTTCGGAGGCTTTTTTCCTGCCGCAATTAGTAGACATTGACGGCGATGGCGATTTTGATATCATGGGCACTTATTATGCTTTCGACTATGATAGCGAAACAGAGCTCTTTGGCTTTGTATTCATCGAAAACGAAGGTACAGCACAGATGCCTGCCTTTGGAGAGCCGGTACTGGACCCCTTTGGCTTACAGGCTGAGGAAGAGGGGTATGTCAAATTTCCAGCGTTATCAGATCTGGATGGCGATGGTGATCTGGACATTATCACTGGCGGCGGTTACACTGGGGAGTACGAACAAGCAAATACTTTCCTGGAGTATTTCGAGAATACTGGTTCCAGCACCAACCCTGCTTTTGCTTCGCCGGTTGTAAATCCCTCAGGGATAGAATTCGGGACACCCACCTACTACAGCTACCCAACCACTGCAGATTTGGACGATGATGGCGATGCAGATTTGCTGACTTTCGTCTACTACGATTACGAGTCGGCTTCTTCCGGTTTTCTATACTTTGAAAACCTTACTATCTCTGGCACTTTCGACCTGGCTGAGGCAGATAATCACCTACAGCTCTTCCCGACGGTAGCCAGGGACCTGCTGAGCTGGCAGTACAAAGCGCAGGACCAGCCGAAGCAGCTCTGGATGGAGTGGCACGATGCAGCTGGCAAGCCTGTTTCCCGGCAGCTGCTGCACGGCCAGCAGGGTACGGCAGCAGTACAACAACTAGCAGCCGGGCAATATACCGCTCGCTTGACGGATGGGAAGGGGCAACTCCTGGGGCTGCGCCGCTTTATAAAGCAGTAGGCGGTTGGCAGGATGAAAAAAACGACAAGGGGATGAGATTCCCTTGCTGGTTTTTTTTATATTGCTATATATTTTTTGTGACTATTCAGCATACTGTTAATTTGCCACTCGGTGCAAAATTTTGTATGCCAACCTCCCCCTTTTAAGGGGAACCTGCCGGCCTGCGGCACAGCAGGCGGGCGAGAAGGGGTTCTGGCAGGAAAAGCCTACAAAATTTTGTGCCATCCTTGTTTTTCATCACATGCTTAATAGTTATTATTTTTTAGGCAACCCATAAGTAGCCTTGTACCTATCGAAGCTGCTTCGGTAGCAAGCATAGGATGCCAGGTACAGCCTAAAGTAATCGGCGACTCTACCTGTACAGGACAAATTGACGTGCCCTTCGAGTTCGCCTATTTGAGGATCCGTTCTTTCACCTGAAATTTTCCGCTATGAGGTACCAACCAATACCTATCGCTCCCACTCGACGCCGGTTGTTGGCGCTCACCGGCTATCTAAAGCGCTTGCTCTCCGACGGCCGCTTCCTGCAGCTAGAGACGAGCGAAAAGCAAAACTTGCTGATGCGTCTCCGTTCCCTTGCCAGGAGGTTGCGGCATGTAGTCTCCCGTAAACGCTTCCGGGAGGCACTGGGTGTAATTGCTATTGCAGCTACCGCTAGCTACGGGCAGGCGCAGGATTTTGCTCCGCCACAGCCTAATCCGTTTGGAATAGAAGCCGATGCCTTTGAATTTTGGCTAGCCTCTCCCCAATTTGCTGATATCGATCAGGATGGGGATTATGATTTGCTTTACGTAGCTAACGATGACGAACAATTTGAGTTTTACAAACTTGGGTTCCAAGAAAATATTGGAACGCCAACATCTCCCGCTTTCGGGCCGCTTCAGTCAAGCCCATTTGGTGCGGAGGGCTTGCTCTCTGCAACTATGATGACGCTTGGCGACCTGGACGCAGACGGCGATCTGGATATGCTGATTGGCCAATATGATGTAGGCTTTGGCTTTGATAATGAAGCCCAAGGCTTCCTATATCTGGAAAATACAGGCACGGCCACTCAGCCCGCTTTCGCAGCGCCATTGCCTAACCCCTTTGGGCTCGATGATGCAGAGCAGGCTTACTTTTACCCTAATCTCGCAGACCTGGATGGAGATGGGGACTTGGATTTGCTTGTCGGTACTTATCCGCTTGCGTACGATGAAAGCAAGTCCCTGTTATTCTACGAAAATACAGGAACGCCTACAATGCCGGCTTTTAGTGAGCCCGTTGCCAACCCTTTCGGAATAAATTTTCCGGTGGAGGAATATGGGATCGTTCCGGTTCAGGTAGACCTGGATGAGGACGGTGACCTTGACCTGTTTATTGGGGGAGGAGCCTACATCAACGAGGCGGAAGGCATATTCAGGACGAAACTGGATTATTATGAGAATACAGGAAGTCCTGATGCCCCCTCTTTTGGAAATAAGCTTATCGAGCCATTTGGTTTGATCGCGCCGAACCTTTCCTACAACGCCTATCCAACCGCCGCAGATTTAGATCAGGATGGGGACATCGATATATTGCTTAGCACTCTAGTCTATGATGAAGAGCAAGAGGAAGGGTTTCCAAGTTTTTTTTACTTCGAAAACACAACCATCAATTCCACAGAAGACTTGGCAGAAACGGAAGTAGCATTTAAGCTTTTCCCGAGCGTGGCTACCGATCAGCTCCAATGGCAACTCCCGCCCGGCACCGCTGTGGATGGACTGCGCCTCCAAATCTTCAATGCCGGTGGGCAGGCCGTCTACGAACAGCCATTGCAGGCCGAGACTGGCGCATTTTCCGTGCGGCAGTTGCCAGCTGGGCTTTATCACCTTCGTTTGCACGATGAGCAGGGGATGCCGTTGGGTGTGCGGCGGTTCGTGCGGGAGTAGAGCAACAGCTGGGCTGGTTGGTCGTTGCCTGGTCAGTTCAGTAGCTGGGGCAAGAAACTATAAGGCTTTAATCATAAGCCTTATAATCCGGCAATAGCGCTCTAATGCGCTTCCCATCCTTTTCATTGAATTTCAATTCTTTTCGGGCCAGCCGGCACCTCAGCTTCTGCTTTTATAGGCACTTGTACAACCAGCATGCCGTTTTCGTACTGCGCGTCAATCTTCTCTTCCTCTACATGCTCCGGAAGGGTGAAACTGCGGCGGAAGCCTTTGTAGTTGTGTTCGCGGCGGGTGTAGATGCGCCCCTTCTCCGATTCCTCCTTTTTGCGCTCTGCCTTTATGATCAGTACATCTCCTTCAACGCTGATGTCGAAATCGGATTTTTGGTAGCCTGGCACTGCCATTTCGATGACGTAGCCCTCTTTTTCGGTACGGTGTACATTGACAGCCGGTACGGACAGCGTGTCTTCATCGATCGGATGGCCCGAGTAGAAACGGCGGGCAGTGCGGTTGAAAAATTCATCGAGGTAGCGGTCCTCTCCATCGCGGGGGTGCAGAGCCCTGAAGTTGCCGAATGTATTCATAATCAAGTCGTTTTTTGGTTGTCTTTTCTGTTGAGAAAACGAGACAGCGGGCACCATGTTCGCGCACATTTTACCAAGACTGAAATTCTCCTTACTTTTGAAACAAAGGCTGAATCTTAGTCAGCCACCAATTGGCAAAGAAACAACCAAATAGAACCTATGTCTTCCAAACTTGACCACTATATCCTCGGGCAGTGGACACCCCACGACGGGCCGGGGGAGCCGCAGTACGATGCCATTACCGGTGAAATTATCGGCACCCACAGCACCGAGGGGCTGGACTATGGCACCATCATGGACTACGCGCGGCGCGTCGGCGGGCCGGGCTTGCGTAAAATGACCTTCCGGGAGCGCGGGCAAATGCTCAAAAAGCTGGCCCTGCACCTCTTCGATATCCGTAAAAAATACTACCCGCTCAGCTATCGCACTGGCGCTACCAAAGGCGACAGTTGGATCGACATCGACGGCGGCATCGGCACCTTGTTCGCCTACGCCAGCCTGCGCCGGCAGTTCCCGGACAAACCCTTCCACGTGGACGGGGAGGCCGTCAACCTTTCCAAGGAAGGCACCTTCATCGGCCACCACATCATGGTGCCCAAGCATGGCGTAGCCGTGCACATCAACGCCTTTAATTTTCCCATCTGGGGCATGCTGGAAAAGGTGTCCGTCAATTTGCTGGCGGGCGTCCCGGCAGTAGTCAAGCCCTCCGAGATAACCTCCTTCCTGACCGAAGCCATGGTGCGGGATATCATCGATTCCGGTATTTTGCCGGAAGGCGCTCTCCAGCTAGTTAACGGCCGAGGCCACGGCATCCTAGACCCGCTAACTTCCCAGGATGTCATCACCTTCACCGGCTCCGCCTCCACTGGCCGGATGCTGAAATCGCAGCCGCATATTGTGGAAAACGCCATACCATTCAACATGGAGGCCGACAGCCTCAACGCTGCCATACTCGGCGAGGACGCACAACCCGGCACGCCCACCTTCGATTTGTTCATCAAAGAAGTGCGCCGGGAGATGACCGTCAAATGCGGGCAAAAGTGTACTGCCATCCGCCGGATTATCGTGCCCGAAAGCTTGGTGGAAGAGGTGCAGCTGGCGCTGTCGCAGCAGTTGCAGAAAACCACTATTGGCAATCCTACAGTAGAGGGCGTACGCATGGGGGCGCTCGTAAGCCGCGGGCAGGCAGAGGAGGTGCGCCGCCGGGTAGAGCAGCTCGCCAGCGATACGCGCATCGTCTACGGCGACCTTGATGATTTTGAAGTGACGGGAGCAGATCGGAACAAAGGGGCTTTCTTTTCCCCCATTCTGTTCATCAATGACGACCCCTTCAACAAGCAGGATACGCATGTGGTAGAAGCCTTCGGCCCCGTGAGTACTATCATGCCGTACAAAAACCAGGGCGAAGCCATCGAGCTGGCCAATATGGGCAAAGGCTCGCTTGTGAGCACCATCGCTACCGCTGATGAAGGCATTGCCACGGATTACGTCATGGGGGCTGCTCCCTACCACGGCCGCATTCTCATCCTGAATGAAGAGAGCGCCAAAGAGAGCACGGGGCACGGCTCCCCCATGCCGCTGCTGGTGCACGGCGGGCCGGGGCGAGCAGGCGGTGGAGAAGAAATGGGCGGGGTGCGCGGCGTGAAGCACTATTTGCAGCGCACCGCAGTGCAGGGGCACCCCACTATGATTTCCGCGGTGACCGGGCAGTACCAGAAAGGGGGCGCTTACAAGGAAAAACCCGTACACCCCTTCCAGCAGCACTTCGAAGACTTGGAGATTGGAGAGACATTGATCACTGCCAAGCATACCGTCACGGAGGCTGATATCGTCAACTTTGCCAACGTGAGTGGCGACCACTTCTACGCCCACGTGGATGAAACCTCGCTCGAGGGTACCATCTTTGAGGGCAGGGTAGCCCACGGCTACTACATCCTGTCCAAAGCCGCCGGCCTGTTCGTAGATGGGCGCAAGGGGCCGGTACTGCTCAACTACGGCATCGACAGCTTCCGCTTCACCAAGCCTGTCTACCCGGGCATGACGATAGGGGTGCGCTTCACCTGCCAGGAGAAAATCCGGCAGGAAAAGCGCGACGAAGAAGAGGTCCGCAAAGGCATCGTCAAGTGGATGGTCGATGTATACGACGAAACTGAGGAGACCGTAGCGCTCGGCACCATATTGACGATGGTCAAAATGCGTGATCAGAGCTAGCGGCCCCGCTCTACTGCCCGCCGGCTGATGATGGGGCCGAAGAACAGGCTGTTGGCGAACAGGCGGTTGGTGCCGTACCAGAACGCCCGGAAGTTTGGGTCAAAAGAAAAGCATATGGTTTTGCCCCGGCCGCTGCCGCCCACAACAAGTGCAGCCGAGCCTGCCAGCTTCTCAATATGCTCAGGTTTAGCGTATCCGCTGAGCAGGGGAGCGGCGCTGTATCGGCCGGGCGTGGCGTAGGGGTTCCCACTAGGTTCGAGCGCTAGGGTGCCGCGCTGGAAGATGGGCATCTCCGGGCGTTGGCAACCGTAGAAGAGCGGGTGGCTCAGATCGGCTTCGATTTGAAAAATGGCGCCCCCGATGCGGGCCGAGCCCCGGTCGGGCCGGAGTTTGGCATAGGGGCGTTGTTTCGCTTCTTTGCCGGGCTTGTTGCGCACCTTTATGCCGGCTAGTCCTTGAGCAATGGCCCAGGGCACGGCGTTCTTAATGGCTATCAAGTTGCCGCCCGCTTTCACCCAAGCCTGTATTTGGTTTGCTGCTTTTCTGGAGAGGCCGCTGTAGTTGCCGTTGACCATGACCATAGTATTGTACCGGCTGAGGCCGCGGCTGGCCAGGTCTTTCGTTTCTACCATGCTGATGGGTATGCCGTACCGCTGATCGAGCAAGTGCCAGGCTGCTCCTGCCTCGTAGGCCGAAACGCCGGGGCCGACCACTAAAAGAATCTTAGGTTGGCGCAGCGGTTCGAAGCGCCCGCTGCCCAGGTCGATGCCGGAGGGGGTCAAACCAGTGCCCGTGGCTGTTATACTGACCTGGCATTCCTCGGCGGTTTCGGCTATTTTCTGATGCAGTTGCTCGGCCGGCAGGGCTTGGTTTTGCACCGGGATCAGGATGGTGCCCGGAGCGTAGCTTTTCCCATGCAGTTGGAAAGAACGGGTGGCGACCTTGGCTCGCAAGCCCTGCTCCAGCAGCTGGTAAAGAGCGCGAGGAGCAGTATAGCTTTCCCATTCCAGCAGGTAGGCATAATCGCTCCGCTCCGTAGACGGGAAGGTTGGAGGAGTACCCAATTCCTTCACCGATGAGCCCAGTAGTTGGTTTTGGTATTCCTTAGCGGAAAGCGCAGCGTAGGGCAGCCCGAACGCCAGCGGCAGGGTCC
>CAYNIT010000123.1:3637-12617 GCA_964397205.1 uncultured Phaeodactylibacter sp. | reverse complement strand
GGCTTCTGGCAATGACGAGCTGCAGCCGCTCTTGCAGGGCCTAAGCTTTCACGGCAATGGCGTGGGGCTGAACCTAAGGTTTTGAGCAAATCAACTCTCCGGCAAAAGAAAGGGCTATTAAGCAGGACAACTTCTCTAGGCCAAAACAAATGCTGGCAATCTACCAGCTGACGGTCCAGAAAGGCGCGGGTATCAAAATAACTCTACCTGTTTGGGGACTTGCCCGGTCTTTGCTTCTTCGGCGGAGGGTACCGCCTCTTGGCCTTCCAAAAAACGCTTCACGATCCGCAAGCGGTGGGTGTACCTGCCCGCTTCCCGGTCGAAAATGCCGTAATGGTCGATTTTGTCAATCCGTACGCTTCCGTAGGCGTGGATGACCTCCGCTTCGGGCAAGATAATCCCACAGTGAGCAATGCGCCCGCTGCGGTTTTCAAAGAAGGCTACATCTCCCGGGCAGGCTTGCTCTACAAAATCTACAGAATTGCCCAGGTAAACCTGCTGGCCAGCCTCGCGGGGCAACACGATGCCGGCAATTTTAAAGACCATTTGCACCAGGCCGGCTGCATCGATGCCCATTGGGGTGCGCCCACCCCAGAGAAAAGGCGCGTGCAGGTAGCGACGGGCTATTTTCAGTATAAAATCGGCATTGGGCTTGACATCCTGCGGGAATACAGCTTGCCCGGAAAAGGTATAAAATACGCCGTCAAGCTGAAAGCGCAAACCGTCAAAATTAGGCAACCTGGCCCCCATCACTATCGGAATACAGGCTTTTTCCGCCATAAGCGGTTGGAACAGCTCCAGGCTATAGGCATAATTGCTTTGAAACAACTCGAGCTCGCTCGGGGTGATGGCTTTGAGCTGATTGGCGGCCACCCAGCCTACGTAATTGTCCCAAATGCAGCGCACTTTAGCCCACTGCCGCCCCTTTTCTTCCAGCACCTCTGCTAGTTCGCCAAAGAGCAATTGGGAAAGGATCTCGCTTTTGTCGCTGGAACCATTGCGAATCGGGACGTTGCTGAATGGACAAATGACGTAGGAAGACATGCTAAGTGACTTTGCAAGGCTTCAGCGGCCAGAAACAGGCATCTTGCGAAACCTTTCACCCGGGGTTTTCTCAACGGGCGTTATGTGCTCAATCAAAAATAATAAATATTAAACAATTGCCGTTGGTTTTAGGCATTTTCGTGGGATTTTAGGGAAATCCATTACCTTTGACCGAAATTTTCAACCGACCGATTTTATGAACAAGCCGATATTCTTTTTGCTGCTGCTTGCCCTCTGCGGCAGCTCTGCGCTTCGGGCTCAAGATCAGCACTTCACCCAATTTTTTGCCTCTCCTCTCACCCTGAATCCCGCGCTGAGCGGCACGTTCAACGGCAAATACCGTGTCGCTCTGATTTACCGGGACCAAGATCCCTTCCAAACCTTCTCCGGCGCTATTGACCTGCGCTTTGCACTCAATAATGTCGGAAAATCCAGCCAAGACGCCTTTGGCGTAGGGGTAGTGTTCTACAACGATAAAATACCCGAAGCCGGTTTCTCCAACAACCAAATCAATGTAGCCGGCGCTTTCCATAAATCGCTGGGCAAAAAGGAAGAACAATTTCTGAGCGCGGGCTTCCAGATTGGCCTAGCTCAGCGCAACTTCACTTACGAAAACCTATTTTTCGAGGATCAGTTCGCCGGAGATAATGCCTATACCAACCCGACCGGCGAAATACTGCCAGAAAATAACTTTGCTCATGCCGATTTAGGAGTGGGCATCAATTACGCCTACATGCCCGACCGCGGGCTACGCATCTTTGCCGGCGCTGCCATGCATCACATCACCGAACCAGAGATCAGCTTCTTTTACAATGAGGAAGAACCAGAACTTGGCAATAGCAATACCTTGTACAGCAAGTATACGGCCTACCTTAACCTCAGTGTACCCGTGGGCCCTGCCATTCGCCTGCAGCCCCGGGCACTGCTGTACGCCCAAGGCCCGCACTTGGCGCTGAATGCAGGCAGCAACATACGCTTCCGCATCGATGCCATCAGCGGTACAGCCTTGCACGTTGGTGGATGGGCGCGGCCAGTGCGCAATGCCGACGATTCCTACGGCTTGGATGCAATTGTGGGAATGGTGGGTATCGAGTACAGCAACTTCCTGTTGGGTTTTAGCTACGACGCGCAGCTCGAGTCTATTGGCGCAGTACGGGACCGGCGCGGCGCCTTTGAACTCTCCATCGCTTACCTGGGAGAATACGAAAACGAAACCATCCTTTGCCCGAAATTCTGACCGCTTACCCGTAAGCCAGGTTGATGCCCGTCACGTATTTGGAGCTTTTGCTCAGCCGGAAGGGCAGGTGCTGCAGAATCGCGTCGCTCTTGGCTTCCTGCTTCGCATCGTATTTGACTTCCACGATGATGGCATCGTCCTGGTAGGATAAACGAGGAGCAGCCCAATCCCGGTAGGGCCCGAATTGCAATTGGCTGTCGATCGTGATCCGGAAGGGGCAGGCCAGCGCTCCCCAATAGCTGCGGTAGTAAGAATTGAACAATACGGGCTGCAGCTCCCGGCCTTTGCCGAGCAATTCGCGGCAAGCAGCGGCCAGCTCGAGGAAATCGGTAGCTTCGTATAGGCCAGACGGCAGAGGCTGGCTTCGTTTCCACCCCAGCATGTTATCCTTGATTTTCGTTTCTAAAACCGGATCCTTCAGTTGGCCGAAAGGGCGGCCGTACCAGCGCAACCGATGCTTGACCCGCTGTGGAGCTCCCGCTACATTGTCCTCGAAAGCATCCAATGCGGGGCTGTCAAAATACAGTTTGTTGATCCAGCGCGGGGGGTATAAAGAGCGAAAGCCCTGTGGATGCAGGCGAATCACCTGCTCTACTGCCGGCAGCGCAAGCGATGCTACCTGGTATTTGCGTTCGTAACGCATTACAACTGCACGTTCTCTACGATCTCCAGCCCATAGCCAATTAAGCCAATACGGCGGCGGGGGTTATTGGAAATCAAGCGGAGCTTAGAAATCTCCATGTCCCTTAAAATCTGCGCACCTACACCAAAGTCCCGCTGGGTCATTTCCGGCTTTTTCTCAATCTCCACTGTTTCGCCATTTTGTTGTTTACGCTCAAACTCAGAAAGGTGGTAGAGGATAGCGTCCGCCTTTTCGCTATGCCGCATGTATAGCAACAAGCCTTGTTCTTCCTGGGAGATCATTTGGATGGCTTTTTGCATCTGTGCGCCATAATCGCCAAAAACAGAGCCCAGTATCTCGCCCGTCTCCGTAGAGCTGTGTACCCGCACAAGTACCGGATCGGTTTCTTGCCAATCTCCTTTTTTGAAAGCGAGGTGTATGTCGCCGGTGGTAATCTGCCGGTAAGCGGTCACTTCAAAGGCGCCGTATCGAGTTTTGAGCGGCACGGTTATCTCGCGCTGAATCAGGCGTTCTGTCCGCATCCGGTACGCCACCAAATCCTGAATGGCGATTATTTTCAGGTTGAATCGCTCAGCGATTTCAATAAGCTGCGGCAAACGAGCCATAGTGCCATCCTCGTTCAGGATTTCCACCAGCACTCCTACGGGGCTGAACCCAGCTAGGCGCGCCAGATCAATGGCTGCTTCGGTATGCCCGGTCCGCC
Source organism: uncultured Phaeodactylibacter sp. (assembly GCA_964397205.1). Classification (GTDB taxonomy): domain Bacteria; phylum Bacteroidota; class Bacteroidia; order Chitinophagales; family Saprospiraceae; genus Phaeodactylibacter. The sequence goes on along the minus strand of CAYNIT010000123.1, from coordinate 8,990 downwards.
GGAGCACGCCGCCGGATTTCGCCCGAAGCGGAAAAATATGCCCCGGGCGTGCATAATCAGAAGGCTTGGTGTCGGGGTCTACCAGCTTCCGGATACCGGTTGCGCGATCGTAGGCGGAGATGCCGGTGGTACAGCCATGCCCGATCAAATCGATGGAAACGGTGAAGGCGGTTTCGTGCAGGGCGGTATTAGAAGAGACCATCATGTCCAGATCCAGCTCGTCGGCCCGCTTTTCATCGATGGGCGAACAGATCAACCCCCGGCCGTGGGTCGCCATGAAGTTGATGATGTCCGGCGTGACGCACTCCGCCGCGCAGATGAAGTCGCCTTCGTTCTCGCGATCCTCATCGTCCACTACAATAACGACCTTGCCGGCTTTGATGTCCGCAATTGCTTCCTCAATAGTATTCAACTTAAAACCTTGATGATTAGTACTAGACTCGCTTGGTTGGTTGCCAGACATTGGAGCGTATTCCTTTTAGAAATTTGAAAAAGCCTGTGAGGAGCGCCACGTTCATAAGCAAGAAATAACGGGCTCCCCGCAGCGGCAAAAAGTGGATACCCAACCGCCGGAACAAGACATCCAGCAAGAAAGCAGCCAGCATGCCGCTGGACAGTAAGAAAAACAAGCGTTCGTAAAATATGTTGCCCAGCAGCGCCAGCGCTCCGCTGCCCAGCAGCAAGGCCAACAGCAAAAATGGGCCGAGCCACCGCAGGGCTTTGTGGGAGAAAAAGGCAAAGCGCAGGCTGCCAAAGGGAGGCCACCAAAGCTGGGTAAACGTACTTAAGTTTTGAAAATTCCCGGCGGAAATCCGCGATTTGCGGCGAAACTCCTCGCCGGCCTCATGGGATACCGTCTCGTAGCTGACAGCATCCAGGTCGCTGATGGCTAAACCGCCCTGCTCAAAGACCCGCATGCAGATGTAGAAATCGTCAACTAGAAAGTTATCCGGCACTGGCGAGAAAAATTCCGCCCGGAGAGCGTAAAGCCCGCCAAAGGGGCCCATCATACCCCCCCAGAGCAGGCCCTCCCAGTACTTGAGCTGGGCTTCCGTGGAAATGTAACTATTCTCAGCCTGGGAAATGCCTTCCCTTTTCATGCCAACATGCCGGATATGCCCATCAACTAGCCCAATACGGGGATCCTTAAAGTGCTTGGCCAGGTGCTTCACCGCTTCGGGCTCCGGCATTACACTGGCATCGGTGACAACAAAGATTTGGTTGGGCCCCGCTTTTTGAGAAGCTGCCGCCGCTGCTGCAAGCTGATTAATGACTCCCGGCTTTCCCTGCCGTTTCCGAAAGGGAAAAAAATGCAGATGGCTGTGCTCGGCTGCGTACTGCTCCAGAATCGCATCCGTGCGGTCATCCGAGCAGTCCGAGCCTATGAACAGCTCTAATGTACCAGCTGGGTACTGCAGGGCCAGCAAGCGCTCCATTTTTTCTTCAATCACTGCTTCTTCGTTGTAGGCGGACATCAGTACGGCTACGGCGGGCCAATCCTCATTTTCATGGTAGCAGATGGTATGGCTTTTCCGACCCTTAGCCAATATCCAAAGCAGCAGCGGGTACAAGACATAGGTGTGAAGCAAGCCGACAAAACTCAACCAGAACAGCGCCATCAGTACTGCTTCTCCCATAAGCTACAGGGCTTCTACATTTAGCTGCTCATAGGCACGCGCTAATTGCCGGGCGATGTGCAGGCTGTCGTAGGATTCTAGTACTCTCTGCCGAGCGCGGCGGCCCATTTGCTCCAGTTCCCTGCCCTGCTGCAACGCCCAATCTACATTATCGGCAAATGCCTGCGGTTCGTCCGCTACAAGCACCTCCCGGCGATGCTCAGCTTGTATGCCTTCCAAGCCGATGGTTGTAGTCAGCACGGCTTTGCCCAAAGCCATGCCTTCCAGAATTTTGGCTCTCATGCCGCTGCCCGACAGCAAGGGTACTATCATAAGGCTGTGTTGATTGATGAAGTCAGCCGCGCTAGGCACTTCTCCGTGTATCCGCACAGCTCGTTCACGCAACCGAGCCAGCCAGCCGGGGGCGTTGCGGCCAGCTATGTGCACCTCCAAATCCGGGTGCTGCTTCCTCAGCCGCCACCATACCTGATCCAGGAACCAGCGCAGCCCTTCTTGATTGGGCATCCAGTCCAGAGAACCGATAAAGGACAGCGAAAGCGGTTGCTGAAAACTGCTGTAGTCTGGTGTATACCGGCTGCTTTCCACACCGATGGGCGTAACCACCCCAGCCCCCTGGTAACCCAAACGCCGAAACTCCTGCAAATCGCGTTCTGTGATGGCCGCAAGAAGGTCGTACCGCTGCAGCTGATGGATCTCGTACTGCCGCAGCCGCTGACTCAAATGGCGCAGGTACCAGCGCTTAGGCCAAAAGCGAGTATTATTTGTGATCCGCTCCCAGATTTCGTGCTCCACATTGTGGGCACGCATCACCACAGCCGCTCTAGAGTGGCGGCGAATGGTCGGGATATAGGGTGCCAAATAGGGCGTTTCCAGCTGTATGATATCAAACTCCTCCTCGCTCAACAGCTTTTGCAGCGCTTTATCGTAGGCCTCCGCAACGAAGCGGGTGATGTGGTAAGAGTCCTGCCCGAATAAGCTCCGCAAGGCGGCTCCCGGACGAAGGCGGTTGTCAACTTCGGCCGTACGCAGGTGCTTGTAGTACTGCAGGGAATCCGGCGGCAGCTGCCCTATAGGGAAAAAATGCTTGCTCGTATTCATAGCCAGCAGGCTGAGCTCGTGGCCTAGCCGGTGCAGGGAGCGACCCAGGGCTGTAATAGCGATCGATTCTCCGTCCTTGGGTGGGTACGGAAATTTTTTACAAAGCTGAAGTATTTTCATGCCCTCCGGTTGTAAGAACAGCGCTTGCGGCCTGCTGGCCTCTCGGCTGCTGCTCCGTGGAATGCAGGCAAAAATAGCAGTTTTAGCGCACAAAGGGGAATCGAACTTCGGCTTTGCAGAGAATTCTCGATGAAGCTGCCTCGCCCCAACGACCGGCCCCGCTCGTGTCCCCCTTTGGCCCTGTGGAATAACCAACTGGTTGCTCTACCATTCCACAGGGCTAGAGGGGGCTAGGGGGAGGAAAAGCCAGGAATGTAAAATGCAAAACGTAAAATGCAGAAGGCAGAAGGCAAAAGGAAGGGTAAAAAGGTAAAGCACCAAAGGTGAAAGGCTCAGCTGGCCACAGCAGCTCTGCCCCTAGCCGCATTAAGCCTATGTAAAATCCCCCAAAAATCTAGCATACAACCCCAAAAAACCGTAATTTCGCAGCAACAAACACTCAACAGCGCGTTTCCGTGCCCCCCTTGCGGCAACGGCTGCCCAAGCAAACAACTATGAAAAACACTGTTGCAGTAGTGGCGAACAACTGCTGGAATATCTACAATTTTCGCCAACCGCTCCTCAAGGCTTATGCGCAAGCCGGTTACAAGGTAATTGTCATCGCCCCAGTCGACGAATACGTCCATTACCTGGACAGCAACTACTTTGCCAAGCACATCCCGCTGCGCCATCTGTCTCCGCAGGGCAAAAACCCGCTGCGGGACCTGCTGCTTTTCCTGGAGCTGTTCCTGATTTTCCGGCGCGAGCGCCCCGAGCTTATCCTGACCTATACCGTCAAGCCTAATATTTACGGCAATTTGGCTGCCCGCTGGCTCCGGCTGCGCAGCATCCCCACCCTGACCGGGCTAGGCTACGTGTTCATGCACAACAGCCCGCTGGCCCGCTTGGCGCGCGCTATGTACAAATGGGCAATGCAGCGCGTAGACTTCGCCTTTTTTCACAACCATAGCGACCGGGACTTATTCGATCAGCTGAAGGTGCTGCCCAAAGCACGCAGCGCCGTCATCCCCGGCTCCGGCCTAAATACCAACCATTTTCGTCCATTGCCCAGGCCGCGCCGGGAAGGCTTCGTATTCCTGTTTCTGGGCCGGCTGCTGTACGACAAGGGGATTGCCGAATTTGCGGAAGCAGCAAAAAAGCTTCGGTACCGCTACCCCAATGCCGAATGCTGGGTAGCCGGCCAGCTCGATGCCGAAAACCCCAGCGCCATACCCCGCCATCAACTGCTGGAGTGGGTCTCTGACGGACAAATCCGCTACTTCGGTAAAGTCCAGGACGTGCGGCCGCTGCTCAAATGCTGCGATGCCATGGTGCTGCCCTCCTACCGGGAAGGCATGCCCAGGGCGGTGCTCGAAGCAATGGCCATGGGCAAACCCGTCATTACAACCCTTGCGCCGGGCTGCCGCGAGGCGGTCACCTCCGATTGCGGCTGGCGCGTGCCGCCGCGCGATGCTAAAGCCTTGTCGGAAGCCATGGAAGAGGCATTGCAGTTGCCCGGCGAGCAGCTTCAGGCTATGGGCGCAATGGCCCGGCGGCGGGCGGTGCGGGTGTTTGATGAACAACACATCGTTGCAGCTTACCTGAATTTGATGGAAGCCGAATCCAAAGCAGCGTTGGCATGCAAGGCGCTCTAGTACAGCAGTTCTTCGACGGCATCGCTGCCGATTACCCGGAACGTTTCCTGCCGGAAAATCGATTCCACCACTACCTGTTTCTGCAACGGTTGCACGCTGCCTGTGAAGGGCTGGACCTGGACGGAGCCCGTTTGCTCGATGTGGGCGCGGGGACTGGCGCGCTATACGATTACCTTATGGAAAAGGGATTGCGGCCCGACTATTACGCCTGCGATCTTTCTGCCAAAATGCTGGACCGGAGCAATATCCCCACCGGCCGCCACGAAGCCGGCGCACTGTCTCAGACGTCCTACGCTCGTCAACGCTTCGACTATGTATTTGGCCTGGGGCTGACGACCTATCTGCTTCCCGCAGCGTTGCAGGAGCTTCTGGAACAATGCGCTGATATGCTGCGCCCTGGTGGCTGTGCTGTCCTTTCTTTCACCAATAAATACAGCCTGGACTGGAAACTCCGGCGCACACTGCTGCCCGCCGTACGCCTGGCAAAACCCGGGCGGCACGTCTGGGGCCAAGCTTTTCAGGTCAGTGCCTGGACACCGGAGGAAGCGGCCAGCATGCTGCCACCCGCTCTTTCGATCAGCAGGCAGCGCTGGCTGACCCCCTGCATACCGCTGCTTAGCCGTTTTTGCCCGCAGATCGGCATCCCACTGGCCAGGCGGCTGGCGAATAAATACCTATATTCGGATTATATTCTGTTCATGCAGCGCCTATGAAGCGAAAGAAGGATGCCGGACTGCTGATGATTCATTACTACTTTCCGCCCGCCCAGACTGTGGCGGGAGTGCGCCTGTCCAATTTCTACCGCCGGGCGCTGAGTAATGAGGGCAAGCGCGGGACACGGACGCGGCAGGGTACCAGACGAGA
>CAYNIT010000123.1:0-3627 GCA_964397205.1 uncultured Phaeodactylibacter sp. | reverse complement strand
CCCAGACTGTGGGGGGGGTGCCCCTGTCCATTTTCTCCCGCGAGGCTTTGCGCTCCTTGGAAACCGTACAGTTCCGGGCCTCCTGAAACCGCCGCTTTTTCCCGCAGGACCCCAGCCTGGAAACCGGCTGCTCTAAGATCACGGAATTGCCCGCCTATGACCTGCGCTGGCTGGCGCATCGCAGAAGCTCCAAACCACCTCTGCTTTCTGCTTCCGCCCGCCGCCGCCACTCCGTTCAGTTCCTGCAGCGCTTGCTTAACAGCTTCCCCTTCAATCTGCTGATCGGCGACGGCGGGGCGTACTACATCTACCGCGGTTATCGGGCCGGCTGCCGCCTCGTACAGGAGCAGGGCATCACCCACCTGTTTTCCTCCTACCGCCCCTACGCGGACCACGCAATTGCCTATTTGCTGAAACGGCGCTTCCCCCACTTGGTATGGATGGCCGATTTCCGCGATTTGCAGGTAAACCCGGTGCTGCAGCATAGCTTCTGGCCCGCCTTTCAGTGGTGGTGCAACCGGCAGGTGCTGAAGCAGGCGGAGGTGGTGAGCACCGTATCGGAAGGGCTGAAAACCACCTTGGGGGCTCACCACCCTAATGTTCTTGTACTGCCCAACGGTATCGGCAAGTACGAGCGAACGGAGCAGCCCCGCTTCCCTCAGTTTACGATAGCCTACACCGGCTCCCTCTACCCCGGCGCCCAATCCGCTGCTCCACTATTTAGCACCTTACAGCAGTTGATTTCGGACGGCCAGCTCTCCCCAAAGGACCTTCGCCTGCGCTACGCCGGCAAGGATAGCGCCATCTGGGAGGATTGGGTGTCGCAATACGGGCTTCAACACCTTTCGAAAGCTACCGGCCTGCGCCCACTTCAGGAAGCGCGCCGCCTGCAGCAGCGCGCCCATATCAATTTGCTGCTGAGCTGGTCAGCGGCAGGCAGCCGGGGCATTCTAACGGGAAAGCTCTACGAGTACCTGGCGGCCGGCCGGCCCATTCTTTGCCTGCTCAAAGCTGAAGCGGCCGACCCGGAATGGCAAAACCTATTTGCCCCCCTGAAAAACAGCCTGCTCCATACTTCATCCAGTCCACCGGAGACCATCCAGGCTTTCATACTCAACCACTACCGCGCCTGGAAGTCGGGCGAGCGCCTTGGCGAAACCTTTGATAAAGAGCCGTTTACCTGGGCGGCGCAGATGGAGGGGTTTGTGGGGGCTTTGAGGGAGATGGGGTGGTACTAAGTAAGAAAACAGCTATTTGCTTTCCGCTGAGCCAACTGCAAAACGCCTCTACTTCTATAATTTCATGATGAGGCAATGCGGAAAAGCTTATGCGAAATTTTGCATCCTTATTAGAGGTATTCCCAAGGTTGTAGCCATTCAGTGCCACTCCACCATCTATATGCTCAACCGGTACATTTGCAGAAGTTAAATCCGAGTAAAACCGATATGCGGCTCGGTTCCATTGTAAATAATCATGCGTCCCGGCGATGCTAATCCATGTGATTAGAAAAATATAAATGAGTGTTGTAAACCGGGGTTTCCAAGACGACCGAACCAGGAATAGTAAAACTAAAACAAGAGGCAATAAGAGATATCGATCAAAAAAACTAAAAACGGTCATGGCCAGCATATAGGTCATCAACAATAGCAACAAGAAAAGCAGGGTATTGGGAAACTCACCAACCCTTAATTTAGAATAGATAAAATAGCAGCCTTTCCAGAATAGCAAAGTGCCATTGACCTGACTTATTAAGCCCAGCCCAAAGAGCAACTCCTTTGGCAAGGCGGGCATAGGATTGGCACCAAAGCGCCTTACATCACTTAGCAATAATGGCCCCAGGCCTGAAGCATGAATGTAATTCCCCCCAAAGGGAAAGTACCGATCCTGCAACCCCAGAGCTAAGGCAATCAGCAGGTGAGCCAATAAGAGCATTGCAGCTCCCTTTATGCCCAACTTTGGATACGCCCATCTCACCAAATATCCGGCAACCGGAAGCAGGAAAAACCCAAGGAAAAATACTGCCATCACATTATACTTCAAGAGACGGAATCCAAATCTATGAGGACTGTTTAAAAGGTAAGCCAAATACCGCTGCTCAGCTTGAGGGCCGATGTCGAGTCCAAGCTGAGGCCTCACCAAGAACTGAACACTTCCGTAGACAGCAACCAAGATCAACGCTGTCAATGAAAAATGGAAAAGCTGTTTCTTGCTTTTCGTAGTCAGCAGTAAAGCTCCTTCGAATGCAAAAGGTATCAAAATCCCGGGCTGACGAACTAAAAAGGCCAGTGTGGCCAGCACGAAACCCATTATGCGGTAGGCTTTTTCCCCATTTTTAAAATAAAGCAAATAAGACCAAATACTACAGCAGGCATAGAACAGGAACGGAATGTCTGTCATATAGCTAAAGCTAATGCTGAAGTAAATTGGGTTGAAACAGAGAAGGGCTATAAGAGTATACTTCTCCGCTTTTCCTGCTTGCAGGAGATGCAACATGCGCTCCATAACAAGTACGGTCAAAAAAGAGAACAAAAGCGTAAGGCACCTTAACCAGGTGAAGCTGGGAAACACCCCGGTTTCAGACAGCAAGACCGCGTGCAATTGATGAATAAGCACATTAGGAGCATACCCTACGCTATTCGTGAACTGGCCATTCGCCAAATAAGCGTGTACCGGCCAGGCATAGCGCCAATCATCGTTCAATGGGAAATCTCCAGAAGGGTTAACCCCAAAAACCAAGCTTACCCATAATATAAACAAAAGAGTTCTATGCAGTACGGCTTTTTTCATACGGTGTTTGTACGCCCACGAAAATTCCCAGACTTACCCAAAGCGCCCTGAAATTCAAGACATCCATTGATAAGGCCTCGATCGCGATCAAAGCAATATAAAGACCGGCTGACATCGACAGCCAATTCTTCGGTGGCTTTAGGCCTAATAAGGTAAAAATCAGGTAAGCCAACGCAAGCAGCCCCACCAATCCGGCTTCAGCAGTTAATCCAAAATAGGTAGAGTTTGGGTCGTAAGCAGGCATTTCTGACGGATATCTTCCAGCTTCCTGCTCTTGCTCCAGCCATTTCTGGAAGTTTCCGCCACCCATTCCAAACCAGAAATGCTTAGGAATAGCCTCCACTGTCTTTTGCTTCAGCAAAAAGTAAGTTGTCGGACAAAAGGAGAGCCCATTAAAAGTCAGACAGTCCGAAGCCGGAAGATACGAAATGGCTTCCGGCCTGTTCTCGCTCGGAACCGGAAGCACATGTGTAAGTGTTACCCCCACCACAATAGCGATGCCCCCGCACGCACGGACTGCTTTTTTATACTTTCCGGATTTGGTGCCCCACAGCATAAGAACGCCTGTAGCAAAAAGGACTGACTTTGAAAGGGTTAAAATGTAGCTCAATGACAGCCCTGCCAGAAGCAGATAGCGCCAGCTGCCTCCTTTTTCGCGGCGCAAGTGCACCCAATGGAAATACCCTGCAAATGATAATAGTGAAGCCCAAAGATTACTGCTGGGGGCTGTACCGCTTATTCGTGGCAAATAGTCGAGGAAAGGCAACCATTTCCATTCTGACCAAAAACCTTCCGGATCGGCTCCGGCGATTGCAATGATAAAGCTGGCTACGGAGAGGC
>CAYNIT010000122.1:3931-12672 GCA_964397205.1 uncultured Phaeodactylibacter sp. | reverse complement strand
ACCCAAGACGAACGCTATCTGGTGCTTTCGGTATCAGAAGGCACGAGCGGCAACGCCATCTACTTCCGGGAGCTGGAGGCCAGGGATCCGGTGTTCACCCCATTGGCAGAAAGCTTTGAGCATGACTTTGACTTTGAGCTGGTGGGCAGTCAGGGCGATGAGCTGTATTTCCTGACCAATTACAAAGCGCCCAACTGGCGCCTCATCCGGGTGAAAGCCAACCGCCCGGAGGAACGCTACTGGGAAGAAGTGATGCCGCAGACTGAGGGGATGCTGCAGGACGTTAAGCTGGTCGGGGGCAAGATCATCGCCCATTACCTTCAGAATGCTTACAGTGCCTTGGCCGTTTACAATACAGATGGCGTAATGCAAAAGCGGCTGGTACTGCCTGGTATGGGGACGGTGCTGGAAATAGAAGGGCGGCAGGATGCCGATGAGGCCTTCATTGCCTACACCAATTTCCTGATGCCGGCAACGATCTACCGGCTGGATTTGGAAGAGGAAAGCCTGATGCCCTACAAATCGCCGGAAGTGGATTTTGATTCCGAATACTACGAGGTCAAGCAAGTGGAATACGACAGCTACGACGGCACCACGGTGCCTATGTTCATCATACACAAAAAAGGGCTGCGGCTCAATGGCACCCACCCCACTTTGCTCTATGGCTACGGAGGCTTCAATATCCCGATAACGCCGGTGTTCAACCGGACCCGCTATTTGCTTTTCCCCTTGATGCTGGAAAATGGCGGGGTTTGTGCGGTAGCGAACATACGCGGGGGAGGGGAGTTTGGCACTTCCTGGCATAAGGCAGGGATCAAGCACAACAAGCAGAATGTCTTTGACGATTTTCAGGCTGCGGCGGAGTATTTGATTGCCAAAAAATATACCTCTGCGGACAAACTGGCCATCCACGGGGCTTCTAACGGCGGGCTGCTGGTAGGAGCTTGCCTGACCCAGCGCCCCGACCTGTACGCGGTGGCGCTGCCATCGGTGGGCGTGCTGGACATGCTGCGCTACCACCGGTTTACCATCGGCTGGGCTTGGGCCAGCGACTACGGCAGGTCGGATAAGAAGGAGGATTTTGATTACCTGTACGCCTACAGCCCATTGCACAACATCAGCGAGGAGGAGTATCCAGCTACGCTGATTACAACGGCAGATCACGACGACCGGGTGGTGCCCGCTCATTCTTTTAAGTTTGGGGCATCCCTGCAGCGCCATCAGCAGGGCGAGGCGCCGGTTTTGATCCGCATTGAGTCCCAAGCGGGGCATGGCGCCGGGAAGCCTACGGAAAAGCGCATTGCGGAAGGGGCGGATATGTTGGCGTTTTTGTTTTACAACACCGGCCTGCCCGTAGATTTGCCGGAGAAAGCTGCTGAATAAGCCCACTGAATGCTGTATTTGTTTGACATAGGTTTTGTGCCGGTCCGGGTTTGGGATATACTCGATATTCTGATAGTAGGGTACTTGATGTACCAGATCTACAAACTGCTGCGCGGCAATATTGCGTTCAATATTTTCATTGGGGTGCTGACCCTCTATGTGGTGTGGTGGCTGGTCAATCAGCTGGAGATGGACTTGCTGTCGGCGGTGCTCGATCAGTTCGTCAGCGTGGGCGTGATCATCATCATCATCATTTTTCAGCCCGAGGTGCGGCGGTTCTTGCTTTTTTTGGGCGAGACTACCCTGCGGCAGCGCTCCACTTTTTTCGGCCGCATGATCGACCGGAACCTGGAAAATACGGAGGAGAAAGCCCGTCAGCTGCGGTCCATCCGCTCGGCCCTGCTGCGCATGAGCAAGCGCAAGACTGGGGCTTTGATCGTCCTTTGCGGCAATTTGAAGCTGGAGGGCCTGGTGAGCAGCGGGGTGGATATGGATTCCGAAATCAGTGAGCCCCTGCTGGAAAGTATTTTCAACAAACACAGCCCGCTGCACGATGGGGCGGTGCTGATCAGCGATGGCAGGATCAAGTCCGCCAGCTGCGTGCTGCCCGTTTCGGAAAACCCTAATCTGCCCAGCAGCGCTGGCTTGCGCCACCGGGCGGCGGTCGGTATTACAGAGCGGGCCAACGTAGCGGCATTTGTGGTGTCTGAAGAAAACGGTACGGTATCCATCGCCGTGGAGGGGCACCTGCGCCGGAGATTGGATGAAAGGGAAATTAAGAATTTACTGAGTGAATACTATTGAGGACATTTCTATGGAGTTGAAGCGGGTGGAAGAATTTCAATTGCGCCCGGAGGAAGAGGCAGCGGTCAGCGGCTTATTGGGCAGCGCTTTTTCGGCTTATCCCAAGCGCAGCTATTACAAGCAGCCGCCGGACTTCCGTTACCTGGCTTGGGAAGGGGAACGCTTGATCGCTCATATGGCGGTAGAGCATCGTACCATCAACAATTCCGGGGCTTTGCTGCGCATCTTCGGCCTGGCGGACCTCTGCGTGGCGGATTCCCACCGGCAGAAGCGCCTGGCTTCTCACTTGCTGTCGGAACTCAGCCTGCTCGGTATGCAGCACCGCATCGATTTCATCGTACTCATGGCTACCCAGAAGCAGCTGTACCTCCGCAACGGCTTTGTACTGGTCAACAACCTCTGCCGCTGGATTATGATCAGCGAGCACAGCACTCTGGGCGTAGCTCAACGGCAGATTGAAGCGACTTTGATGGTGAAAAAGCTGGGCAGGAAGGAGTGGGGGGAAGGATTGGTGGATTTTCTGGGGCCGGTGTTTTGAGAGAAGGCAGCCGATTTTGCCAAGCTGAATGGCCTGCAACTCCGCCGCCGCCGCTCACTCAGTTCTGACTGAGAGTAGGGGTTGAACCAGTGCTTCAGACACGCCTGTTGCGGGGTCATCAGCACATTCAGCGGGCTGTCGGCAACGACTTGAGCATCGCGCTCGGAACCGCGGATTACCCCGGTATTGCCGAGGGGTACCCAAGGCTTGGCCTCGACATCGCGGTAGCCGCCTAGCGGAAGCACTTTCAGGCCCGCGGCCATTGGGACGTAGATGAAAGCAGTGCGGGAGCCGCTGTGGATAAGGGGGGCTACAAGCTGCAGCAGTTGTTATCGAGTTAGGTACCTCAGCCCACTGCCCTCAGGGTATGACTTGAGCACCGTTCAGCAAAGCCGCCATGCCCTGAGTTAAGGGGTGAACTCAATTGCGGTTCCGCAGATCATCCAGGTACGTTTTCAACTCTTGTTCATCGTAGATCAGCACCTCCCTGGCTTTGCTGCCCTCGCTGGGGCCAACGATGCCGAGCGCCTCCAGCTGGTCCATGATGCGGCCTGCCCGGTTGTAGCCCAGTTTTAAGCGGCGCTGTATCATAGAGGTAGAACCATGCTGATTCTGCACGATCAAGCGGGCAGCATCCTCGAACATCTCGTCCAATTCCGCGTAGGTCATGCCCTGCGTCCCCTGTATCTCCTCATCGTCGCCGTGGAATTCTGGCAGGAAGTGGGGCTCCGGATACCCCCTTTGCAGAGCAATGTAATCAATGACTTTTTCTACCTCCGGCGTATCGACGAAAGCGCCCTGCAGGCGTACCATATCGCCGCCTACCGACAGCAGCATGTCGCCCTGCCCGATGAGCTGGTCGGCGCCGCCGGCATCGAGGATGGTCCGGGAGTCGACCTTGGAAGAGACCTTGTAGGCGATGCGGGCGGGGAAGTTGGCCTTGATAACCCCCGTAATGATATTCACGGAAGGGCGCTGGGTGGCGATGATCAGGTGTATGCCGACTGCCCGGGCCAGCTGTGCCAGCCGGCCGATGGGGAGTTCCACTTCCTTGCCAGCGGTCATGATCATATCGGCAAATTCGTCAATGACGAGCACAATGAAGGGCATGAAGCGGTGCCCCTTGTTGGGGTTGAGCCGGCGCTGCACGAATTTCTCGTTGTACTCCCGGATGTTGCGCGCTGCGGCTTTCTTCAGCAGGTTGTACCGCTGGTCCATTTCTATGGTCAGGGAGTTCAGGGTGTTCACCACATCGTTGGTCTCCGTAGTGATGGGCTCTTCCTGATTGGGCAGGTAGGAAAGGAAGTGGTGTTCCAGCCGGCTGTAGGGGAAGAGTTCTACCTTCTTAGGGTCGATGAGGACCAGCTTAACCTGGGAGGGGTGCTTCTTGTAGAGCAGCGACATCAGGATGGCGTTGATGCCCACGGATTTTCCCTGCCCGGTAGCGCCGGCTACCAGCAAGTGGGGCATTTTTGCCAGGTCTACTACGAATACCTCGTTGGAGATGGTTTTGCCAAGGGCGATGGGCAGGTCCATTTTGGCGCGCTGGAACTTGTCGGAAGTCAACACCTCCCGCATGGAGACCGTTTGCTTGTTGCGGTTGGGCACTTCAATACCGATGGTGCCTTTGCCGGGAATGGGAGCGATGATGCGAATACCCAAAGCGGCCAGGCTAAGGGCGATATCATCCTCGAGGTTCTTGATTTTAGAAATCCGGATTCCTGGGGCCGGTATGATTTCGTACAGGGTGATGGTAGGGCCGATGGTAGCCCGGATTTTGGTAATCTCGATTTTATAGTTGAGCAGCGTCTCGATGATCTGGTCCTTATTGGATTCGAGTTCTGCCCGGTCGATTTCCACCTTTTGGTCTGAATAATCTTCGAGCAAATTGGTTTCCGGGCGCTCGTAGCTGGCGAGTTCAAGTGTGGGGTCGTAGGGCTCGCTGTGGTCTTGGTTTTCCTTTTGTACAGAAAGGGGCGGCTTGTCTTTGTTGCCTTCGCCGCTCGCGCCGGGCTTTTTGATCTCCAGCGCGTCTTCGCCTACTTGCAGAGAGTCCGGCTTGTCGACTTTTACCTCTTCGACCAATTCAAAGCTCATCTGTTGTTTTTCCGCTGGCGCGGAAGCAGCGGGTTTGGCTTTTCCAGCTTGGTCTTCCTGCTCTGTTTCTGTCTGGGGCTCGGTGGAGCTTTGCCCGGGGCGGAGCGCTGTGGCTTCCGGCTTGCTTTTTGCGTAAGCGTCCTCAGTGCTGGGTTCGGTCGAGGGTTTCGGTGGCGTTTTCCGGCCCGGGAGCCGTCCGCTGAACCAATCGTTGAGGTACTGCCGGGTATCCTGCACGGCATCTTTTGGAGTGGCTTCATTGAAATTGGGGTTGATGTTCCACACGATGGTGCCCAATAGGAGGAATATCAGCAGCAGGATCATGCCAGCGGTGCCGACGAAGCTGACCAGCCAGTCGCTCATCGCTTCTCCAAAGGCGCCACCCCAGGGGAAATCGGCGCTGCTCCCCGCTACGAACTCTAAAAACACGCTGAAGATGACCATCAGCAGGAGCCACAACCGAAACTTAGGCCAGTACAGCTTAAAGGCTTGGCGTTGAATCAGCGCCATACCCCCTACAGCGAGGATGGCTACGAAAACGTAGGAGGGCAGGCCAAAGCCCCAGTAGAAAAACATGTTGGATACAATAGCGCCCAGCCGGCCGAGCCAGTTGGCCATCTGCTCATCGCTCTGCAGCAGCAGCTGCCAGGAGAATTTCAGTACGCGGTCCTGATCGGTCTTCCAGGTAAAAAGGTAGGAGGTGAATGCAATGGCAAAGTAGATAGCGAGGAACAAGCAGAGGATGCCCGCTAGTTTGGGTATCCGCTCGTCGTTGATCCCCAGCTTCAGTTGCAGTTGACCTTTCTTTTTGCGCTTTTTTGCTGCCATTCGGAATTGAATCAGTGTTTTACGCTCTGGCTCGGAGACCAGAGGCGGCGGAACCATTTGCCCGCTGAAACAGGAACAAAAATAGGGATTAATCCCCGCAATAATAAGATATCCCCGCGAATGTTCCATTTCTGTTGTCAACAAATAGGTGATTGTTGATAATTTTTTTGATGACTGTTCAGAAGCGGTGCCCGATGGAGAGGAACAACAAGACCTCCTGCGGGCCATTGCTGGTGACCGCCAGCGGGTACATTAGGCTGAGTTTGACCGGGCCGATCAAGGTGTTGTAGCTGCCGCTCAGGCCGAGCCCGGCTACGAACTGCTCCGGGTCTGGCACCTGATTGGCGTAAGGGCCGGGGCGGGCCAGCAGGGCGGCATCTGCGTCTACTGACAACAACAAATTGGGCCGCAGCCGGTGCTGGTAGCCAATGCCTATGCCGAAGGCAAACTGGGCGACGACTTGGTTGGGTTTGAGGCCGTAAAAGGGGATGGAGCGCCGGGTCAGCGCCTGCGGTGCACCGATGAGGAAGAAATCTCCGAAGGTGTTGCTGGGATTGGTGACCAGCCCGGCGAAGGGGCGCAGCAGCAGGGATGCCCGCTCGTGCAGCGGGATATAGCTGAGGCTTTGCAAACTGAGTTTGAAGTACGTATCGAAAGCAAAGAGCGAGTCGCCTTCCACGCCCAATTCAGGATTGAGGCTGCTCAAGCGGTAGCGGCTGTTGCTGATGGCTTTGGCCTCCAGAGACAATCGGGTGCCCGAAGTGGGGAAGATGTTGCGGTTCAGGCTGTTAAGCTCCAAGAATAGGTAGGCGTTGTAATTGATGTAATCAAGCTGTTCGAAATTCAGCTGTGGATTGACAGAGGGGCGGAAATACAAATGCTCCCGTTGTACCCCCAAGCCAATGGCCATGTTGGTTCCGATGCGCTTTTGGAGCCGCAGGTCAGCCAGGGCTTCGGTGAGCCGGAATTCTTCATTGCGGAAGCCGTTCTGGAAAATGGGGATTTCGTCTCTGGTCAGGCTCCACTCGTTGATCAGCATCCAGTTTTGCTGTTCGCCCAGGTACTGCAAGTAGTTGAGCCGCAGCCGGTAGTTTTCTGCTACGGTGCTTTTCAGCATGAGGCGGGACCGGCGCAGCAGCAGGTTGCGCGAGCTGATGTTAAACCGGAACCCCGCGCCCAGGTAGTTGTCGTAGTTGAGTGCCGTTTTCAGAAGGGTAGGGGCGCGCTCCTCGCAGTCGACCACCATGGTGAGCTGATTGTCGTGCTCCTGGAAGTAGTAGTCTACTTTTTCAAAGTAATTGGTGCCGACCAGGTGGTTGATGCTGCTTTGAAGCTGTTGGATGGAGTAGGTCTTGCCTGCTTCCAGTTCCATTTTGCCGATGACCTCCTCATCCGTATAGCGACGGTTGCCAATGACCAGCAGGCGGTCGATGCAGAGCGAATCGGGCCGCTCCAAGCGCTTGGCGGGCCGCTGTGGGGCAATGGCATCCAGGGAATCCGCCAACTGCCGGAGTTCGGGCAGGAGCCGTCGGGCAGCTGCTTCCCCCGCTTTGATGATAGAGTCGGCCTGGCTGAAATCCTGAGCGTTGTAGTCGCTCAGGTCGGGCTCGATGTAGATGTCGACCATCCGGCGTTGCTCCTCGGCATCCTGAACGCTGAGGAGGAAACCAGACTGCAGCAGTATTTTGGAGAAGCTGCGCAATTCTTCGGCATCAGCCTTTACCCAGCCGGTATAGACGCCGATCACGATGTCGGCATCCCAAGCTACAGCTTCTTCTACGGGGAAGTTGCGGATCAGCCCGCCATCGATGAGGATGGTGCTGTCCCGGGTCACAGGGGTGAAAGCAGTGGGGATGGCCATGCTGGCGCGCATGGCCCAAGCGAGCCGCCCTTCGTCTATGACCACGGGCTGGCCCTCTACGATGTCTGCCGCTACGCAGCGGAAGGGGATGGGCAGGTCGCGAAAGTCGTGTATACCGATGGCGGGAAGGGTCAGGCGAGTCAGCAGGTTTTCAATCTGCTGCCCTTTGATCAACCCGCTTGGCGTTTGCACTTTCCACTTTAAGAAAGGCAGGGACACCAGTTGGTTTTCGAAGTAGTCTTTTTCTTCAAAAATAACGTTGCGCAAGCCGACCCGGTCGCTCAAGACCTGATCCCAGTCTTGCTTCAGCACCAGCTGCTCCAGGCTGTCAGCCCGGTAACCAATGGCGTACAACCCGCCGATGATGCCGCCCATGCTCGTCCCGGTGATGAGGTCAGGCTCAATGCCTGCTTCTTCCAGTACCTTGAGCACGCCGATGTGGGCGATGCCCTTGGCAGCGCCTCCGCTGAGGACAAGGGCAACTTTGGGCCGCTCCTTGTCTAGTGGCTGAGCTGCGGCAGCTTGAGTGAGAATAGCCAAAACAACAATAAGAGCTGCTAGTACGCAGGGAAAGCTGGCGGTTTTCATGGGGGTGTCGGGTTGTGGTTTGCTGCAAAAATATCGGGTTTTTACTTGAGATGAAAGAGCAAACCCCAATTAAAAAGCCCAGCTGCAGGGCTTGCAGCCGGGCTTGTGGGTGCCCACGAGAGGACTCGAACCTCCATGTCCTAAGGACACATGAACCTGAATCATGCGCGTCTACCAATTCCGCCACGTGGGCTTGTTTTCTGTACCGAAGGACCCGACGAAAGCTTCGCTTTGTCGGGATCAACGGGATTCCCGCTGTTGCAGCTATTAAGCTCGCTGCTGCATCAACAAGATAGCTTTTATCCTGTATTTTTTAGTGTTGCAGCTATTAAGCTCGCTGCTGCATCAACAAGATAGCTTTTATCCTGTATTTTTTAGTTTCGTACCGAAGGCGGGAATCGAACCCGCACGGTGTTGCCACCACTGGATTTTGAATCCAGCGCGTCTACCAGTTCCGCCACTTCGGCAAGTGTATCAAGTATCAGCGGAGCCCATTGGCTCCTGCATCCAGCGCGCCTGCCCTGAAGGCGAAGCGACGGTAGGAGCGGCGTCCTTTAGGGTCTACCAGCCTGCCTGCCGTCAGGCAGGTTCCGCCACTTCGGCAAGTGTATCAAGTATCAGCGGAGCCCATTGGCTCCTGCA
>CAYNIT010000122.1:0-3831 GCA_964397205.1 uncultured Phaeodactylibacter sp. | reverse complement strand
CTTTAGGGTCTACCAGCCTGCCTGCCGTCAGGCAGGTTCCGCCACTTCGGCAAGTATTGTCAAGCCGTGGCGATGTCTGCAGCTATCGCTTCAGGGAAGCCTTACGGATCAAAAGCTTCTTTTCTGTTCCGGCAATTCTTTAATTGCGGATGCAAATATACAGGCTTCAATTGATATAGTAAAGCATGCGGGCATAAAAAAGTTCCCGGCGGAGCGAGCAGCCACAGCCTGAGTATTTTAGGTATCAAAAGATTTGTACCCGCAAAGGGGAGCCTCAAGCAGTTGCGGTAAGCTGCCGGCTAGTCAAAGAAACTGCGGATGATGTCCAAGCCGTTGGCATAGAGCACCAGCATCAGCACCAGGATAAAGCCAATAATGGTAGCCCGCTCCAGGAATTTGTCACTGGGTTTACGGCCGGTAACCAGCTCGTAGAGCAGGAACATCACGTGCCCGCCGTCCAGAGCGGGGATGGGCAGCAGGTTCATGAACGCCAGAATCAGGGAAAGGATAGCGGTCATGGTCCAGAAGCGCTCCCAGAGCCATTCTCCGCCGAACATAGAGCCGATGGTGCCGAAACCGCCCAGGCTTTCTGACGGTTTGATGCGGCCCTTGAACATCTGGCCAAAGGCTTTCACCTGATCTTCCAGGAAGCTCCAGCCCTTAGCTACTCCGGCTGGAAGGGCTTGGGCCAAGCTGTATTCTTCACGCTCCGTGCCAAAAAGTTGGCCCGGGCTGTAACGTTGTACCCCGATTAACCCCTTTTCGGTAGTGGTGAGTTCTTTTTGCAGGGTGTCCTGCTGATTGCGCAGCACCGTCAGCTGTATTTTTTCTTTTTCCCTGCCTTTGACCGCCTTTGCGAAATCCAGGAAATAGGGCGTTGGTTTTCCATTGAGGCCGATGATACGATCGTCTTTTTGAATACCAGCTTTATCAGCGGGGGAATTCTCCAGCACAGCAAAGACCTTGAAAGGCAAGCGGGGGGCGAACAGCATTTTGTCTTTGTACTCGTGGCTGGAGAGCCGAGAGACGTATTTGGGGTCGATGGGGACTTCAACTTGTTCGCCATCCCGGCGCACGGCCATTTGTTTGGCGTTATTGATGATGATCTCGCGCACCACCAGCCGGTCGTTGAATTTTTCGAAGGGCTTGCCTCCGATGGACAAGACATGGTCGCCATCCCGCAGGCCCATGTTGTAGCCCAGGGTATCGACTTGTATGCCGTATTTGACATTTTCGGTAGGCAGGTATTCCTGGCCGTATACCCAAAGTACCATGCCGTAGAGGAGGAAGCCCAACAGGAAATTGACCGTCACGCCGCCCAGCATGATGATGAGCCGTTGCCAGGCGGGTTTGGACCGGAACTCGTAGGATTGAGGTTCCTGCGACATTTGCTCCGTGTCGAAGCTTTCGTCAATCATGCCCGATATTTTGACATAGCCGCCCAACGGGAGCCAGCCGATGCCGTACTCCGTTTCTCCAATTTGCTTCTTGTACAGCTCGAACCAGGGGTTGAAGAAAAGATAGAACTTCTCTACTCGAGTCCCAAAAAGGCGCGCGGGCAGAAAGTGCCCCATTTCGTGCAAAACAATAAGTATGGACAGGCTCAGCATCAGCTGTCCTCCCATGATGAGATATTCCATGTATCCTCTAGTCTGAAATTTCTAAATGGCTCGTCGTACAAAGCCGCAATAAAACAGCCCGGCAAATGGGATTGTTGTGCAAACGCGGCAAAGGTAAGAGGAATTGCCCAATAATTCAGGCCAGTGACGGGCGGACTCGATAAACGAGGAATTTTTGCCTACTTTCGCGCTGTTGAATACCACGGTATGAATTTGTTTTACACCAATCAGGTCGACGGTCAGCGGGCGGTTCTGCCGGAGGAAGAAGCCCGGCACTGCGTGCAGGTGCTGCGCCACCGGGCGGGCGATGCGCTGCACTTGATCGATGGCGAAGGGGGGTGGTACCGCGGCACCATTGTGGAGGCGGAGAAAAAGCACTGCGTGGTGCAAATCGAGGAGCACTGGGAGGAAGAAGCAGCTCCGGCTGCAGTGCATCTGGCGGTCGCACCTACCAAGAATATTTCCCGGACAGAATGGCTGCTCGAGAAGGCTACGGAGATCGGGCTGGCTTCCTTCCGGCCCCTGCTGTGCGCCCACTCGGAGCGCCGCGTCATCAAACCCGCACGCCTGAAGAAAGTGCTGCTGTCAGCTGCTAAGCAATCGCTCCAAGCCAGGCTGCCAGAGCTGTTGCCTATGCTGCCGTTCCAGGAATTCTTGGCGCAGGAGGCGGTGCCTGCTCCGGAGAAGTACATGGCATATTTAGGCCAGGGCGTTAAGGACAATTTAAAAAACAACTACCAAGTGGGGCGAGACGTTTGCATTTTGATAGGCCCGGAAGGCGGGTTCAGCCCGGAAGAAGCCCGTATGGCAAAAGCGCATGGCTTCCGCTGGGTAAGCTTGGGGCCGAGCCGGCTGCGCACTGAGACAGCGGGGCTGGTTGGCTGCCATACCATTCACCTGATGAATCAATAGAGCATGAAGAATATCGGAATTTTGTTGTTGTCCCTTGCACTGCTTTCTTTTTCTGGCCCTTCGCCTCAGGAAGCGCCCCCCTCGCTCCGCATGGCTCTGCTGAAGTACAACGGCGGCGGCGACTGGTACGCCAATCCTACTGCTTTGCCAAATCTGGCGGCTTTTTGCAATCAGCAGTTGAACACGGCCTTTGACACCGAGTACGAGGAAGTGTCTGTGGGCAGCGCTGAACTGTTCAACTACGCTTTTGTACATATGACTGGGCACGGCAATGTGGTATTCTCCGATGCCGAAGCCGAGAATTTGCGCCATTACCTGGTAGGCGGCGGGTTTCTGCACATCGACGACAACTACGGCATGGATCAGTATGTGCGGGTAGCTATGAAAAAAGTGTTCCCGGAAAAGGAGTTCGTTGAGCTGCCCTTCGAGCACGAGATTTACCATCAGCGCTTCGAATTTGAAAACGGGCCGCCCAAGATACACAAGCACGACGACGAGCCGGCGCAGGGCTTTGGCCTATTCCACGAAGGCAGGCTGGTGTGTTATTATACCTACGAAAGCGACCTTGGCGACGGCTGGGAGGACGAAGAAGTCCACAACGACCCGCCCGAGCTGCGCCTCAAAGCCCTGCAGATGGGGGCAAACATCATTCAGTACGCTTTCCAGCAGTAGCGCCTACTGCCAGATGGCAGAGCGGCTCCGGCGAATGTAGTTCCGCACATTGAGCCAAAAGGCAACGAATAGGTACAGAATGACCGGAGAACCGAGCGTGGCAAAGCTCAGGTATATGAAATACAGGCGGACCCGCGCTGAGGCAATGCCCATTTTCTTGCCCAAGTAGTTGCAAACCCCAAAGGCGGAGCGTTCCAAAAGGTGTTTCACTTTTTGCATAGCAATGAGGGTTCCGTTAATTAATGGCAGGCTGAACCTGCCTTTGGAATATGCAAATAACAATAATTTGGCAAAATGGATTCCCCCCGATGCAGAAAATTAGTCTGCCTTCTTGTATTTTTACTTATTCTGCTGGCCTGATCCACCATCCTTCATAGATACTTGGTAGACTGCTGCGGGGTTCTCCAGGGAGTGGCTGGGGCTGGAAGCGCTTTCGTCCGAACCAGAGAACAAGTACAGGGCGCCGCCCAGTCCGATGATGAGAATCAAGGCAATTACGATGGTTTCGATTTTAGATTTGCTGCTGTGTGCCATTTGTCGATGTGTTTTGGAGCGCCGGCTTTGCCGGCTGCTTGGGTTTGGAAATAGTTTGTCCGTTCCGGCTGCTGCCGCTGAGGGCACCGGCCGG
>CAYNIT010000121.1:0-12681 GCA_964397205.1 uncultured Phaeodactylibacter sp. | reverse complement strand
AGATCGTTTCACGTGACTGGAGTTCAGACGTGTGCTCTTCCGATCTGGGTGAAACACGCTGTAATTACCTCCGTCAATCGTGACGAACGCAAAGACCGGGGTGCCGAGGTTTGGTACCAAACCGTCCGGTCCATTAAAGAACGCACGCCGGAGGTGACCATCGAAACGCTGATTCCCGACGTGCGCGCTACTTGGTGGGCGCTGGAGCGTATGATAGAGGCAGGGCAGGAAGTCGTTTCCCACAATATGGAGACCGTAGAAGCCCTTTACCGCAAAGTGCGCCCGCAGGCCAAGTACAAGCGCAGCTTGGAGCAAATCAAGCGCACCAAAGCGTACGGCAAACGCACCAAATCCGGCATCATGGTAGGGCTGGGCGAAACCGACGAGCAGGTATACCAAACCATGGACGATCTGCTCGAGCACGGTTGTGATGTCATGACCATCGGCCAGTACCTGCAGCCTACTAAAATGCACCTGGACGTAGCCAAATACGTGCATCCTGACAAGTTTGCTGAGTACAAGGAAGTTGGCCTTTCCAAAGGCTTTGACTTTGTGGAAAGTGCCCCGCTCGTGCGTTCTAGTTACCATGCAGAGCGCCACTTGTAGGCTTGCTGTCAGCTTACTGACCGCGCAGCTTCCTGCAGGGCCTCAACGTATTGCTGCAGAAATTCTTCCAGCCGTTTGCGCCGGTATTGCATGACCCAGCGGGGGTGAGGTACCGGGTAGACGGCTTTGAAGAATCCGTGCGCTTCGTTCAGCCGCTTGAAAAATTTCCAATTCTTACCGACTCCCATACAGAGCGCCACCTCATCGGTGACCCCAAGGTTCAGCTGAGCCCGGATGTTGTTGATGATGTGGGGCTCTACTGCTTTTTCCAGCTCCTTATCGTCGTAGTAATTGTAGTTTTTGCCATTTTTGGTGAAGCCAAGGGGGCAGAGCGAAGTGATGTAAAAGTGCTGGTAAAAGTCCCGGACACCGCCCCAGGCGTGGATAAAGCGGTACACAAAGTCAGAAGATAGCTCTGGTTTCTTCGGAAAGTTGTTCTCAATACCGCACTCGCTCTCCAGCCGTATGGGGTCCGTAAAGGGGACGCCCGTAACGCCTGCCCCAAATCTTCCAGGGTTGATGCCAAACAAAGCTATCCGGACTCGCTCGTCTGCGTAGTACTGCTGGTAAAACCGGGCCATAGCCTCCCAAGTGGCCTCCCGTTCGTAGGGGTACAGCAAGTCGATGCCTGAAGGTATGCGCCAATCGGGGCTCAGCGAGCGGTTGAATTCAAGTATGCGTTCGGATAGCATGTACTGGCGTGCTTAGTTTTTCAGCGATTTCACTTTTTTCTTACTGCGCTTTACAACTTCGCGTTGCAGCTCCACTTCTTCCGCTTTAGCTTCCACCGCCTGAGCTTTCTGTTCTTCCAGGGCTTTGGCTTCTTCCAGGGCTTCCCTTAAATCCTCTACTTCCTCTTCCGCATCTTCCCGTTCCTTGCGGAGGTCCTTCAGCTCGTCCTCCAGATCGTCGAGCTGGTCTTCTTCGGCCTCTAGCGCCTCTTCGGCGTAGGACTTCAGCACCAGCGTTTCAAAGCCTTGCAGCCAATTCCGGGCAGCTTCCATACGCTCCGGGTGCTGTTCGGAGGAAAGGTAGGCGCCTCCAAGGTTGAACCAGACGGTAAGCAGTACGCCCTCCGCTTTGCCTTTGCCCTCGATGGTAGCGAAGACATCAATCGTGTTATTGCTTATACTTTCAATTTCTGCATTATCCGCAAAGTACTCTCCGCTGCGGTTTTGCTTCGGCTTTCGGGCATCGAAATCCTTGAGATAATCCTGCCACAGGTCTTCCACAACATCCGTATTGCCAATCTGCAAATCGATCAGGAAACTGGGCTGCTCGCCCTGGCTCATGGAGCGTTTGGCTTCGGAAAAAATTTGGGCCTGAACGGTACCCGCTAAGAACAGCAGGCAGCCGGCGGCCATCAGTGTGCGTAATTTCATTGTTTATTTTTTATACATTTGACGCGTATACTAAGAAAGGCCACACCGCTGCCGCAGGTTCATCAATGAGCGTAATTTTGGTAGTGCCGGAAGCATCACGCGCCGCTTTTGCCCCTTTCCACCCGTACCTTAGACAATAGCAGCAGCCCGATGAAGAAAAAGCCACCGAGCACCAGCAAGCTAAGGCGCATGCTGCCGGTCACCTGATTGATGGCGCCGAAGGTGAAGGTGCCGATGATGATCGCAATTTTCTCGAGCACATCGTAAAAGCTGAAGTAGGAAGTTGTGTCTTTGGTTTCCTCTGGGATCAGCTTGGAGTAGGTGGAGCGCGACATAGACTGAATGCCTCCCATGACCAGCCCTACGGCCGCGGCGAGCACGTAAAACTGCCCCTTGGCCTGTACGAAATAGCCGATGGTACAAATGCTCATCCAGATGAGCAGCATGCTGACGAGGGATGCCTTATTGCCCTTCCATTCGGAGACCCAGGCAAAGACATAAGCCCCGGCAATAGCTACAATCTGTAAGATTAGAATGATGGCAATCAGCTCGGGGGTGCTGAAGTCCAGTTCTGCCTTTGCAAAGGTAGAGGCTAGGAAGAGCACCGTCTGCACACCGGCGCTGTACGCAAAAAAGGAAAGCAAAAAAGAACGGGTGTTGGGCTGCCCTTTTACGGCCCGCCAGACCTTTTTCAATTCTTCAAAGCCCCGCTTGAGCATGTCCGGCCGGGTCTTCTGCCGGGCATCCGAGGGCAATCGCCGAAATGGTATGAGCGCAAAGCCAATCCACCAGAGCCCCACGGTAAGAAAGGCAAAACGAGTAGCGATGCCTTCATTTGCAAACCCCAAGGTTTCGTGAAATTGTATCATCAACAAGTTGATGACCAGCAAAATGACGCTACCGATGTAGCCAAAGGAAAACCCCTTAGCGCTTACCCGGTCGTAACGGTCTTCGGTGACGATTACCGGCAGGAACGCATTGTAAAATACCAGCCCCCCCGCGAAGCCGATCAGCGCCACCATAAACCCTAAGGTGCCGAGGGCAACCTGGCCCATACCCTTGAAAAAGAACAGCAGCAGGCAGGCAACAGAGCCCATGATGGTGAAAAACTGCAGGAAAAACTTTCGCCGCCCGCCGTAGTCAGCAATACCGGACAACAGCGGAGAGAGCAGGGCGATCAGCAGGTACGATAGGGATATGGCGAAAGAATACAGGGAGCCATTTTCTACCTCAATACCAAAGACGGGGATGAATTCATCCGTTACCGCCTCGTAGTAGGCTGGGAAAATAGCGGCTGTAATCACGAGCGCGAAGGCAGAATTGGCCCAGTCGAAAAAAGCCCAGGCATTGATTACGCGTTTATCGTTGAGCTGGAAGGGGTCAGAAGAACTCATGCAGGCTTGAAAATTTGTGGCAAGATAGGCATTCGCCATTGGAAATTGGCACTGCTGCCAAGTTTAGGGGAGCAAGATTGCATTTCTTCCCCAAATCCTGCGTATTATTACTGGGCTAAACTCGCCTCATGAAAATAGCGATACTTTCCCGTGGCCCACAGCTATACTCCACCCGCAGCCTCGTGCGGGCTGGTATGGCGCGCCGCCACGAAATGCATATCGTAGACCACACCCGCTGCTCCCTCGTAGTAGAGGCGGGCACCCCTAACATCTATTACGACGGTTTGCCGCTCAGCCAGTTTGATGCGGTCATTCCGCGGATCGGCGCATCGGTGACTTCCCTTGGCGCATCGGTCATTAGCCAATTTGAGGCTATGGGCATTTTTTGTGCTACCAGTTCGAAAGCCTTGCTGCAAGCCCGCGACAAGCTGCGCTGCCTGCAGCAACTGGTGCAGCACGGCCTGCAAGTGCCTAGCACGATCGCGGTAGCAGATGGCCAGGACCTCTGGTCCGCCGTTGAGCATCTGGGTGGGCTGCCGGTGGTCGTCAAATTGCTGGAAGGCACCCACGGCCTTGGCGTGGTGCTGGCAGATTCTTACCGTAGGGTGCAGGCGACAGTGGAAGCCTTCAAGCGCCTGCGGGAGCGGGTCATACTGCAGGAGTTCATACGCGAAGCAGCCGGCGCAGATGTGCGCGCGCTGGTTGTCGGCGGCAGGGTAGTAGCCGCTATGAGCCGCCAGGCCAGGCGGGGGGAGTTCCGGTCCAATTTGCACAGGGGAGCCAAAGCAGGGCCAGCGGTGCTCAGCCCGGAGGAAGAAGCCATCGCCCTGCGATCGGTAGGGCTTATGGGGCTGGATATCGGAGGGGTGGATTTTCTGCGCTCCGAACGGGGGCCCTTGGTGCTGGAGGTTAACGCCTCGCCCGGGCTGGAAGGCATAGAAACTGCCAGCGGAGCGAACGTTGCCGATGCTATCCTGCAGTTTGTAGAGGAGCGGCGGCGCGGCGCTAGGAACAAACAGCATGCCCCATGAACGACCTATTGATACACAAGTCGGTTATACTGCCGGGAAAGCAGGAAATCGTAAAGATACCCGTTGGGCGTTTGCCTTCCGGCAATCAGATCCGGATAGAAGCTCATGTGTACCGGTCTTCGGAGCCGGGCCCAGTGATGTTGGTCATGGCGGGGGTACACGGTGATGAAATCAATGGGGTGGAGATTGTCCGCCGGGCTCTGGTGCGCGGGGTATTTGAAAAATTGCAGCGGGGCAGCGTGATCGCTATACCGCTGGTGAATATCTACGGCTTCATCAATTTTTCCCGGGAGGTGCCCGACGGCAAAGATGTGAATCGCTCCTTCCCAGGCAGCGCCAAGGGATCCCTTGCCGCCCGGGTAGCTCGCTCCCTCAGCAAAAAAATCCTGCCCCAAATTGATATCGCTCTGGACTTCCATACCGGTGGCGACAGTCTGTACAATTACCCGCAAATTCGGTACAGCAAAGGGCACGCTGCAAGCGAGCGGCTGGCTCAACAATTTGCGGCCCCCTTATCTCTGGCCAAATCCCCGATCGCCAAGTCTTTCCGAAAAGTGGCTCTAGAACAAGGCACCCCCGTACTGATATACGAGGGAGGCGAAAGCCTGCGCTACGACGGGGTAGCCATCGAAAAAGGACTGGCTGGCTTGAAGCGCCTCTTGCTCGCACAAGGAATGCTGCCCGCCCGGGAGGTGCCAGCTCCGCCCGAGCGCCCCTGCCTGCATTTGAGCAAATCTGCCTGGGTCCGCGCGCCGCGCGCCGGACTATTCCTTTGGTATAAAAATGCCGGAAAGGCAGTGGCCAAAGGCGAAGTCCTCGGTGCCATCAATAACCCCCACGGAAAGGAAGAAGCCAGGGTGAAAGCCAATCACGATGGTTACATCATTGGCCACAACAACGCCGCCGTAGTCAATCAGGGGGATGCGCTATTCCACATCGCCTACGCCTAATCCACCACGCGCTTTTCGATATAGTCGGAGTTGAGCAGGCTCAGGGCCCCCATGTACTTGAGGGTAAAGCTCAACTTATCGCCTACCTTATAATCCGGGCTTTTGTTGCCCAGGTCCACCACCAGCATATCGGAGCTGGCGTTGACGATCTCAATGCTCTCGTCTTCCGGCACCAGGTAATCCAGCGATATGTCCAGGGTGCCGATATCGAGGATGGCTCGGTAAGATTCCTTGCCGTAGTCTTCTTCGTTGACTTCAAATACGTCTCCTGAGGGGTTGGAAGCCAGCATACCAATGGGGACCTTAGGCTTCTTGGTGATTTCGATGATCTCGGTGTAGAGCCGCAGCACATCGTGCTTCATTTCAGGAATGGGCTTCTCTTCGAAGAGGTCTACTCCAAAGTAAAGCGTCTCGCCGATCCGGAAATGGTTGATGCCCTTGGGCACCTGCTGACGGAACAGCAGCGGCATCACTACGGAGGTGCCCCCTGTTATCCAGGGGATTTTTTTATTGAACTTGGCCTCCACCAGCTGTTTGTAGAGGTTCAGCTGAATGAGTTTGTCTTCAGACGGCATGACGCCGTGCAGGCAGTTGAGGTTGGACCCAATGGCCACCACCTCAATATTGGGCAAATCAAAAATCTTCTCGTAGAACTCCATAAGGTGCTCCCCCATGATGCCCTCGCGCAGGTCGCCCAGCTCGATCATGATGGTCACCCGGTGGGTTTTGCCCTGCCGTTGGGCTTCTTCCGACAGCATGTTGATGGTGGAGCTCTCGGAATTGAAACTGACATCGGCGTAGCGGACCACATCCTCAATCTCCCCCATTGCCGGCGGCTTGATGTACACGGTCTGTACCTTGGGGTCGATCGCCTTGATCTTCGCCAGGTTGGAAATGCGGCTGTCGCAAACTTCTTTTATGCCTAGATTGATGACTTCTCTCAGGTAGTCTTCGTTGCCGCAAAGCAACTTGGTGACAATAGCCCAATCGATTTGGCGCTCTGAAAAAATATTATCCAGATAGTCGTAGTTGTGCTTCAAATGACTGCGGTTAAGCGTCAGATATGCCATTATAGTGAGTTAAAGTTGAAGCGAGCCCCCTTTTACAGGCGGGCTGAGCTTTAAATGTTATACTGCTGGGTGATGCCCTTGTAAGTGCTGAGTTAGGGTATGGGAAAATACGCCATGCGGAGTAGGGGTGTCTGTAGGAAAATAGAAGTTAGGTTTAGATCCGTCTTACAAAACAAATCAATGCATACAGGGTTCAAGCCTGTTATAAGCTAGTCGAAATTTTATAGTCGAGCCTTTTGTCCTTTACCACTATTATATGGAGTACTAGCCCCTGTTGCGCTCAATTGACTACCTCCCGGGGGATGTCCAGCGGCAGGCGGGTAAGCAGCTCGTAGTTGACCTGATTGGAGAATTCTCCGAATGCGGAAACAGAGAGCTCCAGCTCGCCCTGATGGCCGATGATAACTACCTCATCTCCCCGCTCGACACTCTCCAGCTGCGTGATGTCAACTGTGATGGCGTTCATATTCACCATACCGATTACACCCACCCGTTTGCCATGGATCAAGACCCGGCCGGCGTTGCTGAGCGAGCGGCTGAAGCCATGCCCGTAGCCGATGGGTACGGTAGCGATCTTCATTTCCTCATTGGCCAGATAGGAGGTGCCGTAGCCAACGTATTCCCCGGTTTTCACGGTTTTGATGTCCATGACCTGGCTTTTCCAGGACAGCAGGCGTTCCAAGGGGTTGTCCTGCCGGTTCACCTGGCTGTTGTACTCAATGAGCGTTTCCCGGCTCGGCCAAAAGCCGTACTGCAAAATGCCGATGCGGGTCATATCCATGCGGGTGGGCGGGTAGCGCATTGCAGCCGCTGAGCAAGCGGTATGGCGGAGTTTGGGCTGCAGCCCCTGGCTGAGAAACCATTTGTAGATGCGCTTGTACACCTTGCGCTGTTTGGTGACCCGCACATAATTAGCGATGCTTTCCGCGCCAGCGAAGTGGGTGCAAAGCCCCTCGAAGGACAGCCAATCCCCATGCGCCGCCAATAGCTGGGCTACTTCCGGCAGCTCATGGGCCTCGTAGCCGATCCGGTTCATGCCTGTTTCTACCTCCACATGCACCCGGGCGGGCCGGCCGATGCGCTGCGCTGCCTTGGCCGCGTAGATGAGCCGCTCCAGTTCGAACACAAAAAAGGAGATGTCGTTTTCGATGGCCCAATCGATGTGCTGATCTTCGATCATGCCCATGATCATAATTTCCGTGTCCGGGGATTCCACTACTTTTTTGACCCGATACGCTTCGGCTGCGTCAAAAACAGAGAAATGCCGGGTGCCGCATTTTTCCGCCAGGGGAACAAATACCTCGATGCCGTGCCCGTAGGCGTTGCCCTTGACTACAGAAGACACAATGGCATCCTTGCCGATCTGCTCTCGGATAAAGCGTATGTTGCTTTCCAAAGCCCTTCGGCTGATCTGAATTTTTGAAGTCGACAGCATATTATCCCAAGATTGATTCCATGATTCTACGGTACATGTAAATGCCGGCCAGGATCGTCTCATCCGGAAAATCGTAATCGGGATTGTGCAAAGCGGGTTGATCCTCGCCTGCACCGAGGCCAAACATGGCGCCCCGAAAACGCTGGGTGAAAGCCCCGAAATCCTCACCCCATTTGAATGGGCGTTTGCTCTGCACGCTATCGTAGCCGTTGTCCAGCGCTGCCTGTTCGATGATGTCCACCACCTCCTCTTCATTGCGCGTAGTACGGAACACATTGGTCCACTCCGTCTCTGCCCTGAGGTTGTGGCGAATGGCTACTTTACTAACGTATTTCAGCAAACGGGCGCTTAGCTCGCTCATCTCTTTTTCTGTCCAGGTGCGTATGGTCAGGTGGATTTCCCCATAGCCCGCTGATACCCCATAGGCTATTTCGCCCATCTTGATGTGTACGGGGGTGAGGATGGCGAACCCCTCCTGTTCAACATCGGGTTGGCAGGCAATATGGGCTTCTTTAATGACTTCAGCAATAGCCATAGCCGGATTGATGCCATTTTCCGGCTCGCCGGCATGGGATGTCTTGCCGTAGAGCCGGATGATCAGGCTCTTGACCGCGGCGCTGAAGGGGCCCCGCTTGTACACAATCTGGCCTAAGGGGTAACCAGGCAGGTTGTGCAGGGCAAAGGCATAGTCTACGGGGAGCAGCTCCTCGAATTTGGGGTCTGCCAGCATCCATTCAGCGCCGGCGCCGATCTCTTCGGCGGGCTGGAACAGGATGACGACCCGCCCGCTATCCGGCGGATACTGAGCTACATAGCGGGCAAAGCCCAGCACAATGGCCATGTGCCCGTCGTGGCCGCATTTGTGAGATACGGTCTGCCGTTCGGAGCGATGTCCGAAATCGTTTTCTTCCTCAATGGGCAGCGCATCCAATTCTGAACGGTAGAGCAGGCTGGGGCCGTCTTCCCCGCTGTCAAAGATGGCCGCCAAACCATGGCCGCCAATGCCTTTGATCAGTTTGGTAGGCTGCAGCGCTTGCAGCTGCTCCGCAATGTAAGCCGCTGTTTTTTCTTCTTCGCCCGACAATTCCGGGTGTTGGTGCAGGTAGCGGCGTTCTTCCTTAAGGCCTTTCGCCCATTTGGGCTCAGAACTCATAGGCTAACTTGATTTTGAGGTTCAGCCAGCTTTTCCTTAGCCGATATTCCCGGCCGCGGTGTCAGGTAGCTGAGCAGAATAAAGGACAGTGCCGAGATGCTGATACCAGCGATGTTCGCATCCAGCTCGTAGGGTAATTCATAGGGCGTCAAAACGAGCGCCATCGTCGTGCCTCCTCCCAGCAGCATGGCCCAGAAAGCGGCGGTGGGCGTACTCTTTTTCCAGTACATGCCTCCAATGACCGGAACGAATAAACCACTCACCATAAAAGCGTAGGACAGCAGCATGAGCTCCAGCACATTCTGCATGCTCATGGCAATCAGCAGCGCGATGGCACCGATGATGAAGGTAGCCACCTGGCTGTAACGGAGTATTTTTTGTTCGTCGCCCTTCAGTGGAATGAAACGTTCTAAAATGTCGGTGACCACATTGCCCGAGGCTGCCATCAGGCAACTGTCAGCTGTAGACATTATGGCTGAAAAATAGGCGGACAGCATCAGGCCGGTCAGGCCAGCGGGCAGTACCGTGCGCAGCAGAAGGGGCAGCCCCATTTCCGCATCCATATCACTTGGGTTGAGGTATCCCAGGGATTCAAACATGCCTTGATCTGCCCCTACCCGGGCAAACAATCCGAGCAATACCCCCATAAACGCCATGATGGGGTACTCGAAAATTCCGGCTACGTACCAGGCCCGGCGTGCCGTTTTTTCATCCCGGCAGGCGTAAATTCTTTGGTACAGCGTCATGCCGACGAACCAAATCGGGATAATGGTGACGCCCCAATTGACCAGCTGCGCCCAGCTCACATTGCTCAGCTGCAGGAATTCTGGCCTGACCACATCCCGGATGGCATCGTAACCGCCTACCGCGTAGTACCCCATCGGAATACCGATGAAGACAAGGCCGGACATCAGGATGATCCATTGAACGGTATCCGTGTAGATAACAGCTTTCAGCCCTCCCGCTACAGTGTAAACTACGGCGATTACTCCCATAATAATCAGCGCTTGCTGCAGGCTGAGGGCCGTAAAGGTGGCAGAGGCCAGCTTAGCCCCCGCCAGCAGTTGAGAACTCGTGAAGCCCAGGTAGCCAATAGCGGAGATGATGCCAGCCAGCAGCGCCACCCGAGGGCTGTAAAAATAATGGAACAGCTGCGGGAAAGTCATCAGGTTGATGCGTTTCGACAGCCGGTTCACTTTGGGAATGAGAAAGACAGCGCTGAGCCAGGCGCCGATCAGCCCGGTAAAAAGCATCCAGGAGCCGGCTACCCCCATCAGGAAACCAAGCCCCCCCAGGCCGATGGAAAAACCGCCCCCTACGTCGGTAGCTACTACCGAAAGGCCAATGTGTATGCTGCCCATCTCGCGCCCGCCCACGTAGTAATCATCGGAGGTCTTGTTTTGCCGGAAGAAGAAAAAGCCAATTCCCAGCATGCCAATAAAGTAAACTATAAAAATCAGGATGTCAATAAAGTGCATTCCGTCGGTTTATTTGTTTTTCAGGCGCATCTCCAGGTACTTACTGGTGAACCCAAGCTTGGAATAGAGGTGCCGGGCGGGGTTGTCGGGCTCCACGTGCAGGGCAATATCTCCCTGAGCCAGGCTGATGGCCTTTTCCATCAGCTTCTTGCCGATGCCCTTACCCCGTTGGCTGCCGTCTACTGCGATGTAAACAAGGATGTTTTCGGGAATATACCCCTCCATGCCGGTGCGGTTGATGACCACGCTGCCAACTATTTTGCCATCGATTTCTCCGGCCAGCACGAAACCGCCGTGAGAAGCAGTTTCTTTTTGTGCGTAGAGTATGGCTTTTTTAATATCTTCTCGTTTGTCGCCGTATTGATCGAGATGCTCGAAGAGAAAATCGATGATGCGGTCTTTTTCGCTCACGGTAGCCGGGTCAAATGGCGTATATACTTTGATGTCAAGCATGTATGTAGTGAATTTGTTAATTTGGATACAACTGTATTAACCGGTTCCGCTCCTCAAGGTTGGCCCAGTCGAAAGGCGGGGAATATAGGGAGAATACTTGGCATACTCAAAGCAAAGCCTTTTATAGTCTGCCAACCCAAAATTACAAATCCTGTATTGTTGGGCCATAAGAGGCTACAGCAGGTCGCGCAGGATAAGCACTTTGCGCAAACGCTTGCCGTTGCGCTTAATGACGAGGCGTATTTTCTTGCCGGGCCTTTTCTTCAGCCGGTCGTTGATGCTTTCCAGCGTC
Source organism: uncultured Phaeodactylibacter sp. (assembly GCA_964397205.1). GTDB lineage: Bacteria > Bacteroidota > Bacteroidia > Chitinophagales > Saprospiraceae > Phaeodactylibacter. The sequence continues at coordinate 1,437 of CAYNIT010000121.1, read as the reverse complement.
AGAAAAGAGGCAGGCATCCAATTGATGCGCATGATTCGGTCTCCTGCCCTCAGGCCAGCTTCGCTAGCGGGGGTGCCCTCAAGCACACTGTAGATGTAGAACTCGTTCAGGCGCTGGCCGCCGGCAACGATCAGCATGCCGCTGCGGTCGTACTCAAAGGCATTATCGTACTTGCGGTTAGGCTTCAGGTAGAGCCGCTCCTGCAGGTAGTCGATGATGATGGTAAACCGTTCCAGTATGCCATTGCCGATGATGCCATGGCGCTGGTCGAGCAGGCTGCTATCCCGCGGCGGCAACTGGCTGCGGTCTTGAAAACTACAGACTACCTCCTGAAAGGCAAATGGCGGCAGGGACAATTCCGCGACCCGGGCTTTGTACCCGATGATGAAGCCCCCGAGCCCTTGGCCCAGATTGGCGGGGAGGACCTTTTCGGGCAGCTTGATGTCCGGCTGGGTATCTAGATTGATCATCAGCGGCAGGGCAGCACCGCTGTCTATAAGAAACAACAGCTTCTTGGCCAGGCCAGACTTGAAGGTGGTTTTAGCGCTGAGGTAAGGCTTGGAACGCTTGATGGTCAATTCCATCTCTTTAAAGCCTCTGGGGCGCTCATAACCGGAGGGGTGGTGAATGGTAATGCGTTGCCGCCGGTAGTTGATCTCCACAATGTAGTGCCGGAAGAAGTCAGCCCCTAGAATGCCCGCAACTTCCACGCCGGCGTAATCCGAAAAGCGCAGATAGTCTTCCTCCAGCACCAGTATGGGGCGGTTTCTGGCCAGCATAGGGCCTATTTTCAGTGATATGTTCGGAGCCAGGTAGGCGTGGATTTCGGTGGTCAGGTCAGCGCCCAAGAGCGTGAAGCGCCGCTGGTAATTGACCTGCAGCAGATCGGTAATTTCCCGCTGGGCAAGAATGGTGTATTCCGCCCCGGTGTCAAAAATGAAGTTCAGGGGAAATATCCCGTTGAACACGACCGGCACAACCATGAATCCATTGACATAGGTAAACGGTATTTCGACGCGCTCCCCCTGCTGTAAGTAGCCTGGGAGCTGTGCTTGCGCAAGCGGCAATGACAGACTGCATAAGAGCAGTGGAAGCATCAAGTATCTGATCATCCTTAGGTTGGCATTTCAATATCGGGCTAAAGGCAGCACCAGCCAAAATGTACACGTTAAGATAGGGACTAAAAAAGACTTAACGGCAATTTAACATCCCAATTTAATTTGGTATATTACGTCGGTGTGAAAAACTGTTTGCTGCTTTTGTTTTTTTACCATTAAATTTACACCTTTGAATCTGGTTAGTGTAAATAAAACAAAAACCTCAAACCAAATATCCTACATCCCAAGAGCATGGCATTAACAGGGACAGCAATCTGAAAAAAGTAGACTTTTCTTGCCCGCCGTTACTGGGCTTTGACAATAGCGCCTTATCGTCGGG
>CAYNIT010000120.1:0-12708 GCA_964397205.1 uncultured Phaeodactylibacter sp. | reverse complement strand
GCGTGCAAAAAAACGAGTCTAAATCGGTAAGTTATTGTTGCGCGACCCCTTAGGGCGTTTTTCCTCCCGCTGCCGGTAAATGCGGGCCAACGCCAGGGATACAGGCAGCAGCGACATCAGCAGGCAAAAGTTAGCAGCTTTGGCGATGAACTCCAGCTGAAACAGCAGCAGAAACACAAAAACCAGCAACCCTCCCGCCAGAATCGCAGCCCGGGGTTTTTGGCTCCTTCGTGTATTTGCCCCAGTAGGCCAGGTACAAAACGATCGCTGCCCATAGCGTAGATTTGACGGCCCTGAGAAAGCACCGTACTGTTAAGCGCCCCGGCAGAAGCCAAAAAACCACCGCTTGCGATCAATATCCAGCCGAAGTTGCCGAAGACGGCTGTAGCTACTTCTACCAGAGGAGCGTTGGAGGCCGAAAGCTGCTGCCAGGGGATCACCAGTATGCTGGCTACCGCTACCAACAAATAGAACAGGATGGCGATGCCCATCGCTAGCTTCATGGCTTTGGGCACCGTCTTCGTAGGCTCCCTGATTTCATCTGCATTATTGGCGATCAACTGATAGCCGAAAAAGGAGATGTAGATGATTCCAATGGCATTGAAGGTCCCTTGCACGCCATTGGGGAAAGTAGGCTGCGCCAGTTCTGGTTCTAGATAAAAGGCGGCTCCCACCAGTAGAATGATCAGGACAGCGAGATTGCCCCAGGTTAATATGGTCTGTACCCGGTCTGCTCCCTCAGTACCCTTGGCATTGAGAAAAGTGGACAACAGCACCAGCGAGCCAGCGATGATTTTTATACCTAAAGGCGGCATGCTGTAGCCCAGAATGGAGGCGAAGTATTCCGCAAAGCCAATCGCGTACAAGCCGAAGGCAAAAATACTGCCCAGCGCCAGAAACCATCCGGTAACAAATCCGCCCAGCCTGCCCAGCGAACGATAAGCATAGGCGTAACCCCCTCCGGAGATGGGCACAATCCGGGCCAATTCGGCGAAAAGCAGAGTCGTCAGAAATGCCAGTCCGCCGCAGATAATGTAGGAAATCCATACGGAAGGGCCCGCTACGCCAGCAGCCAGGCCGATGAGTACATAAACCCCCGCTCCCATCAGAGCGCCCACCCCGATGGTCGTCGCCCCGAACAGGCCAATGGTCCGCTGAAAGGAGACGGGCACTAATTTCTTCCGGAATATTTCTTGCAGTTGGCTGGCCATGGGAGTCTGATGTTGAATGATGCGTCCAAAAATAGGACAGTCCGCCGTAAATACAAACCAGCAGCCGCGAATAAGTGCAAGGCTTGAACCATGCCGGCGCGCCCAGCGTTCTGCCTGCATCAAAAAAGTTTTCTGCCCAATGAACATCAGACTTGAAACAGAGGTGAAAGGCCATTACCAAACCGTCATAGCGGGTTTCGACCGGGCGCTGTTTGAAGCTCTGCTGCCCAAGCAGGGGAAGGTGGAAATCGCAGCCTTTACCGGCTCCAAGAAAGGCGACCGGGTGCACCTGCGTTTTCTCAGCCCTGTCAAAGCCGAGTGGATCAGCGATATTACCGAGGATGGAGCCAACGAAAAAGAGGCCTACTTCATCGATCAAGGAGTACAACTGCCCTTTCCGCTGCAGTATTGGAAGCACAAACACATCGTGCAAAAGGTGACAGAGGATACCTCCCGCATCGTGGACGACATTACGTTCAGAGGCATCAATCCAGTAGTAAGCGCCCTGCTATATCCAGCCATTTACCTCGGGTTTTACCCGCGCAAGCGAATCTACCGGCAGTACTTCGGAGAGGTGTAAAAAAAGGAGAGCCAAGCCCCATCGCGCCTTGATAACCCATCAAAGAAGTTGCTCTCTAAGAATTGCTAATCGTACAAACTCCAAGATGAAGTTCAAGTCGTATAGCTGTAAAACTCTGAGCGGGCATTGAGCGAAGGGCGCTTTGGCTCTCGAAAACACCTAAAAACCCATTAAACCTAAATATGCACAAATTTTTTGAAAAACCGGCGAGCATCGTTACTCCCGTTGTTTCCCCTACGGTTTTGCTGTAGCTATTGGCTCGCCGGCTGGAATTAATGTTTTGATTGCGCTTCTTTGCCTCCCGCTTTGCCAATCGCATGCCAACAATCTAAGCTACTGAAAATCAATTGATTGGAATTTCAACTACTCCCATTCTTTTCCCTCAGTGGCGCTGGTTTCCTAATTTGGGAATTAGAGAGTGTACGCTAAACTGTATTTACAGAAATGCTACTGCACCTAATCTACTGATAGTCAAGCCCTGCGTCCTCCCTACCTACCAGCAGGTAGGCGCATCTCTGCCTGCGGCACACATTTTTGAAGACTCCCGGGAATATTTCACCTAGTTCGCAGGACCCGCTGATTAATACCGTAGACGATAGCCAGGATGGAAAAGGCAAAAACAACCAATACCAGGGCGTACTGATTGGCCAGGCTGTAATTGAGGGCCTCTACCTCATCGTAGATGGCGATTGAAGCTACCCGGGTCTCTCCCGGTATGTTTCCGCCGATCATGAGGATGACCCCGAATTCGCCTACCGTATGAGCGAAGGAAAGTACCGAACCAGTGAGCAAGGAGGGTTTGATGTTGGGAAGGAGCACCCTCCGGAAAGTTTGCCATTCTGACTTCCCCAAGGTGTAGGAGGCTTCCGCCAGATTAGCCGGCAGGTGCTCAAAACCCGATTGCACCGGCTGCACCATGAAGGGAAGGCTATAAATGACCGAGCCGACGACCAAACCGGAAAAAGTAAATACCAAACGAATGCCCGCTGCCGCTTCCAGCCACTCGCCGAATGCCGAGCTGGGGGTAAACGCCATGAGTAGGTAAAACCCCAATACGGTAGGCGGCAACACCAGTGGCATGCTTACCAAAGCCTCGAGCAGAGGTTTCCAATGGCTGCGGCTGCGCGACAGCCAGTAGGCCAGCGGTACGCCTATAAAAAACAACAGGAGGGTAGTGGTCGCTGCCAGCTGAAAGGTAAGCCAGAGGGTCGGCCAAAACTCAGCTGCCATTTACTCTACCTTTTGCTGATTGTTGATGATAGCTATAGCCTCTTCTTTCTCCTCCGGGGTGTTGACGTTGCGAAGCGCCTCGGGTTGGCTGGGGTCCAACAGCTCTATTTCCGTATTGATGAGGACTTTGCGAGGGCAGGAGTACCCCTGCGCCAAAAACTGAAGCAGCACCGGATACGAACGCGGCTCCCAAATGGTAACCAGTGGCTCCGGGAAATCTGTAGAAGGGCTCTGAAAAGAGGTTGCAATGCGAGAAGCATTGCGATAACCTACCAATTGAGCAAGGGTTTCGTCATTGAGCAGCGGGAGGTCACAAGCGACCACCAACCAGGCGGCATCGGGTTTCTGGCGAAGAGCGGAAAGTATGCCTCCGAATGGCCCCAGCCCAGCAAAGGTGTCGGGAAGCGGGTTTTCCAGCTCCTCCGCTTGCGCTGGCCGGCAAGACAGGAAGGTGTCTTGGCAGTAGTGCTGAAGCAGTTGCTTTACATAATCTCGTTGTGGCATGCCATGGTAGTCAATGAGCCCTTTATCTTCCCCCATCCGCTCACTCTTCCCGCCCGCCAATACCAGCCCGTAGAGAGGAGCCGGGGCAGCGTTCAGCTCTTTCTCGATGAAGAGCGGGATGCCGGCATCGTCCTCCAGCTTCATCTGCGGAATGTTGTTAAAACCCTCCAACTCTTCTTTGAGCCAGGGGAAAGCCTCTTTAACCCCTTCCGCCAGAAGTATCAGGCGTACATCAGTCAGCCGATCAAGCTTACGGCGCAGGGAATCTTCCTTTTTGGGATCCACTACTACAATCTGCCGCTTAGCAGGGAAATGGTTGCCGTTGACGATGACAGCATCTTGCTCATTGAAGTGCCAGCGATACTGATGGGTGCTGAGTTCTGCCTGAAAGTCAAAACGATGATGCTCAATCTTATCGGTATATTCCATACAGGCACCATGCTGCATAGCCTCCGGCAGCTTTTCCGCCTCATCGGCACCCCGGTGGTCAGCGTCCACATAGCCTACCCGGTAGAGATCACTGAGGCGATCAATGATGGCGTAAGCCAGCTTTTGAATATTGCCGCAGGGCGTACCTAGGATAGCCCACTCCATACGGTGGAAGTGCCCGTAGGAAGGGCGGGTCAAACTTGCATGCTTTTTATGTTGCTTATCGTTTTCTGCCATGGTTCAGAATTTACACGCACGAGTAGGATAGTAAAACCTGGCAGCCTTCATTTGTTCTGCTGCCAGTCTTTGTACTCTATATAAAGGTACGCAATGGCGGGCAAAGCATTAAACGTTCCGTACAAAATCGCGTTTGCCTCCCCGCTTTTCCATCAGGCGGGTCTCTTTTATGAGAATGTCGTGGGAAAACGCTTTGCACATATCGTAAACCGTCAATGCCGCTACGGTAGCACCGGTAAGTGCTTCCATTTCTACACCCGTTTTAGCGTTGATCGTTGCACTGCAATCAATAACGACCTCCCGCGCTTCGTTGACGTGAATGTGCACATCGCAGCTGTCAAGCCCCAACGGATGGCAGAGCGGAATGAGCTCGCCCGTTTTTTTGGAAGCCATAATACCCGCTATAACTGCCGTCTGGAATACAGGCCCCTTCTTGGTATGCAGCTCCTCCGCTTCCAGCTGTTCCATAACCTCATCACCCAGCACTACGATGCTGCGGGCCCTCGCCATGCGCTGGGTAGGCTGTTTCTCCTCCACATTGACCATTTGAGGTTTTCCCTCTTTATCAAGATGCGTAAATTGGCTCATATCAAATGGCTTCTTCTTTAGTATCCCGTATCAGCACCTGCAGGATTTGGGAAGCGGCTTTTGCAATCTGCGTACCAGGGCCAAACACGCCTGCTACGCCCTTCTCGAACAGCCAGTCGTAGTCCTGCGCTGGAATGATGCCCCCCACTACAACCATGATATCTTCCCGGCCTAGGGCAGCAAGCGCCTTGAGGGTGGCAGGCACCAGTGTCTTATGGCCCGCTGCCAGAGAGGAAATGCCCAAGATATGCACATCATTCTCTGCTGCCTGACGCGCCGCCTCTTCAGGAGTTTGAAACAAAGGGCCTATGTCAACATCGAAGCCAAGGTCGGCAAAACTCGTTGCGATTACCTTCGCACCGCGGTCGTGCCCATCCTGGCCCAGCTTAGCCACCATGATGCGTGGGCGGCGGCCTTCCAGCTCGGCAAATTCATCCGCCAGCGCTTTCGCTTGCTGGAAAGCCTCGTTATCGCTGATTTCACCCGAATAAACACCGCTGACGGATTTGGTCTGCGCCACAAAACGGCCAAACTGACGCTCCATGGCGTAGGAAATCTCACCCAGGGTAGCGCGCAGCCTCGCGGCTTTCACTGCTTTGTCCAGCAAGTTGCCTTCGCCGGTTTTGGCGCACTGATACAATTCTTCCAGCGCAGCCTGTACAGCAGCTTCGTCCCGACTGGCTTTCACCTGATTGATACGTCGGATTTGGGCATCGCGCACCGCTGTATTATCTACTTCCAAAATGTCAATGGGGTCTTCGGAGGTACGGCGCAGCACATTCACGCCGACGATCTGATCCTTCCCGCTGTCTATGTGGGCTTGCTTGCGGGCGGCGGCTTCTTCTATGCGGAGCTTAGGCAGCCCGTCTTCGATGGCTTTGGCCATTCCGCCCAGCTCTTCCACTTCCTCAATCAGCGACCAGGCGCGCTTGACCAGCTGGTCGGTCAGGTACTCTACGTAGTAAGAGCCACCCCAGGGATCCACCGCCTTGGTTATGTCGGTCTCCTGCTGCAGATAAATCTGTGTGTCCCTGGCAATTTTGGCGGAAAAGTCCGAGGGCAGCGCGATGGCTTCGTCCAGGCTGTTGGTGTGCAACGACTGGGTGCCGCCGAGCGCCGCCGCCATCGCCTCTACCGTGGTGCGCCCTACGTTGTTGAAAGGGTCCTGCTCGGTAAGGCTCCAACCGGAAGTCTGACAGTGGGTGCGCAGCGCCATAGACTTGGGGTTCTTCGGATTGAATTGCTTGACGATTTCCGCCCAGAGGATACGGCCCGCCCGCATTTTGGCGATTTCCATAAAGTGGTTCATCCCTATAGCCCAGAAGAAGGACAATCGGGGGGCGAAATCATCGATCTGCAATCCCGCTTTCAAACCCGCCCGTATGTACTCCAGCCCATCGGCCAGCGTATAAGCCAGCTCAATGTCGGCGGTAGCGCCAGCTTCGTGCATGTGGTAGCCGCTGATGCTGATGGAGTTGAAACGGGGCATATTTTGCGCCGTGTATTCAAAAATATCGGCAATAATGCGCATGGAAGGCAGCGGCGGATAGATGTAGGTGTTGCGCACCATGAATTCCTTCAGGATGTCGTTCTGAATGGTCCCGCTCAGCTGCTCAGGTTTCACGCCTTGCTCCTCTGCGGCTGCGATATAGAAAGCCATGACCGGGATGACCGCGCCGTTCATCGTCATGGAGACGGACATCTTGTCCAGCGGGATTTGATCGAAGAGAATTTTCATGTCCTCGACGCTGTCGATGGCAACCCCGGCTTTGCCGACATCACCGGATACCCGCTCGTGATCGGAATCATAGCCGCGGTGGGTAGCCAGGTCAAAGGCTACGGATAAGCCTTTCTGGCCCTGTTCCAAGTTGCGGCGGTAAAAGGCGTTGCTTTCTTCGGCGGTAGAAAAACCAGCGTACTGCCGGATGGTCCAGGGCCGGACGGTATACATGGAGCTGTAGGGGCCCCGCAGATAGGGCGGCAGGCCCGCCGCGTAGTAAAGATGCTTCAGCGATGCAGCCTGCTCTGGCTCCAGAACGGGAGGGACCTCAATTTTCTCAGGCGTTTTCCAATGTGCTTCCACACCACTGCCGGAAGGCATTGCTTCCCGGCTGGCTTGCAAAGCATCTCTGTCCAGGGGCATCTTGCTGAAGTCAGGGCGTTGCATGGGCTCCTTGTATTTGATTAGGCTTCAAATATACGTTTTACAAATCAGTTTGCGATACCGCAGACAGCCAATTTACGAGAAGCATGTTGCATAATCAAAGCTATGTGCTTGGCTTTTTCAGCCTCTCAGGCTTAACTCTTTTCAAAACCCACCCCTCTAGGATTTGATGCTAAACCTCCTGTACCAAGCTTTCTGGTAGCCACCGTTGCGAAGGGTAACGCCACCATTATCGGCTAAGCAGGGCGGAATGCCTAATTGGCAGTTTTTTACACTTCGACTTTATTATCTTGGCCCTGGTAATCAACTTTACCGCACTGCTAATCGTGAAGTCCGCAATTAACTGGCCATTTGATTCAGGCACAACCGCTTTATCACCAATTTGCTATAATCTACTAAGATGGCCGGGCACTTTGTTCCTTCACCCCTAACTTTTATAACTGATGAAAAACATTTGCCTTTCCTTAGCCTTATTTACCTTTGTAATCATGCAAAACGGCAACGCTCAATTTGTTTTCCCACATACCGAAGCCCGCCCCGTAGTGGATACCCTGAACGGCTACATGCTCACAGACCCCTACCGATGGCTGGAAGACAAGGAAAACCCGGAAGTCAAAAAGTGGACGCGCGCTCAACACGATGCCACTCTCCAATACGTCAATGCAGAATGCCCCGCCATTGAAGGGCTGAGGGAGGAAATCAAAGCCTACATCGACCGGGATATCGAAAGCCCACTGCAGCTCGTAGCCGACCGCCAATTCTTCACCCGCCGGCGTAAGGGCGATAAGCAAGCCAAGCTCTATACCATCATTGATGGGCAAGAGCAGCTCCTTTTCGACCCAGAAAAACTGGACCCGAGTGGCAAATCCTCCATGAGCGGCCGCAGTTTTACCAAGGATGCCAGCCGGGTAGCGGTAGGCGTACAGAGCAAAGGCGCTGAGATACGCACCTACTACATCATAGACACAAAGACCGGAGAGCAGCTGGGCGATCCCATCGAAGGATTGCGCAGCTTCTCCTGGACGGACGATGAGCAGCACGCTTACATCTGGGTACGCACCCAGGAAATGATCAACCGACAAGAGCCCATAGAGGTGCGCCGGCATAAAATTGGCGCTCCCCGCTCGGAAGACGTGACCTTGCTCGTGCCACAGGACAGCAAAAATACCGCAAGCGTCTCCGATGCCAGATACAGCGATGTGACTTTCTACAGCGAAGGCGATTTCTACGCCACCCACTCCCTGCGTATAAAGCCGACGGGCAGCGAAGAAGAGCCAGTAGAGATTTACAGCAACCAAAAGTTCCGCGCCTATCCGAAGGCCATCGGCGGCCAACTCTATTTCTACACCAATCACGATGCTCCCAATTTCAAGCTCATGGCGGCCGATAAAGCCGAGCCCGCCTTCGACAACTGGAAGACGCTGGTCCCCGAACGGGAGGAGGTAGTGCTAGAGAGCTTCACCGTGACCGAGGATTACCTCATCACCGTAGAGAAAAAAGACGTGCTGTCCCGCATGGTGCTGCGCCAATTGGACGGCACTTTCATCAAGGAGGTCGAAGCGCCCGAGGTGGGCAACATCTCCTACGCCAGCTACAACCGCGATGTAGATGCCGTATTCGTAGGGCTCAGCACTTTCACCAGCCCTTCCAAAATCTTTCGGCTTGACCCGGCGGAGCTGGACAAACCATCGCTGGATTGGGAGCTGTTCTACCAACAGGCAGTGCCCGTAGAAACCGATGAGATGGAAGCTAAAATCGAGTTTTTTGAGTCCAAGGACGGTGCCCGGGTACCACTCTTCCTTGTGCACAAGAAAGGCCTGGAGCTGAATGGCAGCAACCCTACGCTGCTCTACGGTTACGGCGGCTTCAACAACGGTATCTCCCCCTCCTTTGTCGGCACCCGCGCTATGTTCATCAACCGGGGAGGAGTCTACGCTGTAGCAGGCATACGCGGTGGCGATGAATTTGGCGAGCAGTGGCACGAGGACGGCATGCTGCACAAAAAGCAGAACACCTTCGACGATTTTATAGCAGCAGCTGAGTTCCTGATCGGCCAGGGCTACACCAATACCTCCCACCTGGCCATGGAGGGGGGCAGCAATGGCGGCTTATTGGTCGGCGCCGTCCTGACACAAAGGCCGGACCTGTTCCGTACAGCCATCTGCGCAGTGCCCTTGCTGGATATGGTTCGTTTTCACAAATTCCTCATTGCCCGGTACTGGATACCGGAGTACGGCGATCCCGATCAGAAAGAAGACTTGCAGTACATCCTCTCGTATTCGCCCTACCACAACATCCGTATGGGCGTCAATATGCCCACTACCCTTGTAACCGCCGGGGAGAATGATTCCCGGGTTGACCCGCTGCACGCTAAGAAGTTCGTAGCAGCCCTGCAGAATAATCCCGGACAGCATGACCCGATCTTGCTGTACATCAACTACGACAGCGGGCACGGCTCCGGGCAGTCTACCGAGCAGCTGATCGACTATTACGAATTCCGCTACCGCTTCTTAATGTGCCAGCTGGGCGTGGGGGGATGAGGCCAAGCGTTACTATCGAAACTGCTTATGGCTTGAGAATACCCTCCAGGACCTCAATGCGGCCATCTATACCCTCCGGGATGGGCAGCCCCAGTAGGCGGCAAGCCAGGGGGTAAACGTGCACATTGCGGAAAGAGGGGATGGTGATGCCCGAGCGGAACGCTGGGCCCCCGGCGTAGAAAATGGCGTGCATTTCCGGAAACTCCGGATTGAAGCCATGTTCCCCGCCCTGGCTAAAGCTGCCGTTTTCGACCAGAGCGATCCGGCGGCTGTCGGAAAGGTAATAGCCGTAGTCAGGGTAAAGGATAAATTGCCCGAGGCGGGGATTGCCTTTGTCTTGGTAGTGCGGAAAGTCCGACAGCGGGTAGGCCTCTACCGGCAGCTCGGCGGTTTGTTGCTGCAGGTAACGCAGGGCGGCAAGAGAATCGGCGCCGGCCTGAAGGTAGACGTGAGCCAGCGCGCCGTTGTTGACGATGCGGTATTGCTCCTCCTGCTCCAGCGGATCGATATTGATCAATTGCTCTGGGGCGACATCCACCATACCATGGTCTGATACCATGATAATGTTGACAGGCAGCCCGCTCTGCTCTACGCCCCGGAATAACTGCCCCAGGGCGTTGTCCAGCTCCATCAGCTGTTTCCGCACTGCAGCGGTATCCGAAGGCCCTTGCCGGTGGCCCACATTATCCATATCTGAAAAGTAGAGGGTGACCATCTGCGGCCGCTCCGCTTCGGGCAGCTGCAGCCAGTCGAGCACTTGCTGCACGCGCTGCTCATTAGGCGTGGAGCCTTTGTAGCGGTAGTAATAAGTAGGCCGTATGCCCTTTATATCCGCTTCAGAACCCACGAAAAAATAGCTGGCGGCGGTCATGCCGTTCTGCTCGGCATTGACCCATAGCGGCAGGCCCTCGTACCAACTGCCGTCCTCTACGGCGCTGCGTTTGGAAATGCGGTACAGCTCGTCCCGCTTGGGGTCGTAGAAAGAGTTGTTGACCAGCCCGTTGCGCTCCGGCCGCAGCCCGGTCGCGATGGCGTAGTGGTTCGGGAAAGTTTTGGAAGGAAAGCTGGGGATCATAGAAAAGGCCTGTACCCCCTCTTCCACAAAGCGGCTGATGTTGGGCGGCTGAAAACGCTGTGTGTAGTCCCAGCGGTAGCCATCGCAGGAAATCAGAATGAGATACGGCTGCTCCTGGCCCCGCCCGGCAATAGCGAGTAACAGCAAAAAGAAAAAGGGCAAGCAGTTTTTCATAGTCACAAAGATTGTTGGCACGAAGGTAGGACAAGGCGTATTACCCAATTGTTAAATTTCTGCTAGTCGAATAAGCCATCTGCCGCCGGATGAATTTTGGAACGGGTTTTCTACTGTGTGCTGCCTTGCCGCTTGCTCACTCCTCTTACAAACTCTGCTCTCCCCAGACTGTTTTAGGATATAAACAGCCTATGAAATACCATGCCTTACTCTTGCTCATAGCCCTGCCTCTGCTCAACTGCGGCCGCCTCAACCCTCCCGGGCCGCGGATGTTCAAGTCTTCTGATCTGGCACTGGAGGACATCCAACTGCCGGAGGGCTTCAAAATCGAAGCTTACGCCGAGGGAGTGAAAAATGCCCGCTCCATGGACTATTCCCCGAGCGGTACGCTCTTCGTTGGCACCCGGGACGAGGGCAAGGTGTACGCCCTAAAAGATACGGACGGTGACCACCAAGCCGATAAGTTCTACACCCTGGCCGAGGGGCTGAAGATGCCCAATGGCGTAGCCCTCCGAGACGGAGACCTGTACGTAGCGGAAGTCAGCCGTATTCTCCGCTTCAACGATATTGAGCAAAACCTCGACAAGCCCGGTGAACCGGAAGTCATCTTCGACGATTACCCTACCGAGACTCACCACGGCTGGAAGTACATCGCCTTTGGCCCGGACGGCAAGCTCTACGTCCCCGTCGGTGCTCCCTGCAACATTTGCAAATCTGAAAATGACGTTTTTGCCTCTATCACCCGCATGGACCCAGACGGCAGCAACATGGAAGTTGTGCAGCACGGCATCCGCAATACGGTAGGCTTCACCTGGCATCCCGAAACCGGCGAGCTTTGGTTTACCGACAACGGCCGGGACTGGATGGGAGACAACAAGCCCGACTGCGAGCTCAACCACGCCCCGCGCGAGGGCTTGCACTTCGGCTACCCCTATTGCCATCAGGGCGACATCCCCGACCCGGAGTTCGGCGAACAGCGGAGCTGTGCGGAGTTTGTACCGCCGGTCCAGAAACTCGGCCCGCACGTAGCACCGCTCGGGCTGGAATTCTACACCGGCGAGCAATTCCCGGAACGATTCCAAGGGCAAGTATTCATTGCGCAGCACGGCTCCTGGAACCGCAGCGAAAAAATCGGCTACCGAGTGATGCGGGTAAAGTTGGAAAACGGCCGATCGGTCGCCTACGAGCCCTTTGCCGAGGGCTGGCTGAAAAACGGCAAAGTTTCGGGCCGGCCGGTAGATATCGAACTGCTGCCCGACGGCTCCATGCTGGTCAGCGATGACTATGCCAATGCCATTTACCGAATTTACTATGCGGGAGCGGGCAAAAGCTGAACCCTTTCATCCCAGCTGGGCCATCTTTTGCCCCTTTTCGGCAACTAAAGAGCGGTTGCAGACTTTTTAAAGAGTGTAACCTCAATTTTAGTACGATGCGATTACTCCTATTCGCCGCTTTGTTGCTGGCGTTTGATTTTTATGCCTTTCAGGCTGTGCGTACCCTGACACAAGGCTGGCAGCCGCTGCTGCGTAATATTGCTTACGGTATTCACTGGCTGGTGCCACTGGCTTTCCTCGCTTGGCTGAGCGCCAGCGCGGCCGAGCTGACGGATGATTGGTCAAAGCCCGCTCAAACCCTGATCCGCACTTTTTTCTTCATCGCTTACATCTCCAAGCTGTTGGTGGTTGGGGTGCTGCTGGTCGACGACCTCCGCAGAGCAGGTGCCTTTTTGTACCATAAAACCAGCGGGTCGGCTGCATTTGACCCCAGCCGCAATCGCTTTTTGGCTCAGCTGGGGCTTGCCTTGGGCGCTGTGCCTTTTTTCTCGCTCTTGTACGGCATAGTCCGCAATCCGTACCGCTATCGCCTCTTCCGGGAACGCGTAAAGCTGCCCAACTTGCCGGCCGCTTTGGAAGGATTGAAGATCGTGCAAATTTCTGATATCCACACCGGCAGTTTTCTGCACAAAGAACCAGTAG
>CAYNIT010000119.1:0-12741 GCA_964397205.1 uncultured Phaeodactylibacter sp. | reverse complement strand
CACAAAATAACTTCGCCTACTCTAGGTAACTTGTTATTGCGCGACCCCTTAGTCTTTAGCCCTTAAATCAAATTTACCCTCTGGTATTGTGTCCATCACCCATATGTCGGTAATCTGCCGTTTGCCGCGGCTGCCGCTGAGCAGCAGCTGGCCGTAGGCCTGGTAGTCTTGCCAGGGGGTGATGAATTTGGGGGCTTCATCCTTGGCGTTCTCGAAGTAAGCCCACTGCCGGACCAGATGGTCTTCTTTATCCACCCAAACATGGTATTTGTTGTGAGGCGTGTCTCCCACCCCTTCAAAGGTCAGCTGCAACCGATGAGCGGGTCGCCCCGCCTGAGTAGAATCGCTGCCCAATTGCTTTAAGGTAAGGCCGCTGTCCTTGAGCTTGAAGGGCATGAACAACCAGTAAGCGTCGTTGATCCAGATGCTTTTGCCCCTGTCTAGTTGTTCCTGCAGCCGCTCTCCTGATAAAAGGCGCCCGTTTTGGCTGGCTTGCCCTTGGAGGCTGTCCAGGTGTACCACGATGCTCAAGCTGTCTTTGGGGATATCGATGCGTACGCGGCCGCGCTGTTTATCCCAGAGCAGGCTGCGCATACCGAAGAAATTCCAGTGCAAATAGCGGCTATTGTCCCAGGCTGTACGGCCGCCCATGGCTGCCATCACCTGATCGGCAATGGCAATGGCTTCCGGGTCGGAGCCCTCGGCATCAAAGCCAGGAGCGGCGGGGTTATGGTTGTCAGAGGCAGCGCCGGAATGGGTATTCTGAGCGCTTTGGGGCTGGCAGCTCAACAGCAAAGCCAGCGCCAGCAGAAACGGTAAATTTTTCATAGAGGGCAATTGGTTTACGCTTGTATCCGAAGCAATTCTGGAACAAGAATAGTGGCGCTCGGTTCAAAAGGGCCCGCGCCGAGGCCATCTTCAGCGCGGGCTTCTTTTTAGCGGTCGATACCGCCCTGCAGGCGCTCCTGCAGTTGCTGCAGCTCTGCCCATTGGGCGTTTGCGGCAAGCGCAGCCTGCTGCGGCCAGGTAGCGGGCTTGGCCAATCGGAAGTTGCTGCCTGCTTCGCTGAGGATCTCTTGGATCTTTTCCACCTGGGCATTTGCCAGATCTTGCCAGGTGTTGATGCCGCCATCCTTCAGCAGCTGCTGAATTTTTGGCCCGATGCCTTCGATGATGGTCAGGTCCTCCGGATTAGAAGAGAAACCAAGCACTTTCACGGCCATTTTCTCCACTTTGGAATTGGTAGCTGCCGTTTCTTCACTCGCATCGCCGCCCAATTGCTTCTGCAGGGCGATGAGTTCTTCCCATTTGCCTTCCTGCGCCAGTTTGGCTTGCTCTGGCCAGGGCTTCGGATCATGGATGCGGTAGCTGGGGTTAGCGGCAGTGAGGATGCTCCTCAGCTGTTCCTCATTGGCTGCAGCCAGCAATTCCCAATTGACAATACCGCTGTCTTTCAGTACTGCTTCGATTTTGGGGCCGATGCCCTCGATGATTTGCAGGTTATCGCTGGGGAAAATATTTGCGAAGGCCAGCTGGCCTGCCTGGCCCTCGCTGCCGGCAGTGTCTACAACTGCGCCTGAGGCCAAAGTAGCTTTGGCAGCATCATCGCCCTCGGCTTCCGATTGCAGTTTCTGCAGCTTTGTGTTCAGCACTGCCTTATCCGCTTCGCAGCTGTTGAGCTTTTGCCGCACGGTTTTGAGTTCTTTCTGTATTTCTTCGTGCTGGTACTTAAGGCCGTTGTAGTCTTTTTCCCAATTGGTCACGCGAGCTTTCA
Organism: uncultured Phaeodactylibacter sp.; assembly: GCA_964397205.1. Taxonomy (GTDB): domain Bacteria; phylum Bacteroidota; class Bacteroidia; order Chitinophagales; family Saprospiraceae; genus Phaeodactylibacter. The sequence goes on along the minus strand of CAYNIT010000119.1, from coordinate 10,967 downwards.
GGCCTTCGTTCTCTTCTTCTAACTCCCGGAGGCGTTTGCGGTTGCTGCACAACAGGCAACCTAGCAGGGCGCCCAGGATAAAAGCCAGGGCAGAAAGGATGAGCCACCAGAGCCAGCAGGGCTCAAGAGAGGCCAAAAGTAGGGTTTGGTTAAACATGGTTCAAGTTAGTTTTCTGTTTGTGATGATGGTTGTTTGATCAGCCGGACTTCAACCCGGCGGTTTTCGTACCGGCCTTCTTCGGTCGCATTAGGCGCTACGGGTTCTGATTCGCCCCTTGAGCTGGTGCTGATTTGCTCCGCGGGCACGCCTTTGTCCTGCAGGATGCGCTTGATAGCGTCCGCCCGGGCCTGGCCCAGCTCCATATTGTCGGCATCACTGCCCGTATTGTCGGTATGGCCGGTCAGGGTTACCTTTTCGCCCGTATCTTTGACCCGTTCGGCCAGTTTATCCAGGTAGTCTTCAACTGCAGCGTCGTAAATTTTCTGCGTAGAGCCCACCGGAAAGCGGATGAGGATACGGTCGCCGATGTCGTCTACCGTCGCGGAGGTTTTGCTCTCCACCCATTCGAATTCGGCTGCTTCGAAAGCGCTGTCCTGTACGCCCTCCGTATCGTCTACTTTTCTTGCCCGCACCTGAATGCGGTCTTCAGCCAGCCCTCCTTCGAAAAGGCGGGCGATCTGGGCGGCGCGTGCCAGGCCCATGTTTTCGTAGCCTTGGGGCGGTTCTTCTGCTTCGTAGTAAAAGCCGGTGACTTCCAGCAGCTCGCCTTCTCTGCCTTCGGCCAGCAAACTGCCGACAAGGCTGTCGATGTTTTCGTTCGTGTAGGCGGTGGTATCCGACCATCGGAAGTAGAGGGGGGCCGTGAGTGAAATATCCGGAGCAGCCTCGGCGCTGTCAGCGCGGCTTATCTCCTGGGCTGTTTCATCGCAGGCGTAGCAGAGTTCTTCCTCGCAAGAGCGGAAGGTCAATAGGAAGAAAACCAGCCACACCAACACAGCAATCAGTAGTTTCAGTGGGAAAGACATAGTTTCGTTTTGTTTGTTAAATAGTATCTGGTCTATTCGGTACAGGCCAGGTTTGTTCGCCTGGGCTGCCGTGCGGATGGATATGCTTATGGGGAGCTTCGATCAGCTGTTTTGCCAATGCGCCTTTAATTTATGGTTTTTTTCGCTAAAAAGCACGGGCAGCTGGCAGATTATCAGTGTTTTGCGCATAAATATGGGCTTAGGTTGATCCATCCGCAGCTTTTAGCCGTTTCAATACCCGATAACTGGGAGGGGGCAAAGCTTGCACGTTCAACCTATACCAGCGATAAACAGCTGACCATTTTGTTAAGCGTATATTTTCTTACTTTTGCCGGAAGTTTCGGGACAAATAAACGAATGACATAACATGTTTGAAAGCTTAAGCGACCGCCTGGAAGGAGCATTCAAGACTCTGAAGGGAGAGAATAAACTTACTGAGCTCAATATAGCCCAATCGGTCAAGGAGATCCGCCGCGCTCTGGTGGCTGCTGATGTCAACTATAAAATTGCCAAAGAATTTACCGATCAGATCAAGGAAAAAGCACTGGGGCAGGAAAACGTCCTCTCTTCGGTAAAGCCCGGGCAACTGATGACCAAAATCGTCAATGACGAATTGGTGCAGCTCATGGGAGGCGAAGCTGCGGAACTGGAGCTCAAGGGCAAACCTTCGGTCGTTCTGGTAGCTGGCTTGCAAGGGTCGGGCAAAACGACTTTCTCCGGTAAATTGGCTTACCATCTCAAGGGAGAGCGCAAGAAAAGCCCCCTCCTGATAGCCTGTGATGTTTATCGGCCGGCAGCGATCGATCAGCTGGGCGTAATCGGAGGGCAAATCAACGTGCCGGTTTACAAGGAGCAAGACAATAAAAACCCAGTGGAAATTGCCCTGAAGGGCATTGCCCACGCGCAAAGCCACAACCACGATGTGGTCATTATCGACACCGCCGGCCGGCTCTCCATTGATGAGAAAATGATGGAGGAAATCTCCAACATCAAGGAAGCCGTACAGCCCAACGAAACGCTGTTTGTAGTGGACTCTATGACCGGGCAGGACGCTGTCAATACCGCCAAAGCCTTCAACGAACGGATTGATTACGACGGGGTAGTGCTCACCAAGCTGGATGGCGACACGCGGGGCGGTGCGGCATTGTCCATCAAATACACGGTAGGCAAGCCGATCAAATTTGTCAGCATGGGGGAGAAGATGAGCACCCTCGATGTGTTCTACCCAGACCGCATGGCGAGCCGCATCCTGGGCATGGGCGACATCGTCTCCTTTGTGGAAAAGGCGGAGCGTGAATTCGATGAGGAGAAAGCCAAGCGGCTGGAGAAGAAGATCAAGAAAAACAAGTTTGACTTCAATGACTTTCTGGAGCAGATTGGCCAAATCCGCCGCATGGGAGACCTCAAGAGCCTGATGAATATGATTCCGGGCATGAGCAAGATGACCAAAAACCTCGACATCGACGACAGCGCTTTCAACAAGGTTGAAGCCATCATCTTTTCCATGACTCCTCAGGAACGCGCTAATCCCGAACTGATGAACGTAAGCCGCAAAAAGCGCATCGCAAAGGGTTGCGGCCAGGGCATGGAAGAGGTCAATCGCTTTCTGAAGCAGTTTGAACAAATGCGCAAAATGATGCACAAGATGAGCAAAATGCCCAACATGGGGATGGGGGGAGTGCCCACCGGTATGGGCGGCGGCAAAAAGAAGGCAAGCCGCAACAAGCGCCGCCGCCGCAAAAAGTAAGCTTGATATCGCGTTTCCCGTTCGTGCATTTTTTGCAACCGCTTGTATATAGGGCAGCTGCAAGAAACTATTGAGGGCGTTTTACTGTTATATATTTGAAAAGTAAAATATATAATAGCAAAAAATGATCAATCCTTTTTGGAAAGCTTTTACAGTACTCTCTTTTACCCTTACCACAGCCATACTTAACATACACTACGGTTTCGAAGACTTCAAAGAAAGCTGGTCCCTTACGCTGCCGTTAGCCCTTCTCACCGGGCTGGTTGGCTTAGGGTTCTGGCAAATCTGGAGGCACCGGCAGTTCAAGCGTATCAAGCCTTCCGCTTTTTGGTTCACTGCATTGATGCTGAGCGGAGCTGCTTGGCCGGTGTTGTTTTTCGAGCTGGGCATGCCTTTGCTCAGCCTGCTGGATGCCATGCTCTTTATGGCAATCAGTGTCATCGTTTTCCGCGCTTTCTATCAGCGCAACCGCCGCGCGGGCTATATGGTCGTGCCTCTGCTGTTCTGGGCAGCTGTTTTTACCCTGCAGAATTACTTGAACTTACTGGGGCCGGTAGCAATGGTGCCATAAAAAAAAGGGAGCAAGCTTAAGCCTATTCCCTTTTTTGTTGGCTGATCAGCAATGCTTTACAGCTGAGAAGCCGGCAAGAACCGCCGGCCATTTTCGATCAATTTCTTGATGAGGCGCACATCGGGCAGTACCAGCTTAGCGTCCTCTTGTTCTATCTGTGGTTGGGAAGCGGCTTGAGATGAAGCGCCGCCGCTGGAATTGTAAGCTACGTTTAGAAAAGCGTAAGACGCAATGCTTGCCGCAATGAGCAGAACGAATAACAGTGTACGGGTGGTCGGTTTCTTCATAGTTTAGAGACTTTAAAACTGTACCAATTTTAGGTTTTTTTGGTCAAAGTGCCATCTATTATCGACGAGCGTCGGAAAATAAACGGCCAAAGTTCTAATACAAGGACGGATAAGAAGCGGCGGAAGTTGCATTAACCTGAAAATGATCCGATGCTCGCTTGTGCAGGCTCCCAAAGAGAATAACTATTCAGGCAGCAAGCGCTGTTGGATGTCCTCCAGCCTGCCTTTAGGAATGGCTTCAATAAGCCGCTGGGTATAGGGCTGCTGGGGGTTGGCGTAAACGGCATCCGCCGGGCCTTCTTCGACAATCCTCCCCTCGTTCATTACGATCATCCGGTCGCTCATGAATTTGACCACCGACAAGTCGTGGGAAATGAAAATGTAGGTGAAACGGTAGGACTCCCGCAGCTCTATGAGCAAGTTGAGGACCTGAGCCTGTACAGATACATCAAGGGCAGAGACAGATTCATCGCAAATGATGAATTTTGGGTTCAGGGCGAGGGCTCTGGCTATAGCGACCCGTTGGCGCTGCCCGCCGGAAAATTCATGGGGGTAGCGGTAGAAGTGCTCCGGCTGCAGGCTTACTGTTTCCAGCAACTGCAGCGCGCGTTCCTGCCGTTCATCATCCGAATTGTACAGCCGGTGGACCTGCATGGGTTCCATGATGGCTTTGCCGATGGTCATGCGCGGGTTGAGGGAAGCATAGGGGTCCTGAAAAATAATCTGCATCTCTCGCCGCAGGTCCAGCATGTCGCTTGCTTCCAGCTGCAAAAGCGATTGCCCTTTGTAGGCGACCTGCCCGCTGCGCACCGGCGCCAGCCCCAGCAGGCTTCTGCCCAAGGTCGTTTTGCCGCAGCCCGATTCCCCGACCAATCCCAGGGTTTCTCCCGGATAAACCTCGAAGGAAACCCCATTCACCGCTTTGATGTAGGAGCGGACACCCCCCCAAAAGCTGCGTTTAGCAGGGAACCAGGTATGCAATTCCCTCACCTCCAGAATGGGCTTTTTTTGCTTCAGCTCGCGCAAGCGCTTTCGGGTGTCCATGCTGGGGATGCGCGCTTTGCGGATCAGCTCCGGCAGGGAAGTTGCTTTTTCCTGGATAGCAACCTCCCCCGTTTCCGATGTTTCCACCTGCATGAAATCGCTGACAACCGGCAATCGTTTCAGCCGGTGCTGCAGAGGCGGCCGGCAGGCCAGCAGGCTTTTGGTGTAGGGGTGCTGAGGGTTGGAAAAAATGTCCAAAACCGTTCCCTCTTCTACGACCTTGCCCTTGAACATCACCAAGACGCGGTCGGCAATTTCGGCAATAACGCCAAGGTCGTGGGAAATGAACAAAGTAGAAGAATCCAGTTCTGATTGTATGCTGCTCATCAGCTCGAGGATGGCCTTCTGAACCGTCACATCCAGGGCCGTGGTAGGCTCATCGGCGATGAGTACGCCGGGCTGGCAGCTCATCGCCATAGCGATCATGACCCGCTGCTTCTGCCCGCCCGACAACTGATGCGGGTAGGCTTTGTAGATGCGCTGGGGGTCGGGCAGCTGCACCTGCTGCAGCAGGTCAAGGACCCGCTCTTTGGCTTCCGCCTGGCTCAGCCCGAGGTGGTGCTGCATGGCTTCGCTGATCTGCGGGCCGCATCGAAAGACCGGGTTCAGCGAAGACATAGGTTCTTGAAAAATCATAGCCAGCTCCTTGCCCCGGTAGCGCCGCATCTCTCGTCGGGGCAGCTCATGCAAGTCGACGGCCGGCCGGCCGCTCGGCAAGTATACTACCTCTCCGTTCAGGATTTTGCCAGGGGAGGGGATGAGCCGCATGAGCGAAAGGGCAGTCACCGATTTGCCAGAGCCCGACTCCCCTACGATGCCAAGCGTTTCTCCCCGGTGTAGCTGGAAGCTGACTCCCTCGACTGCCTTCACCTCTGCATCATCGGTGAAAAAGGAAGTTTGAAGGTTATTGACCTTGAGTATCAGCTCTTTGTCTTTCATGGGATTTTTTATGTGCTGCCTTTGTTCGGGGCTTGGGCATCAAAATTAGGGAATTTGGGCGTGCTTAAGAATTCTGCCAGACATTATAAAGGATATTTATACACCTTTTTCATTTTTTGCTAACTTTGTTTGCAGCAAGTCGGGCAAACCCCGCTCCAGCGCACACCCTTGCCGCCAGGCTCTTGCTCAGTTCAGTTGAGCCAGAGCGTTTTGACAAAAACAGCGGTTGCTGGATAATCATCTATCTTACCTCCGACCTGATACACTATGGCTTCCTAAGGTTCTGCTCCGCCTGTATTTTCAGCTAGCAGAACAGTGGAGACAGCGACAACAGATCTTAATCTCTAGGCTATTCAAAACAATTGAAAACTTAGTTCATGAGAACCATTACTCGTGTCGTATTGATATGCACCGCGGCATTTTGTACTAGCGTACCAACCCTTAGGGCACAGGTCTTCACCCCCGTGAGCGATACCACCATCAACGCTTGCCAGGGGGTGTTTCAGGACAGTGGCGGCGAGAGCGGCGGTTACGGGCCCAATGAGCAGTACAGCGTGACGGTCTGCCCCAAGGCGGGAGGTGGCTCGCATGTCAAGATGATCTTTTCCGATTACGATTTGGGCGACGGAGAGTCGCTCTGTTTTTACGATGGCTTAGACAGCAATGCGCCGGAGCTGGGCTGTGCACAAACCTACCTCGAGCCCTTTTTCATTGTTCAGGCTACCATAGCCAATGCCAGCGGTTGCCTGACCATTGAGTTCTCCTCCGATAACGTACCCGATGGCGAAGGCTGGGAGGCTTCCATCAGTTGTATTCAGGCTTGCCAGAACATTTTCGTGGACCTGGATAGCACCAGTATCCCCATCGTACCCGCTGATACCGGCTACATCGACGCCTGCCCGGGCGAACGCATAGCATTTTCCGGCCGGGGCATTTACCCTCAAAACAACACCTCCTATGCACAATCTGACCTCAGCTCGACTTTCGAGTGGGACTTCGGCGATGGCATCACCGCGGTTGGCAGAGAGGTGAGCCACGTCTATGAAAACTCCGGAGGATATAACGTACAGTTGACGATCACCGATACCGAAGGCTGCACCAACATCAACTTCCTCAACCAGCGGGTGCGCATTGCTGCCAAACCGGATTTCTCCGTACTCAACCCCCTGCCGGATCAGCTCTGCGTAGGCGATACGCTGGAGCTTTCGGGAACAGTAGACGGACAGGAGCCGGCCAGTACCATCTCTGCCTCCTCTACCCAAGGCAGTTTTCAGTCGGGCCTTGCGCTTTCGGATTCCCTGGCGCTGCCGGACGGCAACGGCAGTTCTTATTCTACCTCCTTGAGCATCTCCAGCTTTTCTCCGGGCCAGACCCTGACGGATGTCAGCGACTTGGAGAGTATTTGCGTGGTCATGGAGCATTCCTGGATGCGCGATTTGGAGGTGGCTTTGGAATGCCCGGACGGTACCTCTGTGCTGCTGCAGGACCAGGATGATATTTCGGATGAAATCTACCTGGGCGAGCCGGTGGATGGCGATGGCCTGGGGGGCTCCATGCCCGAACAAGGCGAAGGCTACGAATACTGCTGGACTCCCGAATCGACCAACGGCACCTGGACCACCTTTTCACAGAACGACGATAATAATGGCGATGGCGCTTATACCCTGCCTGCTCAGGATTACAATTCCTTTGAGCAGCTCGACAGCCTCATCGGCTGCCCCCTGAATGGGGAATGGACCATTACGGTGACCGACTTTTGGCAGAGCGATAACGGCTGGATTTTTGAATGGGGCATCAATTTTGACGACAGCCTCTATCCCGAGCCGGAACTGTTCGAGCCTGCGCTGACGCGCCTGTTCTGGGAAAGCAACAATACCATCTTCGATTACCAAGGCGATTCTACCAGTGTGCTGGCTTCTCCATCCTACGCCGGCAACTTGAGCTATCGGGTGATTTCGGAAGACGAATACGGATGCCAGTTCGATACGCTGCTGGCCCTATCGGTATTGCCTTATTCGCATCCGGACTGCTACGAGTGTGTAGACAACATCGGGGCCTTGGGAGATACCGTACTATGCATCAACGAAAGCACCGAACTAAATGCCGGAGACACCGATGCCGCCGCCGCCGATGCCGCCTTTGTAGCTGAGCCGCGTGCTTTCTTTGAATTTGTCGAGTATCCGCCCGGCGAGCCCTTCCGCAGCAGTATCGCCGTCAACAGCGTCAATCCAGCCGTACTGACCGATCCGGAGAATCAGATTGAGTCTGTCTGCGTCAACATCGAAACGACCTGGAACAACGACCTGGAACTCTTCCTGGAGTCCCCGGACGGGCAGCTGCTGGAATTATCCACCGACAACGGAGGTAACTCTGATAACTATACGAACACCTGTTTTGTGCCGGGGGCGGCGACCCCCATAACGGCGGGCACCGGCCCCTTCACTGGGGAGTTTGCCCCCGAGGGAGACTGGTCGGTATTGCTCAACAGCACCATCAATGGAGACTGGACGATAGTAGCTTCCGATGCCTTGGGTACGCCCTTCGACGAAGGCGAGTTCGTCTCCTGGTCCATCACCTTTGCTTCCGAAAACCAAATCAACTACAGCTGGGAAGGCCCCGCTCTGAGCTGCACGGATTGCCCAAATCCCATTGCTTCGCCCACAGCAACCACCGATTATGCGGTTACCTCTAACGACAGCTACGGCTGCAGCTTCGAAGACAGCGTACGGGTCGGGGTTGTTACCGATATCACCGCCCCACAGGTTGCCTGTACGCCAACTGATGTCGACAGCATCACGTTCAGCTGGACTTCAGTGGCCGACTACACGAACTACGAAATCAACCCCATCATCAACGGTACGCCCGGTGGATGGCAGGGGCCCATCACGGGTAATTCCTATACGGTAGTCGGCCTGGCACCCGGTGATGAAGTGGTGTTGGAAGTCAGGGTGTTCACCGGTGGGGGCAACCTCAGCTGTAATGTAGCTACGGGCAACAGCAGCTGCTCTATCCCTGCCTGCGAGCTTCGGCTGGAAGAAGTTGCTATCACCCCCGTCTCTTGCTTTGGCCGCAGCGATGGCGCCATCAGCGCGGAAGCTTCTATGGGAGACCCGCCTTATACTTTCCGCCTCAACGGAGGGGCCGATCAGACAGTAGCGGATTACAATGGTTTGGAAAGCGGCCTTTACACCTTAGTGGCAGAAGATGCCCGCGGCTGCACCGATTCGCTCAACTTTGACATCAATGAACCTGACTCCCTAAGCGTAGAGTTGCAGGCGGATGCCCTCGTCGGTTGCGAGGGAGCCTCAGAAGGCATCATCAGCAGCCTGGTGCAGGGCGGCAACGGCGGCTTTGAGTACGAATGGAGCGAGAGTACTGTCGGCGATTCGCCTACTGCCGAAAATCTCGCTGCCGGCACCTACCAGCTGACGGTAACGGACAGCAAAGGCTGTACCGCCGCCGATACCTTGAGCCTGAACGAGCCTGATCCTATTTCCATCAATTTCCAGTCTACGGAATTGGACTGCGCCAGCGATACTGACGGAAGTATTGAAGCGTTGGTGTCCGGGGGGATACAGCCCTTCGAATATACCTGGGACAATGGGGGCAGCAGCCCACAGATCAATGGGCTGAGCGCTGGTACATACTGCCTGACGGTAGAGGATGCCAATGGCTGCCTGCAGGAAGCCTGCCAGGAATTGCTGGCACCCCCCGCCCTGCTGCTTGACTCCTTCGCAATTCAACCAGTCGGTTGCAACGGGGAGGCAACCGGAAGCCTCACCGCTTTTGTATCCGGTGGGCAGGGAGCCTATACTTATCAGTGGGATGACCCGCTTTCTCAGATCGGTGCCAGCGCCAGCATGCTGGCAGCCGGGGCCTACTCCCTCACCGTAGTAGATGAGAATAATTGTGAACTCGTGGAGCAGGCTACTGTGCCCGAGCCTGAACCGCTATCTGTTGCTTTCACTGTAACCGATGTGAGCTGTCAGGGCGGCAGCAATGGCCAAATTGCCGCTCAAGCAGATGGCGGAACGCCTCCTTATGCCTACGCCTGGGAAAACGGCCAGGCTGATGCTACTGCCGATGGCCTATCAGCCGGTACCATTGGCCTGACCATCACCGATCAAAACGGCTGCACCCTGGAGTCGAGCGCGGTAGTGGAGGAACCCGACGAAGGGATCAGCCTGACGGTAGTGCAAACCGAACGCGGATGTGCCGGAGCCAGTGGTAACGTGGCGGAGGCCGAAGCTAGCGGAGGTGCCGGCGGCTTCAGCTACGAGTGGAGCAACGGGCAGAGCACCGCTACCGCGACTGGCCTGGACTCTGTTTCTTACACGGTTACGGCAACAGATGCCAGAGGGTGTACGGCAACCGCCAGCTTGATACCAGAAGACCTGGAGCCCATCACCTTTTTGATCATCACCAATCCGCCTTCCTGCAATGGCCTGGAAGACGGCCGCCTGGGCATCAATCAGATATCCGGTGGCAACGGCCAAACTATTGATGACTTTTCCATAAGCTGGGATACAGGCGATCAGGGGCCTACCGCCGAAAACCTGGCGGGCGGGCAAACCTACTCCGTCACGGTGAGCGATGGAGAAGGCTGTACTCGTGTGCGGAACCGCAGTTTGCCAGATCCCCAGCCAGTGGAATTGGTCTTGGCCGCAGACAGTTTGAGTTGTTTCGGCAGCAGCGACGGTTCCGCCTCCCTGCTGTCCGTCAACGGCGACAATCCACCCTTTGCTCTGGAGTGGAATACCGGCGCTACGGAAGAGACCCTCACGGATCTCAGCCCCGGTTTCTACAGCCTGACTGCTACAGATGCCAATAACTGTACCGGGGCAGATACCATAGAGGTCGGCGCTCCCGAAGAGCTGACAGCCGAGCTGCAGGTGACCGATAACGATTGCTTCGGGCAGAACGGAGGCAGCATTGTCGCTTTGCCCGAGGGAGGCACGCCTGCTTACTCTTACAACTGGTCGAATGGTTCTACTGCTGCTCTGGCTCCTAACTTGGGAGCGGGCGGCTACGCTTTGACGCTGACCGATGCCAACGGCTGCGAAGCCATACTGGAAGCAACAGTGGAAGAGCCGGAGCCTATCATGCTAAGCCTGGAAGGCCAGGATCCTACCTGCAACGGTTTTCGGGATGGCCAAATCGAAGCCTCGGTGAGCGGCGGCACACCGCCCTACCGGTACAGTCTGGACAATGAACTCTTTGTTGCTTCCAACGTACAGATTGCGCTGCCCGCCGACAATTACCGGGTGTACGTCCGGGACAAGCGGGGATGCGTCGTCTCAGCAGCCATTACGCTGGAAGACCCACCGCTATTCACCGTGGATGCGGGGAAAGA
>CAYNIT010000118.1:0-12781 GCA_964397205.1 uncultured Phaeodactylibacter sp. | reverse complement strand
CCCCCCCAAGGGAAAATCCCCCCCCGTCGCCCCCAAAGAAGAAAATCAGCCCCGCCATAGAAATGAAGGAAGCTGCTGACATCCAGTCCGCTGCTGTCGCCATGCCGTTGGCAATTGGGGGGACACCGCCGCCGGCGACATAAAATTCCGAAGTAGAGCCGGCGCGCGCCCAGATCGCAATACCGATGTACAGGGCAAACGTTAAGCCAACTATTATGAAGGTCCAGGTTTGAACACTCATGATTTTAGATTTTTTCGTGGTTAAATTTTTGAGGGCAAGGGCTTAGCAGGTTCAACATCCTACATGCTTAGGCTGCAGAGCATCTACGCTGCGCAGCCCGTCCATTCTCGCAACTGTTGCGGTTTGCCAGTTGCCAAGCTCCGGCTGCCTGCCTTAATCAATGTATCCGTATTTCTTGTCCAGCCGGTTCATCAGATAGACGTAAGCGAATATCAACAGTACAAAGACATAGATAGAACCCTGTTGCGCAAACCAAAAACCCAGTTTGGCACCGCCTATGCGGACCTCGTTGAGTGGTTCGACCAGGAAAATGCCGAATACGTAAGAGACCAAGAACCAGATGCCAAGCAGCAAGCCCAGATAGGTCAGGTTTTCTCTCCAGTACTTTTGAGCTTTGTTGTCGTCTTTGGACATAGCTAAAAGGTTTTAAGGTTAAATATAGATATATAAATAAGTTGGTGCGTTTGGGGCAAAAACCCTACAGGAATATGTGGGCCTGTAAACGAATCTGCCGTACGTCTCCATCTTCGTTAGCATTGGCTTCGCGCGGGTCATTGCTGATCGTGTGGTACTCGAGCGTGAGCTTGGAACTATGTCCGTTGATGAAGTAATTCAAGCCGATGTCCAGTACGCCGGTATTGTCTTCGAAGCCTTCGTAATTGCCGGACTGAAAAGCGACATAAGGCATGAACTTGGAGCCGGGCAGCTTGTAACCGACCTGCCCGTATATATTCGTGCCCGTGGCGCCCCAACGGCTGACGTAGTCGTTTCCGTAGTTGAAGTTGATGAAAGAAGCGTACACATTGAGGCAGTCGTCGCCCGACAGCGGCATATCGAGGAAGGCATCCACCGCAAAGTGGCTAACGCTTTCGTGCTGCAGCTCTTCGTTGTTGTACATGCCGTTGGGGTGGGCAAAGAAGCCAGCCCCCAGGGCGAATACCCGCTTTTTGCCCAGATAGGAGCCTACGACGTAGGGGAGTTTGGTGGATTCGCTGTCCCACAGGTTGTAGCGGAAGTAGCCTTCAATGATCGTATTGCCAGTGGGGTCTCCCTCCTCGTCTGCGTTCAGGAAGCCGTCGTAGGTCAGGTTGCTGTTGGCAGCGCCATAGTCGCGCTGAAAGCCATTAGCGCCCGGGTTGTTCACCGCCAGGCGGTAGTCGAATTTGCCCAGCTTGCCTTTGGCGTAAGCGCCCAGGTGGCGGGCAAACTGATCCGTGACGCCCAGCGAATGCCACTGCACAAAAGGGCGGGTATTGTCCAGCGTCATAAAGTTGAGGGTGCTTTGGTTGGCCAGGCGGGTCAAGCCCTTCCAGTAGTGCAGGCCGCCGCCGATGTACAGGGCATCGCTGTTGGTGACGCGAAACTCTGTCCAGGCATCGTGCAGAAATAGCTGCGGGCTGTCGCCGTTGTTGCCCAGGGCGGTGAGGTTGCCGGGCGTCAGGTTGTTCAGGCCAAAATGCGTCAGGATGAGGAAACGGGGCGAAATCTGTGCATAAGCCAGAAAACGCGAGCGACGGGCCAGATGCGTCATCTCAAGGCTTGCATCCTCTACGGCCAGGTTGTTGGTCTGTACCCAGTGTTGATGCCATATGATGAAACGCACGTACTTGCTGCCGTCTTCATTCAAGTCCAGCTTCAGCGGCTTGTAGGAATAGTCTTCCTCCTGGCCGTCTTGTGCTTTTGCGGAAAGGGCCAGCCCCAGGAGGGCAAGAATGGCAAAATAGCTTAATTTTTTCATGATTTTGGTTGTTGGTTAAGCGTGTTATCAGTTTCAATTTGAAGGCTAATGTATATAGATATGTATATGTATGCAAATATACCGGCACTTTTTTCTGTTTTTTTCCAAATTTGTACAAATGAGGGGGCCAATGGCCGGAATATTGTTTAACCCGAGCGGGTAGGAGGCAGGGGCGCAAGGCCGTCTAGATGACTTTCTTCAGGGTTTTGATCACTTCGTAGTATTCTTTGTTGGTCAGCGCGTAGAGGGAGTTTTTGCCGTCCCGCTCGGCATGAACGATGGCCTTTCCTTTGAGTATACGCAAATGATGGGAAGCAATGGCTTGTTCTATTTGGAGCTGCTGGTAGATATCCGTCACGGTCATCTGCCCATTGGTATACAGCAAGTCCAGTATAGCAAGGCGGATGGGGTGAGCAATCGCTCTAAGTGTTTCGGTGGAATCTTCCAGAAAACTTTGGCTGAAGTGTGTTTTCATATGGGATAATTGGCAGTTCGACTGTGCGGAGCCTTAAATGTAGGTTTATTAAGCCATATAAACAAATATATACATCTAATAGCGTAAATGTTTGTAGGAGCGGGTAAAAATCAGCATATTGTTATTGGATCAATCTTGTCAACCTTCATGGACAACACCATCCCCCGCCGGATTTACGATTTTCTGAAGGAATACCCCCCCTTCAGCCTGCTGCCCGCTGAGGTTTTGATGAAGCTATCCGAGAGCGTGCTGGTACAATACTACCAGCCGGAAGCGGTTGTATTCCAACAAGGCGGCGAGCCAGGCAAGCACGTTTTCATCGTCCGGGAAGGCGCCATTCAGCTGTTGCGCGAGGAGGGCAAGAAGGAGGTGCTGGTTGAGCAGTGCGATGAAGGCGACGTCTTCGGCATACGGCCGTTCCTGGCGGAAGAGCCCTACGCCCTGACCGCCCGGGCTTCCGAGGAATCGCTGGTCTACGCGGTCAATTTGCAAGGCATTCGCAGCGTTTTGGACCAGCACCCGCAAGTAGCCTACTACCTGGCAACCACCTTTGCCGCCGGAGCGGGGCAACGCTATCAGCAGGGCTTCAAGCAATCTTTGTTCCTGGACCGCCCGCCGGGAGAAGAAACGAATTTCCCCCTCCTGGAGCTGCAATCTTTAGAACAGAGCAAGGAGCCGGTCATCTGCCTGCCGGATACCCACATTCAGGCAGCTGCCGAAACGATGAGCGAGCGGGAAGTGGGATCCATCATCGTAGTAGATCAGGAGCGGCGGCCACTCGGCATTGTGACGGACAAGGACCTGCGCCGGCAGGTAGCTACCGGCAGGATGGGGCTGCAGGAGCCAGTCACCGCCATCATGTCCAGCCCGGTGATCACCGTAGCGCCGGAAATTACCGTGGCGGATGTACAGATAGAAATGGTTAAGAACCGCATCAACCACCTTTGCGTCACGGAGGATGGCAGCCGCCAAACTGCGGTGGTCGGCGTACTTTCTGAACACGACCTGATGGTCATGCAGGGCAACAACCCTGCTATCCTGATCCGCGAAATACGCCGCTGCACCGACGGCCCCAGCTTGCGTGTGATTCGGGAGCGTGCCGAAGCCTTGCTCGAAAGCTATATCTACCAGGAGGTTTCCATATCCTTCATCTCGGCGATCCTGACAGAGGTCAACGACGAAATTATACAGCGGGCAGTTGTCCTCAGCCAGCAGGCTCTTGATGCAGAAGGCCGGGCTCGCCCTGCGGCTGACTTTTGCTGGCTGGCGCTGGGCAGCGAGGGCCGGGGCGAGCAGTTGCTGCGCACCGATCAGGACAATGCCCTGGTATTCGAGGATGTGCCGGAGGAGGAATACGCCGCCACTAAGGATTATTACCTGGACCTAGCTGCCAAAGTAACGCATATGCTGCACGAGGTAGGCTTCGAATACTGCCCGGCCGATATGATGGCCAGCAATCCAGATTGGTGCCTCTGCCTGGAGGAATGGAAAATGCAGTTTTCCAAATGGATCAACGAGCCCGAGCCCAAAGCGGTCATGTACTGCACCATATTCTTCGACTACCGGCCCATCTACGGGCAGCGCGCCTTGTCCGAGGCACTGACCGAGCATATCTTTGAGGCCCTCGAAGGGCAAG
This sequence comes from uncultured Phaeodactylibacter sp., assembly GCA_964397205.1. Lineage (GTDB taxonomy): Bacteria > Bacteroidota > Bacteroidia > Chitinophagales > Saprospiraceae > Phaeodactylibacter. Next base: position 8,691 of record CAYNIT010000118.1, on the reverse strand, counting down.
CGATATTCCTGGCTTTCCTCTCCCGCAACGCCCTGCAGAACCCGCCCCCCCTCACTTTCTTCCGCAATTTCGTAGTAGAAAGCAGCGGGGAGCACAAGGATGAATTCGACATCAAAGCCCGGGCTATGATGCCCCTGGCTGATGCCGCTCGTGTACTGACCCTCAACGCCCGCCTGCAGGGGGTCAACAACACCTTCCGCCGCTTTGACAAACTGGCGGAGCTGGAGCCTAAGAACAAAGAGCTGTACGAACAGGCAGCGGATGCCTACGAGATGTTCATGCGCTACCGTACCCTGCAGGGGCTTGAAAAGCAAAGCTCGGGCCGGTACTTCAACCCCTCGGAGCTTAGCAAGATGGAGCGGGTGAACCTGCGCAACAGCTTCCGGCCGATCAAAGAGCTGCAATCGTTGCTCAGCATTCGCTTCCAACTGGCTTACATGCGTTGAATCTGACCAAAAGAAGCTGCCTATGCTGCGCAAAATTGCCCAATACCTGCGGCCGAGCCCGCCCCCCGATTTCTGGTCAGCGTACCTGCAGGAGTTTCAGCAATCGCCCCTCGACCGGCACCTGCCCCTCGCCCAAATCCCTTTTGTTGTTTTTGACACTGAGACTACCGGCCTGAACCCGCGCAAGGACAACTTGCTGTCCATCGGTGCGGTGCGGGTACAGGGCTGGCAGCTGGATGTGGGGCAGTGCTTTGAGCTGTACGTACAGCAATCTTACCAACCGCAGAGCAGCGCTGTAGAAGTGCACGGCATCTTGCCAGGCCAGCAGCCGTATAAGCTCCCGCAAGAGGAAGCGGTCAAGCAATTTTTGAAATACTGCGGCAATGCTGTTCTGGTAGCGCATCATTTGGCCTTCGACCTTGCTGTGCTCAATGCGCTCCTGCGCCCCTTGGCTGGAGACAAACTGCGCAATAAGGGGCTGGACACCGCCCGCTTGGCCCGGCGGGTAGCGAGGAGGCCGGATTTGGCTAAACCCGGTACCTTTGGCCTGGACGAGCTCTGCGAGCAATTCCATATTCCAAAGAGCGACCGGCATACTGCCGCCGGAGATGCGTATATTACGGGCTTGCTGCTGCTCAAACTGCTGTACCGACTGAAAAAGCGCGGCGTCCGTACTCTAGGGGATCTGCTGGCGGAGCGCCGTACCGGGCTCCGGTAATGCTTGCGGCCGGAAAGCGCTTGGCTGCTGGCCTGGCAAACGAGCCAGTGTATGTCGAAGCCTGATGCAGGGCGGAGAGCTGTGCCGCAATGATGTGCTACTGAAGGTAGCGCGGGAAACTTCTGCCTACCCGGGCGGCGCTCACCCCAATTCGTTCGTTACTCTTTAGACAATCGAGCACGATGCGATGTCAGCTTTGAAACAAGACTAGCTTTTAAAAACGATAAAACCACAGACTGAGATGAGATTTATACTGCTCGCTGTAATTGGATTAGGCTTGGTGGCCTGCAATGGCAGCTCTGAACAGCCGCAAAGCACGCAACAGGAATCAAACGCTGCCGACTCCGCAGCTGCTGCCGAGGCAGCACTAGGCACAGAAGAGGAAAATTACGAACCAGCTTTTCCCCAGATCGAACTCAAAGACTGGAAACTGGCAGAGTACGAATACGAGGGCAGAACCTTCAAGCCCCGCGACGCGGAACTGAGCCTGCGCATCAAAGACGGGCAATTGAGCGGGAACGCCGGCTGCAACGACTATTCCGCCGAGGTGACCCTGCGGGAAGATGGCACTATGGGCGTAGGCGAAATCAGCAGCAGCAAGAAAATCTGCCAGGGCAAAATGACCCAGGAAGACCGCTTTCTGAAAATCTTGCGCAGCGCCCGTTCCTACAGCGTCAACAAAATATTTCTGGAGATCAACAGCGAGCTGGGCAAGCTATCGATGCGTGCACCGCTCAAGCAGCGGGAACGGCAGAATTAATCGAGATGCAACACAATTAGCGGCAGGTCGGTGGTCAGTGCCATGCGTTTGGTCTGGCTTTTATGGACAATATTCTGCCAGAAGCCACGGTGCCGGGTCGCCATGACTACCAGTTCGGCCTGCTGCTCGTGAGCGTATTCGTTGATGCCCTCCGCTACCGAATCGTTTTCTACTTCCGCCAGGTCAAAGGAAAAGGAGGGGTCGCCCTTTTCGAATAATTCTTCGAAAATCCGCGCTTGCCCTTCCGCCATATTATCTTCCGGCGTTTCTTTGACGTGCACGAAATGCAGGTGGGCGTTGAAGTGCTGATTGAACGCCATGAGCTTTTCTACCATATCCTGGTCCTCCGGCTGGTAGTAGCTGGCGTAAACGATGTTTTGGTAGGGCGTAAACGATGTTTTGGCTGGCACGAGCAGCACTGGGCAGTAAGCTCGCTGAGAAACGCTGGAAGAGACGCTGCCGAAGACGCGGTCGAGGAATCCGCTCTCTCCTGTCTTTCCCATCACCACCATATCAAAGTCCTCGGTGGCTTTCACGAGCTCATCCGCCGGGAAGCCTACCTTGATCTCTGTTTTTACTGGGCAGGGGAATTGGCCGTACATATCCTGCATCTCATCGTAGAAACGCTGCAGCATATCCTCCCGGCTCTTCATGATTTCAGCCAGTGGAGGGATGAAGTCTGCTTCTCCGGTGGTCTCGGGCAGGAAAACGTGGGTCAGCAGTATGGATTCCGTGCCGAGCCGCTTCGACAAGTCAAGGGCATACTGGAATGCATTGCGGGCAGCATCGGAGAAGTCGGTGGGAACGAGTAGGTTTTTCATTGCTTTGGTTCGTTTTGGTTGGCTCTACAATAAAAATGCCGCGGGAACCCTCTAAGTTGACCCGCAGCACCTCATCTTGTCAGTAAAGCAGTTGATATGGCCTAGTTAACTTATTTGGCATTTACGCCCGTGTTCGGCGCGGCCGCCAGCATCTCCTGGCTGGCGCCATCCTCGAACTTGGCGAAGTTGTCGTTGAATTTGACCGCTAGTTGGTGCGCTTTCTGATCGTAAGCGCCCTTGTTGACCCAAGTTTCACGCGGGTGCAGCAAGTCGTTGGGCACGTCCGGGCATTGCGTTGGCACGTACAGGCCAAACACTGGTTCCTGTTCCATTTCTACGCCTTCAAATTCCCCGTTTAAAGCTGCGGATATCATGCGGCGGGTGTAGCGCAGTTTGATCCGGCTGCCGGTGCCGTAAGCGCCGCCGGTCCAGCCGGTGTTGACGAGCCAGACGTTCACGCCGTAGCGCTCCATGCGCTCGCCCAGCATCTTAGCGTACTCGGTGGGGTGCAGGGGCATGAAAGGAGCGCCAAAGCAGGCGGAGAAAGTCGCCTCCGGCTCGTTGATGCCTTCTTCCGTGCCGGCTACCTTGGCTGTGTAACCGGAGATGAAGTGGTACATGGCCTGGCCCGGTGTCAGCTTGCTGATCGGAGGCAGCACGCCGAAGGCATCCGCCGTCAGGAAAAAGATGTTTTTGGGGTGCCCCGCCAAGGAAGGCTCCACGCGATTGTCAATGTTGTAAATGGGGTAAGAAACCCGGGTATTCATGGTGATGGAATCGTCCTCGTAGTTGACCGTCCGGGTATTGGGGAAGAACTGAATGTTTTCCAGGATGGCGTGGTGGCGGATCGCATCGTAAATTTCGGGCTCCTTCTTGCGCGTCAGGTCAATGGTCTTCGCATAGCAACCGCCTTCGAAGTTGAAAATGCCGTTGTCGCCCCAGCCGTGCTCGTCGTCGCCGATGAGGGAGCGGTTGGGATCCGCTGAGAGGGTCGTCTTTCCGGTGCCGCTCAGGCCAAAGAAAACCGCTGCATCCCCTGCTTCGCCGACATTGGCGGAGCAGTGCATGGTCAGCAAGTCGCGGAAGGCCGGCAACTGGAAATTGAGGACAGAAAAGACCCCCTTCTTGATTTCCCCCGTGTAGCCGCTGCCGCCGACGATGACCTCTTTCTTGCCAAAGTTGATGATGGAGAAGTTGGGCTGACGCGTGTTGTCGGCATCGGGATCGGCTTCAAAACCCGGTGCGTTCAGTATGGTCCATTCCGCTTCAAAATGCTCTAGTTCTTCTTCGCTAGGCCGGAGGAACATGTTGTAGACGAAGTGGTTGCTCCAGGGGTATTCCGTGATGATGCGGAGGTTAGTGCGGTACTCCGGATCGGCACAAGCCTGTACATCGCGCACGTAGACATCTTTGCCTTCGTAGTACTTTACCAGTTTGGCACGCAGGTTCTCGTAATCTTGTGGGTCAAAGGGAACGTTAATCGCGTTCCAGTCTACCCGGCTTTCTGTCACTTCGTCTTTAACAATGAAGCGGTCTTTGGGAGAGCGGCCAGTGAATTTCCCGGTACTCACGCAGATGGCCCCGTTGTCGGCCAATACTCCCTGATTTTTGCAAATGGTTGCTTCAATGAGTTCTTCTGGTAATAAGTTGTGGTGGACTTTTGACGGGTTGTGGATGCCCAGGCGTTCCAGCGCTGTACCCATTTCCTTGGCGTTTTGCATTAGCGAAGCGTTTTTATTTTCTATGTGAATTAAAGGTCTCAGTCTTTGTACGAGATAAGGCTGAGTTATCTCAACGAGCCGAGATGATATTTCTCAGTTTGATGAGGTGGCTGCTGCGGCTGATCAGGCTGCTGCATTGGAGTTGTGAAGCCATCTCCACAGCTGGCCCCGAGCTCAGCCTGGCCCGAGGCGCGCAAGGAGCGCTCCCTCTTACCTTGCCCTTTCCAGCTACATGGCCTGAATGATGTCGTACTGCGTCAGGATATGCAGGGTGCCCGCCCGGTCCTTAGCCATAACGGCGGGGATGCTGCGGTCGATGTACCGGCTGAGCTGGCTGAATGGCATATCCTCTGGCACTACCGGGAATGGGGCGCCCATAATGGCGGATACCTTCTTCTCGGCGTTTTGCATGGGGTTTTCCAGCAGGTAAGAAAGCACGGCTGCTTCCGTTATAGAGCCCACCACCTTGTGGCTGTTCATCACGGGCATCTGCGAAATATCGTGCTCTTTCATCACTTTAAAGGTCTCCTGCACGGTATGCTCTTCGTTGACAGAAAGGAAATCGTTTTGGGGCTTCATCTTCAGTACATCGCGGACGCTCAGCTCCCGCTCCAGGAAGCCGCGCTCCCGCATCCAATCGTCGTTGTAGATTTTGCCCACGTAGCGGCTGCCGTGGTCGTGGATGACGACAACGACTACATCCTCTTTGCTCAGGCGGTCCTTGAGCTGCAGCAGGCCAGCCACGGCTGATCCAGCGGAGTACCCGAGCAACAGGCCCTCTTCCCGCGCCAGGCGGCGGGTCATCAGCGCGCCGTCCTTGTCGGTGACTTTCTCAAAGTAATCGATGACATCGAAATCCACATTTTTAGGCAAGATGTCTTCGCCGATGCCTTCGGTGATGTAGGGGTAGATTTCCTTTTCGTCAAATTCGCCGGTTTCGTGGTATTTTTTGAAGACCGAGCCGTAGGTATCGATGCCCCAGACCTTGATCTTATCGTTTTGTTCCTTGAGGTAGCGGCCGGTGCCGGAGATGGTGCCGCCCGTTCCCACCCCCACTACGAGATGCGTGATGTTGCCCTGGGTCTGCTGCCAGATCTCCGGGCCGGTAGATTCGTAATGCGCCTGCCGGTTGGAGAGGTTGTCGTACTGATTGCACCAGTAGGAATTTGGTATTTCTTCGCTCAAGCGGCGGGCGACGCTGTAGTAGGAGCGCGAGTCGTCTGCTTCTACATTAGTAGGGCATACGATGACTTCGCCGCCTATGGCTCGCAGCAGGTCGATTTTTTCTTTGGACTGCTTATCGGTTGTGGTGAAGATACATTTGTAGCCCTTGACCGCGGCGGCCAGCGCCAGGCCCATGCCAGTATTGCCGGAGGTACACTCTATGACGGTGCCGCCCGGCTGAATATCGCCGCGGGCTTCCGCGTCTTCCAGCATTTTCAGCGCCATACGGTCCTTGATAGAGTGGCCGGGGTTGAAGGTCTCGACCTTCATCAGGACGGTGGCGGGAATGTCCTCTATGACTTTATGCAGTTTGACCAGGGGCGTATCGCCGATGGTTTGTAGGATATTATCGTGGTAATTCATGGGTCGGTTTTAATTTGCAATAACAAAGGTAAAGATATTCCGTCATCGGTAATATTTTACTTCTACGAAAAAACGAGCATCAATGGCGCCGAGCAGTTCGGCAGCGAGTGGCGAGACTACTGCCACGATTTCATCCTCGTAGGCGGTATCCGGTATGCGGCCCACCACACGGGCGTAGATGGTGCGATGGCTCATAGGGTTATGGATGGAAACGACCGAGTTGATCCGCGCACTGCGGTGCAGGGCGTACAGGTCGGATTTCCCGTTCTTATCGTCCGGGCAATAGGCAGCGCCCTTCTGTCTCTTGGCCTTTTTATGGAAACCGCTGCTTTGGAAAATGCTCCGGAGTTCGGCATTGCGCTTGCCGAGGGCTCCTCCTTCGTACTGCCGCAGGCTGTCCGGGATGCCCTCGATGCTCATCCAGCCGACGTGCAGCAGCTGGCCGGTTTTCAGGGTATGGTCGAAGAGGTGGTTGCGTTGCAGCATTTCTTCAATCGGCATGCGGAAGTAGCGTTTGGAAATGCGGAACATGGTATCGCCCTTCTTCACAACGTAGTAGACTGGCACGTATTCCCCCGGCACCATACTCGAGGTCCAGTAGCGCTGAATAGCGCGGTTGGGCACCGGTACATTGACGGGCATGCCCCGCTTGAGGACCTTGTCCCGCAGGCCGGGATTGTAAAAGTACAGCTCTTCCAACGACAAGCCGTAGAACTGCGCCAGGGAGAACAGGGTCTGTTTGGGCTCGATATAGTGAGTGAAGTACTTTTGCTCAAACTGCCCGACGCTGAGAAATATCGTGTCCTGAGGCGTGAGGTAAGAAAGGCTGTCTCCGGTAGCTGCGGCGGAGGTGCCTGCGCAGAGCAACAGCAGTAGTAACAGTTTTCTCATAAACCTGCGCTTGGAAATTTCAACAAATGTAAGGAAAAAGCGGAAGGCTGATGGCTTCCTTCTCATTCGCTATTCTCTACATTTGACAACAAGCCTCGGAGCTATTTGATTCCAATCCGGTCCAGCTTATTCTTGGCTGTTCTTGTCGCCGGGGCATTCAGTGGATTTGCAAGGCCTTTGCCCGGCAAGCCTTTTTACCTGCTCCTGCCGAAAGGGCCGGTCAATCAACCAACCCGTCTTCTTTCAGCTTCTTCATGATTTTTCTGCCGGTTTCTGCGCCCCACTTTTGCCCGGCCATCATGGACTCCTGCATAACCTGAGGCATCACTTCGATGGTCTTCTGGCCGAGAGGGGTTTGGTAAAACTCAATGAGCTGCTTGATTTCCTCATGGGAGTAATACTTTTCGTAGATGGGGATGATCAAGTTGAGGAGTTCGTCCGTTTTTAATTTTTCCTCCATGTTTTCCCAGTACTCATCCGGGATGCCGGGATAATTCTTCTTATAGGTTAGGCTCATTTGGTTAAATAGCTGCTCCACCATCTTTTGGCTGCCGGTCATCTCCATCAGCTTTAGGATGTCCTGGCGGATTTCGGTTTCTTGAGCGGAGGCTGTTCCGGCGTATAGGAAAGCACAGAGCAGCAATGAGCATAAATACTTCATGGCAGATTTATTGAGCATAAGTTTTGTGCGCTGGCAGCGGCTGCAAAAGGAGCGTTTGCAGCGCGTTTGTCATTCAACTTTATAAAATTAAAAGTTTTTTGGTTTATTTCAAGCCATAAAGCGCAAAAAAAGCAGTTGGTTCCGATAGCGCTATCGAAGCCAACTGCTTTGCGGTATTGCCCGCCTTTTCCCGGGAATTGTTTTACTTTACGGAGGGGGCATTTGGGGCGCATTCCCGGAGGCAGGACAGAGCACTCAATCATGATTATGCAGACTATAGGAATCATACCGGCGCGTTACGGCAGCACCCGTTTTCCAGGCAAGCCATTAGCAAAGCTGCGGGGCAAGCCGATGGTGCAGCACGTGTACGAGCGCGCCTGCTTAGCCCGTTGTATTGATAAAGTGATCATCGCTACGGATGACAACCGCATTGCACAGGCTGCTGGTGCATTCGGAGCTGAAGTAGCGATGACGGATGCTGCGCACCGCAGCGGCACCGACCGCTGTGCCGAGGTAGCGGCGCGTTTGCCCGCTGGCTGTTTGGTGCTGAACATTCAGGGCGATGAGCCCTTCCTCGCCCCTGAGCAGATTGACCTAGTGGCGGAACCGCTTCGGCAGCCGGGGGCAGCCATCAGCACGCTCTGCAAAAAGATAGCTTCGGAAGAGGAGCTGTTTGACCCCAATGTGGTCAAAGTGGTGCTCAGCCAAAGCGGCCGGGCGCTTTATTTCAGCCGCAGCACCTTGCCGCACCTGCGGGGCATTGCCCCTGAACAATGGTTACAAGCGGGTGTTTTTCTCAAGCACATTGGGCTGTACGGCTTTCAGCGGGAGGCTTTGCTGGAAGTAGCTACGCTGCCGCCGGGCCGCTACGAGCAGGCCGAATCGCTGGAGCAGCTGCGCTGGCTGGAGGCGGGCTACCCCATCCAAGTCCGCGAAACGGAGCTGGAGACGGTTGGCATTGATACGCCGGAGGATTTGGAGCGGGTGAGTGGGAAAATGTGAAACCGTAAAACTGCCAAACTGCAAAATGTAGGGGCAGCCGCTCCCGGCCGAAACCGAGTTTGCAGTGGAGACCACCACCGGCCT
>CAYNIT010000117.1:0-12794 GCA_964397205.1 uncultured Phaeodactylibacter sp. | reverse complement strand
GGAGACCCCGGCGGCTAGCTTCTACGACGGGCTGGGTAATTTGAAGGGGGTGGATTTGACGGCGGCCAGCCTTGGTTTTAAAGTTATCAATACCAGGGGGTTCAACAGTACCAGCCCGGTGCGCTCGCTTCAGCTGATCGATGGGGTGGATAATCAGGCACCGGGGCTGAATTTCTCCCTCGGCAACTTTCTCGGGGCACCGGAACTTGATGTGCGTAAAGTGGACATTATACAGGGCGCTAGTTCTTCCTTCTATGGGCCAAGCGCTTTCAACGGCGTAATCTCTATGGAGACCAAGAACCCGTTCTATACCGAAGGCTTATCGGCCATGGTGAAAGGCGGGGAGCGCAACCTGCTCAATGCCGAAATACGCTGGGCAGACAGTTTTACCAATAAAGATGGCAATGAGAATGTGGCTTACAAATTCACCTTATCTTACCTACAAGCGGATGATTGGGTAGCCGACAACAACGCAGCGGTTGATGGTTCCCCCACGCCAGCGGGTAACCCAGGAGGCTGGGACCGCGTCAATACCTACGGCGACGAATACGACTTGTTCGGTGACTTCACCCAAAACACTGCCAACTCCTTCAACGAGTCGGCAGGCTTGCGGACAGTGCACCGAAGAGGGTACGACGAGCAAGATGTGGTAGACTACGGCACCCGTAACTTCAAGGCCTTAGGTTCGGTCTACATCCGTACCAACCCCAAGCTCAAGGAGAAGTCCCCTGAACTGATACTCGGCATGAGCTATGGTTTTGGAACCACAGTATATCAGGGCGACAACCGTTTCAGCTTGCGCAATATTCAATTCTTCCAGCCCAGAGCGGAGTTCCGCAAGGAAGGTGACTTCTTCATCCGAGCCTATATGTCTCAGCAAGACGCGGGCGACAGCTATGACCCTTATTTTACGGCTTTGCGTTTACAGGAAAGAGGGGTACGCGACGGTGCCTTTTACAACAACTACAAGAAATGGTGGGAGGACAACCGTATAGCCGCGGAAATGGTAGAGATGGGCTACCCGGAAGAAGAGATTATCTTCGACCCGAATACGGGGCAGGTAACCGTCAACTTTGACCGGGAAGCCGCCGAGCAATGGCTAGCTGACAACCTGGATTTCCTGAATGAGGCGCACGGCATGGCCCGGGCTTTTGCTAGTGCGCCTGACCCGACCAACGACCGGCCTGGCCGTTTCATACCTGGCACGCCCGAGTTTGACGCGGCTTTCAACGATATCCGAAGTACCTTTAATAACGAAGAAGAGGGGACCCGTTTTTACGACAAATCGGCGCTGTACCACATCCACGGTGAGAAGCGCTTTGACACCGACTTTGCGGAGTTTATTCTGGGGGCCAATGGGCGTTTGTATACGCCAGATTCCAGAGGCACTATCTTTTATGATTCTGCGGGTATCCGTATCACCAACTATGAATTTGGTGCCTACACTGGTTTCAACAAGGTTTTCGACGATGGGCGCTGGCGCACGAATGCCACCTTGCGTATGGACAAAAACGAAAACTTTGATTATGTCTTTTCCCCTGCTGCTTCGGTAGTTTGGAAGCCACGCCCCAACCACTACCTGCGGGTCAGCTTCTCCTCGGGGGTACGCAACCCTACGCTGGCTGATCAGTTCCTCTCCCTTAATGTTGGCCCCGCCATTCTGGCGGGTAACCTCAACGGGGCAGACAGTGTCATCACCTTGGCCTCTTTTCAGGACTATCTGGAGAACTTCTTGCAGCGCAGCCGGCTGGAGTACTACGATATCGACCCCATCCGCCCAGAACGCGTAAGGACCGTGGAGGGGGGATACCGGGCTACCCTCTGGAACAAACTGTTCGTTGACGCTGGGTATTACTACAACATCTATACGGACTTTATAGGTTTTAATATTGCCATTGAGGCCCCTTTTGCCTCCCCATCGTCTTTTTTACCAGAAAGCGTACAAGTGTTCCGTTTTGCCTCCAATGCAGAGGAAATCGTGACGACGCAAGGGTTTTCCATCGGGTTGAATTACTACTTCGCAGATTATTTCTCGCTGAGCGGCAATTACTCTTACAACGCTATTGTATCCGCTTCGGATGACCCGATCATACCGGCGTTCAACACACCTGAGCACAAGTACAACATTGGCTTCTCCGGGCGCAATATCCAGATGGGCAAACTCAAGAACTGGGGCTTCAACATCAATTACAAATGGATAGAGGGCTTTCTCTTTGAGGGCTCGCCGCAGTTCACCGGCTTCATCCCGACTTATGACTTGCTGGATGCCCAGGTTAACTACACCTTCCCAAAAATCAACACCACTGTAAAAATTGGTGCGACGAACATTCTAGACAATCAGGTATTCCAAACGTATGGAGGGCCGCGCATTGGGCGATTGGCTTACCTATCGTTGACCTACGATTGGCAAAACCGGTAAAGCGATATGCGCATTGCCGGGAATTACCATTTTGAAACTTAATTATCTAAATGCTTGACTATGAAAAAGCTTAACTTTCTACTTGTATTCCTAACGCTGTCACTTGCGAGCGTTGGTCTCAAGGCGCAGGAAGGGCTGTACCTAGAGCCACAGTTCGATGTGGAGGTAACACTGGATGTACAGTATGGTATTAACGCCACTATACTTCCCGTACTCTTTCAGCAATCTGACGAAGCGCTGCCCCGGCCGTTAACCATGGACATTTACGAGCCAGTAGGCGACGATGGCAACCGGCCCGTGATGTTGGTTTTCCACTCCGGCAACTTCCTGCCGTTCCCGGACAACAACGGCACAAGCGGGACTACACGAGACTCCGCAGTAGTGGAAGTCTGCACCCGTTTAGCCGAACGCGGCTACGTAGCAGCATCCATTGACTACCGCTTAGGTTGGAACCCGTTTGACCCATCACAAGACTTCCGTAAGTTCTTCTTGATCAACGCGGCCTACCGCGGGGTGCAGGATGCGCGTACAGCAGTACGTTTCCTGCGTAAACTTGCTGTGGACGGCGATGCGGAAGGCAACGTTAACCCCTATGATATCGACCCTGAAAAAATTGGTCTTTGGGGTATTGGTACCGGGGGGTATATCGTAGCTGCCACCGCCACCATTGATGAATACGAGGAAATTGTGATCTCCAAGTTTTTGATTGACTTAGGGGCCGGGCCATCAGCTATGGTCATCGAAGAGGTCAATGGTGATATTTTTGGTACCTCCTTTGGTGTTGTACCGCCGGGCTATCCAGTACTACCCACAGGCGATACCCTTTGCTACCCGAACCACGTCACTTATGCAAATGGAGATACTATCCCATCCGATATTAGCATGGTCGTTAACAACGGTGGGGCTTTGGGCGACATCAGCTGGATAGATGAAAACACCCCACCTTGGGTGTCTTTCCACACGCCACTCGATTTTTTCGCGCCTTATACTACAGGTGTACTCAAAGTTCCTGGAACTGGTGATGACCCCGATGACCCCTCTGACGACTTTGCCGTTGTAGAAGTATCGGGTTCTTACGACATTCAGGCGCGCATGAACGAGCTGGGCAATAACGACTTGTTTGAGATGATTGACCCTGCGGTATTGGACTACGATGAGGTGGCTGATAGCCGGAATGATGGCAATGAAGGCTTATTCCCCTTCCCTACCGGCGACCCGCTGGACAGCGCCCCCTGGGATTTCTTCGCAGAAGACAACGTCAATTACGACCCGGAAACTGCTGATGTCCCACTTATGCCAGAGCGTGCTAAATCGTACTGGGATACTGTTATGGCATACACCGGCGTCCGCGCCTGTATAGCTATGGAACTGGGTTGTAACCTGACAAACCTTAGCACGATAGACCCAATGGAGGTCAATCTGCTGGCAGCTCCAAACCCATCCGTAGATGAAATCCAAGTAAGCGTGGCTCCTGAGTATACCATTCAGGCAATGGAGCTGTACGATGTAGGTGGCCGGTTGATGCGTACGTACTTCGATGTTAACAACCATCAGCATACCGTCTACCGGAATGAACTAAGCGCGGGTATTTATTACTTGCGCGTGCGATTGGAAGAGGGCATGGTTTTCCAAAAGCTCATCTTCAACTAAATCCATAGCGGAAGGCATTAGCTAACCGTTTGAACGGGCAGTCTGGCACTCATCCAGGCTGCCCGTTCTTGTTTAAAACGCCAGCCCGAACTGGAAGTCGGAGCGCAATTCAACCACATTGCTACCCGAATAATAATTCCGGTTTAAGCCATCGATCAAATTAGCAAAATTGATCTGCGGAAGCCATCGGTTTCTTGACGGTATTCGCTGATCAGGCTGTCTTCTTGGGCTGCTAAGCTTAAACCCAGGCACAAGCAGGCCAGCATGAATAAGCATAACTTCTTCATGAGTCGTGGTTTTCAACATTTGCGTAAATGCATGCAAGGCGGCGGATCTAATATTGCCCGGATGTCGGTTTTTCCTTTCTAAGGTGCACATCCCCAAAGGAAACCGAAATCGTAATGTTGGGATAATACTCCCGGCGCGGCTGGAAGTCGACCTTTTTAAGTGTTTCGGTATCCTTCAGAAACTCTAGTTTAAGGTCACTCGGGAAGTAAATCTGGCCGTGCTGGGCGCTGAGCGCGTAACCGTATTCCAACAGCTTTTGGTCGAAAAGAAAAACATCGCTTTTGGCAGCCTGGATGTTCAAGTTGAGCAAGCCCTGGGCGGCGGATCGTATCCTGATTTCTCCGTACTTCGCCCGTATGTTGTAGCTTCCGGCGATTTCTGCCAGGCTTATATCAGTCCGCCGGGTGTCCATGGCAACTTGCCCGTCCAGCGCATTTCCGTGTATTTCACCGAAGCGGGTATCCAAATCGATCTGCCCCCTCAGGTTCTCCATACCGATGTTGCTGAACTCGCCCCGGAAGCGGAAGCGGTTGTTGAGGTTGGCGACATTGGCGATGCCAAAGTAGTTTTTCAGGTAGACTGGGCATTCCTCCGGCAGTTTGATGGTGTAGCGAGCTTGGAGATTGGCTTTTGGTTTTTCTTGCCCCTCCTGCAGCGAGATGTAGTTGCGCAGGTAAATCTTGTTCTTGACCCGTTTGGCCAGATAGTGTATTTTTTCTACATCCTCCTTAGCAGTAGATTTGTCCGGGTGCTTGGCTATCAGTTCTAATTGTATGAATACCTCCGGCTTATTCCAGGTCTCGATGAGTACATCGGCTTTCTCGCCCTCGATGTTGAGTTCGTACCCCTTTTGGTAGGAGAAGGTTTTTTCCAAACGCTTGGTGATGACATGCAGCTTACCAGTCTGCGCCCCTCCACCCAGAGCAGCCAGTACCAAAGCAAGGACCAAACCGTATCGCTTCATAATCGGATTAAGTTGTTTAAATTTGCGCAATCATGCGGCGAACTATCCCGGAGCGTTCCCGCTCAATCTCGCTCATCTGCCGTATCAGTTCGGCATCTTTGCCGTAAAGCTCCATGATTTCAGCTATTTCTGCTTTGGCTTCGCTCAGTTCGTCCCATGCTTGCAGCAGCTCTTCGTAGGCTTCGGTAGACTTAGCCACAGGGTCGCGTTCGAACAGGGCTACCGCTTGTCGCATGGCTGCTTCGTCATCGTCCCAGTCAGCTACTTCTTTCCAGAGCATGGCCTCATCCTTTTGGGCATAATCGTAGCTCAGTTGCCAGTCCGGGCTTGCGCTAGGCCAAAGATACCAAGCTCCCAAAGCCAGCAGGATTGCTGCCGCTGCTCGGCTGATCCAAGGCAGCCACGCCCGTCGGCCCGGGATGTTTTTCTCGATCCGGCTCCATAGCTCAGGGGGCGGATCGTAACTGGGCAGTTGGCTCAGCCCATTCTGCAGGGGCTGCTCCGGCAGTGCTCGTTCGATGCCTTGCCATACGGAATCCGGAGGCGCGTAGCCGGGCAATTGGCGGATGGCTTCCCGCAGGGGAGCTTCCGCTTCGTCTTGCTCCAACTGCTGCGCAATGGCATCCCACACCCTTTCCTCAGGAGCATAATCCGGCAGTTGTTGCAGGGCGTGCTGCAGCCCGTATTCGGGTTTGTTTTTCATAGCTGATGCCCGTTTAGTGATTCGCGCAATTTTTTCTTAGCGTGGTAAAGCTGCGATTTGGAGGTGCCTACGGAAATGCCGAGCATATCGGCTACTTCCTGATGGCCGTAGCCTTCGATTTCGATTAGCACGAAGACAGCTCGGTAGCCGGGAGGCAGCGCCTGAATGGCTTTTTCCAGGTATTCCACATCCAGCTGATGCCCCCAGTCGATCGCTTGGTCTACCACATGATTGTCAAGCGGTTCGAAGATTTTCTCTCGTTTGATATGGCTTAGGGCCGTGCGCACCACTATCGTTTTGATCCAAGCGCCGAGCGTCGCTTCCCGCCGAAAGCGGGGCAGGGCGCGGAATACCTTTACAAAAGCTTCTTGCAACACATCATTGGACGCCTCAAAGTCATTGGTGATGCGGTAGGCAGCAGTGTACATGGCACGGCAGTAGCGCTCGTACAGCGTGCGCTGTGCGATCCGGTCGCCTTCCAAGCAGCCCTCAATGAGTTCGGTTTCCATCATGGCGGTTGTAGCGTGTACCATATACCCTAAAGGCGTTGCAAAGGTGAAAGCTTGTTTGCTCCACGGTAGTTCTGTGGGCTAAAATACTGCATTAAAGAGCAGCGTGACTCCTCTAAGGTTGTACGGCGGTGAAGATTATTTGCCAAACAACAGGCTCAGGCTTAAGATGAGGCGGGCGGGCTCTTCATCAAAGGCGTAGGTTTCTCCGTTGAAGGTGATGTGATTGCCAAACTTGGTGAAATTGCCCTCGTAGCGCACATCAATCATCAGGTTCCAGATATCCAGCCCGCCGCCCAGCAGGTAGCCGTAGGTCAGCTCATCGAAGCGCTGATCGTAGCTGTCGAAATCCGTAAGGTCCGAGCTGCTGTTGATGTAGAGATGCCCCACGGGGCCGCCGCTCAGCCGCAACGGGCCGAGGCGGTAGTGCAGCAGCAGGGGCAGGTCCAGGTACTGGTACTTTTCTGATTTGATGGCCTCGATGGCGGCACCGCCCGTAAAGTCTTCCACTTCGAAGTCCACCCGGTTGGAGTTGAACAGAACCTCTGGTTGCAGCAGCCATTTCTTGCCCAGCGGGATTTGCAGCAGCAATCCGCCCTGAATGCCAAAGCGGGCATCATCTACGTCCAGGTTAAGCATAGTGCCGCCGTTTTGAGAAGGCACGCTTAGCTGTGAGACCTCTAAATTGGTGGTGGTAAACCCTCCTTTGATGCCAAGCCTTATCTGGCCGGTGGCTGTGGAGAGAAAGCCTACAAGGCAGAACAGTACAGCAGTATACTTCATATCGTGTTATAGGTTGTAATTAACGAGCAAAAGTACCCAAGCGGCCTGTATTTTCCCGAACTTGGATCGGCATTCTTACAAATAACGGACTATAATCGCCCTGCTGTTTTTTCTAACTGCTATTTTTAGGGTATTATTGCCGTTTGCAATAATCGAGAAGCCATGGAGATCAAGCAAGCTGCCTACGCTGGAAGCTACCCGCAGGAATCGGTCTGCCCGAAGGCCGACAAACCAGAGTATGCCTTCATCGGCCGGTCGAATGTAGGCAAATCCTCCCTCATCAACATGTTGTGCGGGCGCAAAAACCTGGCGCATACTTCCGGCAAGCCGGGTAAAACACAGATGCTGAATTTTTACCTCATCAACAACGAATGGTACATCGTGGACCTGCCGGGCTACGGGTACGCCAAAATCTCTAAACGCAAACGGCAGGAGTGGAAGCGTATGATCCGGGATTATCTGGTGCGCCGGCCTACTTTGCAGTCTGCTTTTTTGCTCATCGACTGCAACATACCGCCGCAGCAGCTGGATATAGATTTCATGAACCAGCTAGGGGAGGAGCGGATCCCCTTCGCGATCGTCTATACCAAAGCCGACCGCTCCAAGCCCAAGGAGCTTGAAGAACGCATCGAGCGAATTGAAAAAGAAATCCTGCTTTACTGGGAAAGCCTGCCGCCCCGCTTCACCACCTCGGCGGCAGCCCGGGAAGGGCGGGAGCCTCTACTGGAGTACATCGGCCAGATCAACGAGCAGTTTTTTAACTTTCAGGAATGTCTATGAAGCAGCAACGACCCAGGACGGGCTACGAGCACGTCATACCAGATATCGAAGATTGGCCCATTTATAAGCTCAGCGAAGACCGCCGCAACTTTATAAAAGAAATCGATGCTTTCACGCTGCGCCGGTTCATGGATAAGCCTACTTCGGAGATGACGGACATCCTGGCCAAGACCATCTACCAGGAGCGGATCCGCATGAAGGAGGAGCCCTGGAAGGTAGACCCGCCCAACGAACGGCAGTTTTGGAAAAAGATACAGCGCCAGCTGGTGGGGCATTCGCTGGACAGAAGCGAGGAGGAGGCCCGCCGCACCAACGAAGAGTTGCTGCGGCGCATCATCCACCGCTACTCCGAGGAGATTGTCGGCACTTTCCGTAAAAAGACCTTCCTTTTCGCCCGCCGTTTTCTCACCTTGTTCTTCACTCGTCTGCTCAATACGGCTGCTGGCCGCAACCTGCGCCGGTTCTGGGGCAGCACCCACCGCCTGCAGGACCGCTTGCTGGTGCGCGGCCATGTGGAAACAGTACGGGAGCTGATGACCAAAGGCACCGTCATTATTGTGCCTACCCACTTCAGCAATCTGGACTCCATTCTGGTGGGGTACGCCCTCGACTCCTTCGTCGGCCTGCCTTCCTTCTCCTACGGTGCCGGACTGAACCTCTACAATACCGGATATACTGCTTACTTTATGAACCGCTTGGGGGCCTACCGGGTAGACCGCCGCAAGAAAAACGCTGTATACCTGGAGACGCTCAAAGCGATGTCCAATCTCTCGATTCAGCGGGGGGTCAACAGCCTGTTCTTTCCCGGAGGCACCCGCTCCCGCTCTGGCGCTTTGGAGAAACACCTTAAACTTGGCCTGATGAGCACCGCTGTGGAGGCGCAGCGGGCAACTTTCCAAAAGGGGGAAGACCGAAAAGTGTTCATATGCCCGCTCATCCTGAGCTACCACTTTGTCCTGGAAGCGCAGTTTTTGATCGATCAACACCTGCGCCGGATGGGCAAGGAGCGCTATATCCGCTCCAAGGACGACTTCAACAGCTTGCGCCGGGTGCTCAAATTTGCCTGGCGGTTTTTCTCAGAGGAAAATGACATAACGCTTTCCTTCGGGCAGCCGATGGATGTACTGGGCAATTACGTGGATGCCTCCGGCAGCAGTTGGGATCAATACGGCAATTCCATCAACCTGAGGGAGTACTTTGTCTCCAACGCAGAGGTGTCAACTGACCTGCAGCGGGAGTCGGAATATACCCGTCATCTGGCGGAGCGGATCGTTGAGCGCTACTACCGGGATAATATTGTGCTCACTAGCCATCTCGTGGCATTTGCTGCCTTCGAGATTCTGAAGAACAAAAACTACCGGCTCGACATTTATGGGCTTTTGCGCTTGCCAGCTGACGACTACGTTTTCCCCTGGGATACCATGCGCGGAGTGGTTGGGCAGCTTCGGGACCGCCTGATCGATATGGCAGAACGGGACGAAATTAAGCTATCCGAACAGATGATGTGGGATGTTGACCGGCTCATTCGTGATGGGGTAAAACGCCTGGGGACTTACCACCTTTCCAAGCCACTGCGTTTCTCAAAAGAGGGAAAGATCGTCAGCGAAAGCTTTAAAGTGTTGTATTTTTACCACAACCGGCTCGATGGCTATGGCCTGGCGGAGAACATTCAGTGGAAGCAGTACGCGCTGCAAATGGTGTAAACGATGATCAAAAATTTTTTTCTGTCGGAACGGAATATGATGGTGGCTATACTGATCAACGCGGTCATTATTTTCACCCTGTACTTCCCGGCCTACCGCCACAACCACTGGCTGGAATTCATTGACCACCTTTTCATCCTGTTCTTCCTGCTGGAAGCGGCCGTCAAGCTATACGTGCTGAAGCCTAAGGCTTACTTTAACAATGGCTGGAACCGCTTTGATTTTATCATCGTAATCGGCAGCTTGCCTTCCTTGCTGATCGAGATCATCCCCATACCAGATACATCCCTGCTGATTATACTGCGGCTATTCCGCCTCATTCGCCTGGTGCGCTTCATCCGCTTTGTGCCCCATTTGAGCAAGGTGATCACTGGCCTGGGGCGTGCTCTGCAAGCTTCTGTCTTTGTGCTGCTAGCACTGGTTTTTCTGAATCTGCTGCTGGCTATTTTTACTTGCCATTTCTACTCTAGCACGGTGCCGGAGTACTTTGGCGACCCTTTGATTTCGGCTTACTCCATCTTCCAAATGTTTACCTTAGAGGGTTGGAACGAAATTCCGGCTGTGATTGCCGAACGCTTGCAGGATAATGGGGGGAGAGAGAGCCTGGTGAGTACGAACTTTTTGATTGGGATGACTCGTTTTTACTTCGTTGCGGTGGTCCTGTTGGGCGGGGTTTTTGGCATGTCCCTTGCCAACGCCGTTTTTGTGGATGAAATGACGATGGACAACAACGACGTTCTGGAATCTAAAATTGACGCATTGCAGCAGGAGGTACAGGAACTGAAAGAGTTGCTGCAGCGGAAAAACTCATAAAGCAGCGAGCATGAACTTCATAGTTTTTGACCTGGAGGCCACCTGCTGGGAGGGCCGGCCGCCTAACAAAGTACAGGAAATCATTGAAATCGGTGCCATCTCGCTCAACCGCTACGGAGAGGTGACCGGTACTTTCAACAAATTCATCAAGCCGGTGGTCAACCCTAACCTCTCCTTGTTTTGCCGGCAGCTGACCTCAATCGAGCAGGAACAAGTGGACCGCTCCCGGGAGTTCCCTGATGTCATTGAGCAATTCCAGGATTGGGCCGAGCTGTTTGAAGAAGATTACCTGCTGGCTTCCTGGGGGCGCTTTGACAAGCGGATGTTGGTGCAGGACTGCGAATTGCACCAAATCGAAACGGATTGGGTGGAGCCCCACTTCAATGTGAAACAGGAGTACAAGCAGCTCAAGCGGCTGCGCAAACCGAGCGGCCTGCGCAAAGCAGTAGAACGCGAGGGCTTTGAATTCACCGGCATCCACCACCGCGCTATTTCTGATGCTGAAAACCTGGCGAAGCTGTTCGCCAAATACCTGGACGAATGGCAGTACTAATACCTCATCCGTAATCCTTTTACCATGCCACAACTTATCATTTATTTACTTTTACCACCTTTTATTTTACTCAGCCAGAATTTTCCGGCTAGTAAAAAATTTGAGCTGCCAAGACAATTGCCAGAAGCCTCCGGCTTGTACTTCGCTGCGCCCGACAGCCTGTGGTGGCTGAACGACAGCGGCAATGCACCGCTGCTGTACTGTACGGATGGCAATGGAAACCTGCGGCGGGAATTAAAAGTAGGGGAGGCGGCCAACCGGGATTGGGAAGATTTGGCCGCGGATGAGACGGGCCAGTTGTACATCGGCGACTTTGGCAACAACGACAATCAGCGGCAGGATCTTTGCATCTACATCTTTCAGCCGGGCACCGGCGCTTTGGACAGTATCCAATTCCGGTACCCCGATCAGGCGGCTTTTCCGCCGGAGGAACGCGAGGATTGGACCTTTGATATGGAAGGGTTTTTCTACCATCAGGACAGCCTGCACCTGTTTTCTAAAGATAAGACCAGGGAGCACAGCTTCATTACCAAGCATTATGTCCTGCCAGCTAAGGCAGGCAGCTACACGGCTGAATTGCGCCGCAGCCTTCAGTTGCCGAAGCGCGTGGTCACCGGCGCGGCAATAAGCGCCGACGGTAAAACGGTGGCGCTGCTTTCCTATCGGTTCAAGCTGTGGCTGGGGTTCATACCACTGACCCCCGCTGATGTATTCCTCTTTCGCAACTTTCCGGGCAATGATTTCTTGGCGGGGCAGATGGAACAGTTGCCCGCAGCGCGTTGTCTTTGGCCCACGCAGTTTGAGGCCATTGATTTTGCCGGGCCCGATAGCCTGTACATTGCTTCTGAACGCACGCCGTTCTACCGGCAGAAAGCCAAACGGCTATCAATACCGTTGGTCAAAACGGAACCCTAGGCGGAGGCCAGTGTACAGCTGACGGACTTCGCTTTCGCTGTCGGATACCCGGGGCGTAAAGGGCTGGTCCCGGCTTGCCAGTGGCTGCAGGGCTTCCCATTCGCCAGGCAGAAAGTAGCGGTAAGCAACCAAGGGGGTCAGCGTGACGAAATCAGAAATGCCGATGTCCAGGCCTAGCCCAACTCCAATGCTGTAGGCCCAGCTAGTCTCGCTGCTTGCCATGGCTGGATCAAGCTCGAATTTGGCGTTTCGGTAGGTAATACCCGGTGAAATTTGGAAAAAGAGCCCTTTCTGAAAAGCGCCGCCCGATTTTGAGAAGGTAGGGCAGTCACAATCGCCTTCCAGATCGAGGAAGTAGATATTGGCATTCAGGAAGAGGCTGTACCATTGGGCTTGGGAGAGCTTGTTCTCATTGAAGTTGCTGAAATTGAATTCCGGTAAAAAGTCTACCCGGAAAGACTGTACCGGGATCCAGTAGTCTATGCCGAAAGAGTAGCCATCGGAAAGGATGTCTTGGGAGCTGATCCCCTCAGCATCCAATGCCCACTGCGGGGCATTGTTCATTCGGTAACCGGCGTGGACGCCTATTTGAGCCGCAGATTGTGCGGTGGCCAGAAAGAATAGGCAACAGGTCAGTGCTAGTAGTGTAAGGCGCATAGGGATTGGTTTGTTGATTTGCACGCTTGTATAACGCATCAGTGGGAAAAGTGTATA
>CAYNIT010000116.1:0-12804 GCA_964397205.1 uncultured Phaeodactylibacter sp. | reverse complement strand
GCCCACCAACGATGTCAATTGCGTTACCGCTGACCTGGACGGAGACATCTGGGTCGGCACCACCACCGGAGTAGTCATTTTTGAATGCGGCAGCAGTGCCTTTGAGCCGGCTTGCCAGGGCACCCGCCGCATCGTGGAGCAGGATGGCTTTGGAGCATTCCTGCTGGAAACGGAATCCATCACAACCATCGCGGTAGACGGTGCGAACCGCAAATGGGTGGGCACCCAAAACGGCGTCTTTCTCTTGTCTCCAAGCGGAGAAGAACAAATCGGCCGCTTCACCGCCGAAAACAGCCCGCTTTTTTCCAACCGCATCGTAGATATTGCGGTCGACCAGCAGACCGGCGAGGTGTTCATCGGTACGGCAGACGGCCTAATCTCTTACCAGGGGGAAGCCGTAGCCGGCGGGCGCACCCATAGCTCCGATATTGAGGTTTTCCCCAATCCGGTCCGGGAGACCTACGACGGCCCCATCGCCATCAAAGGTTTGGCCAGAGATGCCATCGTCAAAATCACGGATGTCAGCGGTAAGATGGTTTTTGAGACGAAAGCGCTGGGCGGGCAGGCCATCTGGGACGGCCGCGACTACAACGGCCGGCGGGTGCAGACCGGGGTGTACTTGGTCTTTTCCAGCTCCAATTCCAGCTTCACCAGCCTGAATGCGGAGCCGGACGCGGCAGTTACCAAAATTATGGTTATCAACTAAAACTAAGTAAATACGGCTTCCTTCACCACCTCTTCGTAGTACTGCTCGTACTGCGGCAGTATGGTGTTGATGTCGAAGCGGCGGGCTTGCTCGAGGGCGTTGTGGCGGAACTGATGCAGCTTCTGCTCGTCCTGCAGTATGCTGATGGCGTTGGCGGCCATATCCTCCACATCCCCCAGCTCACTGAGGTAGCCGGTTTTGCCGTGGATATTGACCTCCGGTAACCCACCGACGTTGGAGGAGATCACTGGCACTTCGCAGGCCATTGCTTCCAAGGCCGCTAGGCCGAAGCTCTCGCTGCCGGAAGGTATGACGAATAAGTCGGATATAGCCAGCAGCTCCTCGATTGCATCCTGTTTACCCAGGAAGCGCGTCTCGTGGCACAGCTCCATCCGGCGGCAGAGTTCTTCCATATTGTGGCGCTCGGGCCCATCGCCGATCAGCATCAGCTTGGAGGGCATTTCCCGATAGACTTTTTCGAATACTTTAAGCACGTCCTCCACCCGTTTTACCTTACGGAAATTGGAAACGTGCACCAGGATGCGCTCGCCGTCCGGAGCGATGGCTTTTTTGAAATGGTCCTTGTTTACCCGCCGGAAGCGGTCAAAGTCAATGAAATTGTGAATGACCCGAATGTCCTTGGTCACGTCAAAATAATCGTAGGTCTGCTGTTTGAGGCTTTCGGAAACGGCGGTGACTCCATCCGATTTGTTGATAGAGAACGCTACCACGGGCGCAAAGGAATTGTCATTGCCCACCAGGGTAATATCGGTGCCGTGCAGGGTGGTGACCACTGGTATGTACTTTCCTTGGGTAAGCAAGATTTTCTTTGCCATGTAAGCCACCGCGGCGTGCGGTATAGCATAGTGAACGTGCAGGAGGTCGAGTTTTTCAAACTTCACAACGTCCACCAGCTTGCTGGCCAGAGAGGTATCGTAGGGGGTGTACTCGAACAGCGGGTAATCCCGAGTAGAAACCTCATGGAAGACGACATTTTCATGAAAGGCGGATAAGCGGGCGGGCCGCTTGTAGGTAATGAAGTGGACTTCATGCCCCCGCCTGGCAAGGCCGAGCCCGAGTTCTGTGGCGACGACCCCACTGCCGCCGTAGGTGGGGTAGCAAACGATACCTATCTTCATGTGCTGTATTAAATTAGCTTCCTGATGATGTTAGGCGGAAGGAAGCAAAGCACCAGCTTTGTCCTACGCTAAGATTGATACGTTTGGTGTGGCAAATAGTTTATCCCCGGCGCAGAGCGGGGCTTCCTCCGCCTGGAAGAAGCCCCGCCCCGGTTACTTTCGCAAGGAGATCGTTGCTTACCTTTTTAACAACTTCACGGCCCTGGACTGGCCGCCCGCTATTATTCTGACTAGGTAGAGGCCGCCGTCGTAAGGCCTGAGATTCAGCTGGAAGTCGCCTTTCAGTACCTTGCTTTCCCGCTGTTCAAAGAGCAGCTGCCCCATGGCATTGAAGACCTGAATGCGGGCATCCATGGGTTGCCGGAGCATAACTTGCAGGGTACTCTGGCCCGTTGTCGGGTTGGGGAACAGGCTGACCCGCCCAATATTATCCAGCACCGCTGAAGTGCTTGTAATACTGATGTCGAGCTCGATCACGTCTTCACAGCCGAAGGCATCGCTGACGGTCACTTCGTAGGCTCCAGCCGCCAGGCTGTCCAGGGTGGCACCGGATGCGCCATTGCTCCAGGTGTAAGTGTAGGGCGCCCTGCCTTGGCTCGGGCGGATACTGGCAACGCCATCAGTGGCCTCCTCGCCGCTTGCGTCCATAACTTCCGCAGTCAGCCCCAGGGAAGCTGGGCAGCGCCGTACATTCACATTATCTATATCCAGGTAGTAATCTCCGTTGCCGTGCACCGCCCGGAAGCGCGCCCGCAGCGCTTCGCCTACGAAGGAATCAAGCGGAACGGCAACCGTCTGCAATTCCACAGAAGGCTGATGGCTGGTGCCGGTGATGACCAACTGAGGCTCGTAAGTTTCGCCGCAATCCGTGGAAAGCTCCAGAATGAGGGAATCTGAATCGATTAGGAATACTGGGGATTCGCCATTGGGAAAACTGACGTAGCGGTAGTCGAAGCGAAGGGTATCGCCTGCTTCCACTCGGCCAAATAGCGGAGTTTCCGCGCTGATCTGGGAGTTGAATTCATACAAATTGCTGAACAGGACGAAGCTCTCATTATTGTGGGTATTGCCTACTGATACGTTGCCGGAGAACGCCCAGTCGTCGGGCAGTATCCCTGCCTCAAAGTCTTCCAAGAAAGGTAATTCGTACCCCACTCGGTATACGTAGGTCAGCGTATCGTTGCCGCGGTATTCGTCATCGGGGAGATTGGTCCAGGCTTTGATGATGTAAGTACCCGGTTCACTGGCATCAAAGGGCTGCTCAAATTGGTAGAGCGTTTGATCTCCTGGCAGCAGCAGCGTGCCGCTCAGCGACTCGCTGACCACGGGGCCGCCGTTGACCGAGTAGCTGGCCTGGGGCGCGGATACGGGGCTTCCTCCGAAGTTGCCGATTTCCATCCTCACGGTTTGCTCGCTGCTGCCGCAGGCCTCGTCCAAAGGAGTAAAGGGCAGATTGGTTGCGGCCAGGTCCTGCGCCAGTTCGCTTCCCAGGTACAGGTTGTCGATGCCGACGCCCTCATTCTGCACAGAGAAATCGGAAGATAAAACAAAGCGGATTCGGACATCGGCCATCCCAGCCAGGGTATCCAGCGGCTGGGTCACATAGCGCCAGCCGTCGACACCGGCATTGCCGTCCCACCAGCCGTTGTTGGCATCGTTGTACCAGTTGAAGCCTGTATCGGACGCGCCGAGCCTGCTCCAGTTGTCGCCTCCATCGGTCGACAACTCCATGAAAAGTTCGTCACAGCAGCCCTCCAGGTCCAGGTTCAGGAAGAAGCTGATGATGGGATCTTGCGCTACATCGCTGAAGTCCAGACAGGGCAAGTAGAGGTAGGAAAACTCATCGGAGTTGTAGTCTCCCTGCAGGTTGGAAGCCCAGATATTGTTCCCGCTCACGGCAGTATTGATGGTAGTGCCCGCCGGGCGGCCGTGCTCCCAGGAAAAGGGGCTGTCTGCGGCGCTTTCCGGCGCCCAAAACCCGCTATTGGACTCAAAATCCTCTTGATAAGGAAAATCGGCCAAGATTGGCTGATTGACCACTAGTAGTTCTGTGGTATCATTGGAGCGGTCGCTGTCGTCCTCGGCATCCGTCCATATTCGGAAGAGGTATTCGCCCGGTTCGGAGGTATCGAAGATGGCATCGAAGGTGGCGATATCGGTGCTGTCTGTGCCGAGCACCCCGGTATAGACACCGTCGGTTGGCATGCTCACCCCTCCGGTTTGTTGATTGACGCTGAAGTTGAAGGGGACGAGGGTCTGCGGGGTGCCACCAAAGTTCTGAATAATTAAGGTAATGCTATCCGCCGGGCCGATTTCGCAGCCGGTGGCAGGGGCGAGGATTTCTGAAACTCCCAGGTCTACCGCAAAGGGCGTTTCGAATGTGAACGGCCCAACGAAGGAACTCGTGTCGCCATTAGAGCAGAGTGCTGCCAGGTAGAGTTCGTATTCTGTTTTTTCCGCTAGATTGGTCAAGGTGAAGGAAGCGCCGCCCGCGGTTTCAAACTCGCCGGTGCCCGGCACAAAGCCGGCCGGCCCCAGCTCAATCAAGGTAGCTCCCTGAGGGTCAGTGGGCACCCAGCTCAGGCTGGCTTGAAATGCCCGGACATCTTCTATCTCTACAGAACCGAAAGCGATGGGCGGGCAGGACAGGCACGCAGCATTTCCCTCGAAAACCAGCCCCTGCTCTGGAGCTCCGAAAATGCCGTCTTCAAAGACAATACCTCCCTGACTGTCCGTCAGTGAATAAAAGACCTGCGTGGGGGTAAGCCCAGCCGTAAATTCAATGGTAATGCTGTCGCCATCGCTGACCGATATAGGAAAGGACTGGGAGAAGACATCTTCCAGTGCGTAGGCAGTAGCATCGCCCTCTACTGTAATGGTGACCGAGCTGCCTTCCCAACTGTTCAGCAGCTGCCCGCTTAAAAACAGTTCATACTCGCATTCCTGAGCGCTGCCTGCCGTCGAGAGAAGTAAAGTGAGCAAAAAGACCGATAGGGTAAAACTCCGCATAGTAGTTGCATTTTTGAAGGTTAGGGCGGCAATTGCGTTTGTTAAATGTTGACGCTAAAATTAAAGAAATTTTCGGGAATTTGGCCCTCCCGCCTCGTCTGCCAGACGGCGAAATAAGGAGTTATCCCAATACAGCAGGCAAGCCTTTGCCAGGTACTCCAATACAGCGGTATTATATTTAAACATTTTTTGCCTTTCTCTGTTACCTTTCTGTTTTTGTAAAAGCAGCTAAACTTGCAATCACCCCTAACATAATAAATTGATTTAAAACACATTACAAAGTGGCCGTTTACTCCATAAAAGATTTGGAAAAGCTTTCGGGCATCAAGGCGCATACCTTGAGGGTCTGGGAGCAGCGGTACGATATCATCAAGCCCCGAAGGACTAAAACCAACATACGGTATTATCTGGATGATGACCTCAAGTTCATACTCAATATTGCACTGCTGAATAAAAACGGCATAAAGATCTCCAAAATCGCCAAGATGAGCCGAGGCGAAATTGCCGAAAAGGTAGCCGCAATATCGGAGATTAACTTTGAGTACGGCACCCAACTCGATGCGTTGACCATTTCTATGATAGAGATGGATGAGTATAAATTTGACCGTATCATCCGCACCAATATAGAGCAGCTTGGGTTTGAACGTACCATGCTGGAAATCATCTATCCTTTCCTCGACAAGCTCAGCGTACTTTGGCTCACCGGTTCTATCAATCCGGTGCAAGAGAACTTCATGAGCTACCTGATCCGGCAGAAGATTGTTGTCGCTATCGACAACGAGCCACTCGTGAGCGGGAAAGACGTAGACCGTTTCCTTATTTATCTGCCAGAGGGCGAGCGCCAGGAGCTCAGCATGCTGTTCATGCATTACCTGCTGAAATCCAGGGGCAACCACGTCATCTACATCGGGCAAGACATTACGCTGACTGACCTGAAAGATGCTTACCATATCTACAAGCCCGATTACATCTTCACGATGATCACGGAGACCTTCAGCAAGGAGCCCCTGCAACAGTATGTGGACCGGCTTGCGGAAAATTTCCCCGACAGTCGTTTGCTGCTGTCTGGATACCAAGTGGTGGCACAGCCTGTCTCTCTCCAAAAGAATGTTGAAATTCTTCGCAGCCTTGACCAAACTATGGCCTTTCTGAACGAGTTAGATGAAGAAGTAAGCAAGAAAAGAACTGTTCAGAGAGCCGTAGCGAAATAAATCAGCCCTGACGGATTCTATCACCTTATCAACTAAAAAAACGCTAACATATCATGAAGAACACGCTCCAAACACTCCTGTTCGCTTTGGTTACGCTAGGTTTGGCCGCCTGCAGCGAAGCGCCTAAAGGCGAAGAAGTAGAAGCCCGGGAAAAAGTAGAAAAATCCACTGAGGCTTCTGCCGAAGGCGGTATGAGCTACACTGTCGACACAGACGCCAGCAAAGTCAACTGGGTCGGCAGCGAACTTATAGGCGGCAAGCATACCGGGTACATCAATCTGCAGGACGGCAGCCTTACCGTCAATGATGGCAACATCACCGGCGGCACTTTCACATTGGATATGAAGAGCATAACGGATACCGACCTGAGCCCCGATGACGGCAAAGCCAAGCTGGAAAGGCACCTGAAGAGCGATGATTTCTTCAACGTGCAGGAATACCCCACCGGCGCCTTCGAGATTGTGGAAGTGAAGGCAGCTGAGGGCAAGAAGGATGCTACCCATCAGATTACGGGCAACCTGACCATGAAGGGCATCACCAAAAGCGTTACCATCCCTGCCAAAATCAATATGGGAGAAAACAAGCTGATGGCCTCTACGCCTCAGTTTACCATCGACCGTACGCAGTGGGACGTAATGTACCGTTCTTCAGCCCTGAACGTGGCAAAGGACAAAGTAATCAACGACCGCATCGGGCTGACTATTGAGCTGCAGGCTGCTCCGGCTGATGCAGCTGATCCGGCTGAAGAAACAAGCGGCGAGATGGAGTCATGACCTCCGCTAGCCTAAGAGTTTATGCTGAAGGAGTTGTCTTTGGAGAAAGGCAGCTCCTTTTTTGTTTATTTTCAGCCTAAAAACACCCCTTGTACCAATTAGCTGAAAATATTGTCTTAAGCCTGTTGTGTGCTTCCACCGCCCTTCAGCTGCTTTATTGGCTCGGGCCCTTCCGCCGTTTTGCCCTGCACCGCCCTGAAGCACCGCCCGAGAAAGCTCCGGAGCCCGTTTCCGTAATCATTTGCGCACGCAATGAAGCCGCCAACCTGAAGCAATTCCTGCCGTATTTTCTTGCGCAAGCGTATGAGACGTACGAGTTAATCGTGGTAAATGACCAATCTTCCGATAAAAGTTTGGAAGTTCTTTTGGAGATTCAACGAAAAAGCCCCATATTGCGTATCATAAGCATCACTACCAAAGATGCACGTGGGAAAAAAGCAGCCCTGAGCGAGGGCATCAAGGCTGCCAAATACAACATACTTCTCTTATCTGATGCCGATTGCCGCCCGGCAAGCTCCAAATGGTTGGAGCACACACAAGCATTCATTCGGGACAGGGTGGAAATCGGATTAGGATACAGCCCTTATTGTCGTGGGAAAGGCATGTTGAATGCCTTTATTCGCTTTGAGACCGTCTATTCTGCTATCCAATATCTTTCCTTTGCATTCGTCGGAAAGCCCTACATGGGAGTAGGGCGCAACCTTGTGTACCGCAAATCACTGTTCGAGAGATCAGGAGGTTTCGCAGCGCACGCGGAGGTCACCTCTGGAGATGACGACCTTTTCATCAACCAAGTGGCGACCCCGCACAACACTCGGGTGGTTCTTCCACCCACTGCATTCGTATATTCTCAACCAAAAAGTAGTTGGAGAGGCTACTATCGCCAGAAAAAGAGGCACTTGAGTACGGGCAGCCGTTACCGTTGGCAGCACCAGTTCATGCTGGGTTTGCTTTCCGCCAGCCACTTCGGCCACTACGTCTTCGGCCTTGCCTCTATCTTATTTTTCAATTTGGCAATAATCCTAATTTTTAACTATCTGGCACGGATAGTAGTAGTCTCTGCGATGTACTTCCTTATACTGAGAAAACTGCGAGACCCCTCACTTTTTTTCTGGGTCCCACTATTTGACGCACTGTACATTTTCTACTACTTGCTGTTCGCGCCGTCCCTTTTTAAAACAAAGGAACCATGGACATAGCAGTACAGACCCAGCCCAAAAACTTCAATGCGGTAAACGTTACTACCGCGATGGATGACTACAGCCTCGTCAAAGCGGCAATTAAAGGTAGTCAAAAAGCGTACCAGATTTTGATGGACCGCTACCGCAGCCCCATCTTCCACATGATGATGAAGATGGTCAACAACCGCGAGGATGCGGATGACCTCACGCTCGAAGCCTTCGGCAAGGCTTTCCACAAGCTGGCAAGCTACACGCCGCGTTACGCTTTCAGCACCTGGCTCTTCCGCATCGCCATCAATAACGGCATCGACCACATCCGCAAAAAGCGCTTGCACTTGCTTTCCATCGATGAGCCCATCGACGATGAAAACGGCAGCGACTATTCTCACAGCATTCCTTCTTACACCCTCGACCCGGAGCAGGACTACATCCGCAGCCAGCGCCTGCAGCTGATGCGCGACCTGCTCGGCCGGCTCAACGGCAAATACCGCCTCATGATTGAGCTGCGCTACTTCGAGGAACTCAGCTACGAAGAAATCGCTAATGAACTCGATATTCCCCTCGGCACGGTCAAAGCACAGCTGTTCCGCGCTAAGGAGATGCTCGGCAACCTGCTGAACCAACCCGGTGCCGGCGACTACATCGATCAAGCGCGCCGCCGGGCGTAAAGAAAGAAAGGGGGGACAGCGGTGAAGGACGAAAGGCCGGCCAGCAAAATGCGTGTTAATAGGCTAATGGCCAGATGTAAAAATCGCTGGCATACGGCCCGTCGGCTCCTTCACTGCTAGTGGTGAATGCACAAGGCACTCGACCATTTAGTCGAGCCATACCTGAGTAATTATCAATGGTAGGCGCCTAAATTAAATTGTCAGTTGGCTGTGCCCTTCACTGCTATTTGCTTAGTGCTTCCTCCACTTCGGGGAGGCGCTAA
This sequence comes from uncultured Phaeodactylibacter sp., assembly GCA_964397205.1. Lineage (GTDB taxonomy): Bacteria > Bacteroidota > Bacteroidia > Chitinophagales > Saprospiraceae > Phaeodactylibacter. The sequence goes on along the minus strand of CAYNIT010000116.1, from coordinate 3,854 downwards.
GCAATTACCCTACCAATTTCACACCATCCTTTTCCGATACCTGCAGTACCCGCAGTTCCTCTGCCCGCGTATCGATATCAAGGCTACTGTTTTCCAGGCGCAGCACGCCCCGGGGACAGACCGCCGAGCAAACGCCGCAGCCGACGCAGGAAGAGCGGATGATGTCTTGGCCGCGCTGTGCGTACCAGCGCACATCAATGCCCATCTCGCAGTAGGCGGAGCAATTGCCGCAGGAGATGCACTGCCCGCCGTTGGTGGTGATGCGGAAGCGCGATTTGAAGCGCTGCACCATGCCCAGGTAGGCTGCCAGCGGGCAGCCGAAGCGGCACCATACCCGGTTGCCCATGAGTGGGTAGAAGCCGGTGCCGACTACTCCGGCAAAGCCTGCGCCGATCAGGAAGCCGTACCACTGCCGGGTCTCATTGCTGCTGAGGAAAAAGAATTCCTCACTTCCAGTGAAGAGATGGTAAGCGGAAATGCCGATGAGCACCGCTGTCACCCCAACTCCAACCCTAATACCAAGGCGGGAGATGTCCACGGAGCCACCCTTCCAGCGGTAGTAGGCGTACCCCATTGCGCCCGCGAGCATCAGCATCATCAGCACGAGAAAACTGCGCTGATTGAACCAAACTTCGTTTTTCGGCAGGTAGGAGTACAGTACCCCCATCGTCATGATCACTGCGAAGACGAGTACAGCGTGAATGATCCAGCGCTCGTACTGCCAGGCGCGCAGGCTCTTGTCGGAGAGTTGCCGGTAGGGGTCGCCCAGTGTCTCGGCCAGGCCGCCGCAGCCGCATACCCAGGAGCAGTACCAGCGCTTGCCGTAGAAGTAGGTGATGATGGGCACGCCGAGAATAATCAAGGCTATGCCCCAGCCCAGCATGAAGATACCGAGCGTACCGCTGGAAATCATGCTGTTGATGTTCCAGTCGAAAAAGAAGGTGTAGTTCAGCGGCCAGATGTTTTTGAAATCGTAGTAGGGATAGTTGAAGCGTACCAGTATCTCGGGAATGAGAAAAGCGAAGGCAGTTTGAAAAAACATAACCGAGCCCGTTCGGATGAGCTGGTACTTATTGTGCATGTACTTGGCAAACATGCGTACGCCCATCACCAAAATGACGATGGTATACAGGGTACCATATAGAAACCACTGGCTGGCCTCTCCGCCATTGAGCATTTGGCTAAGGGGGTCCGAGAGAATCATCCAGCTTGTAATGTGCTGCGGCGCCCAGTATAGCAGCACGTAGAAACTGATGAGGTAAATGCCGGTCAGCACGCCCAGCCAGCCGGTGATACTGGGAGAAGCCGACTTGGCCGGCTGATGGCGAATAGAGCGCTGGTAGAAAAAAACCAGCGCGCTGATGAGCAGGGTGATGACCGCAGTCAGCGCCGGCCAGAAGTAATCCTGCCCCATGTAAAATATGCCGTACAGCAGAATGCCGAGCACCGCCAGCCCCAGGAAAAAACCGCGGATGCCTACATTCAGCCCCCGCGTCATCGACCGGTGGTAAATATGGTCGTGTTTGATGCCCGGGATGAGATTAAACTTCGGCAGGATGTAAAGAATGCCGCCCAGCATGCCCAACCCGATGGTCAGCCACCAGAATAAGGCGGGGTTTTGGTCTACCGGGCCGGTGCTCGCCTGTTTGGTAGCGGGCAGTACATAGTTTTTGATCTTCCAGTCCTGCAACAGGTATTCGTTGCGCTTGGCGCCTTCCGGCAGCTCGCTTTCCGCTTTTTGCTTTAGCGACTGCCCGGCATCCCGCAGCAGGCCCTTTAGCGCCGGCACGTACGCAAAGCTGGAAGGGTAGGACTGGCCGAGCTTTCCCTGCGCTTCGGCTATCTCCACCATTTCTTGCAGGTGGTAGTCATTGCCGATCGCTTTCGCTAAATTTTCCTCAGATAAAACATACCGGTCAAGCCCCAAGGATGCTGTGAACAACAGCAGAGCGATCACGAAAAGACCCAATCCGATTTTTTGAATGATATGCATAGGTTTGCGGTTTTCCAGTCCTGCAGTTTTACGGTTCTGCAGTTTTACAGTTTTACAGTTATACGGTTTTCCAGTTTTGCAGTTTTACAGTTCTGCGGTTTTCCAGTTTTGCGGTTCTGCAGTTTTGCGGTTTTACAGTTTTCTAGTTCTGCGGTTTTTCAGTTTTGCGTTTCTGCAGTTTTGCAGTTTTACAGTTTTGCGGTTCTGCAGTTTTGCGGTTTTACAGTTTTGCAGTTTTACAGTTTTCCAGTTCTGCGATTTTCCAATTTTCACATCCCCAACACCTCCAGCGCGCGGCGCAGCCCCCGCCGCTTTTTCAGCTTCAGTTGTTTGCCCGTTTGCTGGTTGTAGAGGCCGACCAGTTGCTGTTCGTACTGTTTGTAAAACTCGGGATCGAAGTTAGCAGCACCCAGGTTTTGCAGCACTTCTTCCACATGGGTCCCTTCGGCCAGCCACTTGTCGCAGAGCTCATGCCGGTAGCGGATGCCCATGAGGTTGAAGCCCACGACCTGCCCCCCGTTTTTATCATACAATATTCGGATGCCTTTGCGCCCGTCTTTGTGCTCCCAGTAGAGGGACGCATGTTCTTCGGGAATGTGGCCGCTGACTTGGCCGTAGACCTGGTACTCGATGTCCATAAATTTGGCGGAATTGAACCAAACGCCTGGATCGTAGGCCACCTCTTTTCCGCAGACATTATAGGCAGCCACCTCGCCCATCATGCGGCCGGTGTACCAAACGGCTTCTATTGGCCGGCGCCCCGGCTGCGGCTCCTTGATCTGGGCACAGTCGCCGATGGCGTATACGTCCGTTATGTTGGTCCGCAGATGTTCATCCACCAGAATGCCTTTGCTCGTTTCCAGCGCTGTATCTTTCAGAAAACTAATATTGGGGTGCACGCCGGGGGTCAGGCCGACGTAGCCACATTCGATGCGCTCGCCTTCCTTGGTTATGGCGGCACAGGCGCGCCCGCTGCCGTCGTCCTCAATTTCTTTTAATTCCGTAGACAGCCGCAGGTCGATGCCGTGCTCTTTGATGTGCCGGCTGACCATGCGGGATTCCTCCGGAGGCAATACGGCATTCCAATAACTCGATTCCCGCACCAGCATAGTCACCGGGATGTGCCGTGTGTGGAACATCTCCGCCATTTCGATGCCGATCAGCCCGCCGCCTACGATAACAGCGCGCTGCAGCCCCTCGCTGTGCTGTTCCATGTAATCCAGGTCTTGATAGCTGTAGAGCCCCCGCACCCCCTTGAGGTCCTGACCCGGCCAGCCAAACTTGTTAGGGGCGGAGCCTACTGCCAGGATTAGCTTGTCATAGCTCAGTTCTGCCCCGCCGCTCATGTGCAGCTTTTTGCCGCCGAAGTCTACCTGCTCTACATAGCCCCGCACCAAATCGATGCGGTTTTTATCCCAAAACCAATCCTCGTACGGCTTGATGTCTTCCCAGCGCATATGGCCCATGTAGACGTACATGAGGGCCGTGCGGGAGAAGAAGTAATCCGTCTCGGCAGATATCATGCTAATGCGGCAGGAGGGATCAAGCTTGCGGAGGAAGCGGGCGGCGGTGGAGCCGGCGATGCCGTTGCCGAGGATGGCGATGTGCATGATAGTGGTTTTGTTTGTTTCTCTCTTAGCTAAGTTACTAAATACGGACTGGAAAAGATTGGTAAAGGCGAGGAAAGTGACCGCTGCTGTCCTGAGCGAGACAGGGAGGTAAGAAATTGGGCTTTGCTCACAATAGCGATTTCATATGGGGTTAGCCCCCGCTCGTCGCAGCTTGCGGCTACAGCGTTTATCGGAGCAACCTGCCGCCCAGTGGGAAACGCTAGCTCAACCTGCCGCCCAGTGGGAAACGC
>CAYNIT010000115.1:0-13019 GCA_964397205.1 uncultured Phaeodactylibacter sp. | reverse complement strand
GGGAGGCACATTGTGCCGTTTTGACTCCCGGCGGCGCAGGTCCTTCAGCATTTTCATCAGGGTATCATCGATTACCGCGGCGTAGCTTTTGGCTTCCTCAACATCTGCGGCCACCTCTTTTTCGTAATTATGGTCAATCGGTATTTTGAAAGCGTGCGGCTTTTTCAGGAAGTCCCGGCCCTTTTCGGTCATCTTAAGCAGGCCGTAGGTCTCGATGTCCTTTCGCAGCAGGTCATTGAGGATCGCTTGGCGGTAGACGGAACTCCAGAAGGTTTCATCCTTATCGGCTCCTACGCCAAACAGCTCCTTGCGGTCGAAATTGTAATCTTTGATCTGCTTAGAGGCTTTGCCGCGCACGAAGTCGACCATAGTTTTCATCACATAGTTCTCGTCGAGTTGCAGGATGGCATTCAGTGCCGTTTTCATTTCCTCCTTGACATCAACCCGCTCTTTGGGGTGGCGGCAGTTATCGCACATTTCGTTGCAATCGTCCTCGTCGAATTGCTCTCCGAAGTAGTGCAGCAGGAATCGGCGCCGGCAGGAGGTCGTTTCTGCGTAGGAAATGACTTCCTGCATCAGCTGCGTGCCCATTTCGCGTTCGGCTACGGGCTTGTCCCGCAGGAACTTCTCCAGGCGCAGGATGTCTTTGTAAGAATAAAAGGCTACGCATCTGCCCTCCAGGCCGTCTCTACCTGCCCGGCCCGTTTCCTGGTAGTAATTTTCTATGCTTTTAGGGATATCGTAGTGGATAACGAAGCGCACATCGGGCTTATCGATGCCCATGCCAAATGCGATAGTGGCCACGATAACATCCACCTCCTCCATGAGAAAGTCATCCTGCGTTTGACTGCGTGTTTTGGCATCCAGCCCAGCATGGTAGGGGGCGGCTTTGATATCATTGACCCGAAGCGCTTTGGCGATGTCCTCCGCTGATTTGCGGCTCTGTACGTAGATGATGCCCGATTGGTTGGGCATGCCCTTAATAACCTGAACGATCTGCTTCAGCGTCTGCTCTTTCTTCAACTTCGGCCGCACCTCGTAGTACAGATTCTCCCGATTGAAAGAAGAAATAAAGGTATTGTGGTCCTGCATATTGAGGTTCTTCACAATATCGGACTGTACCTTGGGCGTAGCGGTAGCGGTAAGGGCTACCACCGGTATTTCTGAACCGATGGCATCCAGCATGGCCCGTATGCGGCGGTATTCCGGCCGGAAATCGTGCCCCCACTCGGAGATGCAGTGCGCCTCGTCTACTGCTACGAAGGACACATTGACTTGCTTGAAGAACTCGATGTTTTCTTCCTTGGTCAGCGTTTCCGGCGCGATGAAGAGGATCTTGGTCCGGTTCTCTGTGATGTCATGCCGGACTTGCCTCATTTGCGATTTCGTGAGGGAGGAGTTGAGGAAGTGCGCCACTTCGTTGTTTTGGCTGTAACCACGTATAGAATCTACCTGGTTTTTCATCAAGGCAATGAGGGGAGATATAACGATAGCGGTACCCTCCAGCATCAGGCTGGGCAATTGGTAGCAGAGGGACTTGCCGCCGCCGGTGGGCATAATGACAAAGGTGTCATTTTTGGCCAGCACACTTTTTATAATCGCTTCTTGATTGCCTTTGAATTTGTCAAAACCAAAAAACGTATGCAGCGCTTCATGCAATGTTTCTTTCGTCGTGGTCATGGTTCGACTGTTCTGTTTTTTCACTTACTTTTGTGCGTACGGGCTTGTTGGGGGTCGACCTAATTTAGCTAAAAAACGCAGAAGTTCTAGCTAAAAAACTGTTCTTAACGTATTTTTTATCAGGGGTTTAGGGCCTGCTTCCGCAAAAGCCTTCAAAAATACAAAATTCGAGTGACTTCTAAAGCGATAATCACGAAAACCGCCCGGCGGACGCTGGAAATCGAGATTGAGGCGTTGAATGCCCTCAAGAGCAGCATCAATGGGGATTTTGAGCGTTGTGTGGAAGCCGTGTTTCAGTGCCAGGGCAGGCTGGTAGTCACCGGTATTGGCAAAAGTGCGCTGGTCGGCCAGAAAATCGTGGCGACGCTTAACTCTACAGGGACGCCGGCTCTGTTTATGCACGCAGCGGATGCTATACACGGGGATTTGGGTATGATTCAGAGCGGAGACTTTGTTCTTTGCCTATCCAAAAGCGGGGAAACGCCGGAGGTCAGGGTGCTCGTCCCTTTGGTTAAGCACATGGGCAATCCGATCATCGGTATGGTGGGGCGGCTGGACTCCTACCTCGCCCGGCACGCCAATTATGTACTGCATACGCCGGTAAATCAGGAAGCAGACCCCAACAACCTGGCACCTACTGCCAGTACTACCGCTCAAGTGGCCCTAGGAGATGCTCTTGCTACTTCGCTGCTCGCTTTGCGCGGGTTCTCCCCGGAGGACTTCGCCCAGTTCCACCCCGGCGGTGCGCTGGGCAAGCAGCTTTACCTGCGGGTGCACGACTTGTACCCACAGAATGAAAAACCAGCCGTACGATTGGGCGACAGCCTGCAGCGTACCATACTGGAAATGACCTCCAAGCGCCTGGGAGCTACCGCTGTGCTCGACGAAAAGGGAAGCTTGAAAGGCATCATAACGGACGGCGACCTGCGCCGAATGCTGGAGCGCGGCAACGGCTTCGACGGCCTGCTGGCTCAGGACATCATGAGCCCGCACCCCAAGTGCGTGCAGAGCAACGACATGGCGGTAAAAGCTTTGCAAATGATGCGCAAAAACAGCATCACCCAGCTCATTGTGGTAGACGAAAACAGCCACTACAAGGGCTTTGTACACCTGCATGATTTGATACGAGAAGGGTTGATATGAAATTAATCGCTGTGAATCAATTCTTTGTCTTGCTGCTTGCCCTTTTTGCCCTGTCTTGCCAGAGCGCTGCTCCGCAGGCCGTCCCCGCTTTTTATCACTGGAAAAGCTACTTCGGCCTAAAACCGGCAGAAGTGGCCTACTTGCAAGCTGCAGAAGCGCAGCGCCTCTACCTGCGGTTGTTCGATATCGACTGGAACGAGCGCTTGAACGCCCCAGCCCCGGTAGCTGAAGTGACGATCGGGCAGCAACTGAACCAAGCCTGGGAATGGGTGCCTACCGTATTCATCACCAACCGCAGCCTTAAACGATTGCCAGTGCAGGACGCGCCCGAGCTGGCCAGGAAGCTGGTAGCAAAGATCCGCGAGAAGATGGCGGCTGCCGGCGTAGCGCGTATCCCAGAGGTGCAGCTTGACTGCGACTGGACGGAGAGCACGCGAGAAGTGTACTTCCGGCTCCTGAAAGAATGCCGGCAACGGTTGCAGGCGGACCATACGGCGCTTTCCGTGACCATTCGCCTGCACCAGCTGCGGTACCCAGAGCGCACCGGCCTGCCGCCCGCCGACCGCGGCATGCTGATGTTCTACAATATGGGGGAAGTACGGCAGTGGGAAGAGCCCAATTCTATTCTCAATCTGGAAGCAGCGGCGCCCTATCTTCAGGCAGAGTCCTATCCGCTGCCGCTTGATCTGGCTTTGCCGCTCTTCCGCTGGGGAGTACTTTTTCGGGAAGGGGAGATGATCCGCCTGATCAATGACCTTGAGGTAGAGGACCTGCAGGACCGTTCCCGCTTTTACCCCACCGCCAACCGCCGTTTCGAAGTAGTGAGAGGGACTTTCCTAAAGGGGCATTACCTCTACGCGGGCGACCGGATTCGAGTAGAGCAGGTGTCGCCACAGCAACTGCGGAAGGCCGCCCGGCAGCTTCGGGAGCTGGCTTGGCCGCAGCAGTTTCACCTGGCATTTTATCATTTGGACAGCACGGCAGTGCGGCACTATAGCCCGGATTTACTGCAAGCGCTGACGGAAGTGCTGGAAGCCCCCAAACGGTAAACTTCTTGTAAAAAACACAATAACCAAAGTCATCCCCGCTCGAATAGGATTTCCCCCTTGGGTTTGAGCGCCCAAATAGCTATTTTCGGCCAAAATTGAATCAAGCCAATATGAATTTCAATCCAAGCTATAGCGCTGTTTCTCCCGAAGAGGTAGTCGCCATGATCGAATCAGGCGATAAAGTGTTTGTCCACAGTGCTGCGTCAGCGCCCCGGGTGCTGATCAACGCTCTGGCAAAGCGGGGCGATGAGCTGCGCGGGGTAGAAATCCTGCATCTGCACACCGACGCAGAAGCCCCCTACGCCAAGGAAGGTCAGGGCGGATCTTTCCGCGTCAACAACCTCTTCGTAGGGTCTAATGTGCGCAAAGCAGTGCAAGCGGGCCGAGCGGACTATATCCCCATTTTTTTGAGTGAAGTGCCCCTGTTGTTCCGGCGCAACATCATACCATTGGATGTGGCTATGCTGCAGGTTTCTCCTCCCGATAAAAACGGCTACTGCACGCTGGGCTTATCTGTGGATACCAGCCTCGCAGCAGCGCAAACTGCCAAATTGCTCATCGCGGAGATCAACCCCAATATGCCACGCACGCACGGAGACAGTGCCATCCACATCAGTAAGTTTGACCGAGTCACAGAAGTGGATTACCCTCTGCCTACCCTAGAACTGCCCGAACCTACCATGGTAGAGCGCCGCATTGGCCAGCATGTCGCTAACCTGGTGGAAAACGGCTCCACTCTTCAGATGGGCATCGGCACTATACCCAATGCAGCCCTCAATGCTATGCACAACCACAAAGAGCTGGGTATTCATACCGAAATGTTCTCCGATGGCGTAATACAATTGGTGGAAAAGGGCGTAATCACCAACGAGCACAAGCGCAAACACCGGAACCATATCGTCACCGGGTTCATCATGGGCAGCCAGAAGCTATACGATTTTGTGGATGACAACCCCTTGGTGCGCGTACTCGACATCGCCTACGTAAACGATACCGCCACCATTCGCCGAAACCCCAAGGTCGTAGCCATCAACAGCGCAATTGAGATTGATTTGACCGGGCAGGTATGTGCCGATTCTATTGGCACGCGCATCTATTCCGGCGTAGGCGGCCAGATGGACTTCATCCGCGGCGCTTCGCTTTCCGAAGGCGGCAAACCGATCATCGCCATGCCTTCCACCACCCGCAAAGGCATCAGCCGCATCACCTCAATGCTGAAGCCCGGAGCAGGGGTGGTAACCACCCGGGCGCACGTCCACTACATCGTTACGGAATACGGCGTGGCGGAGATGTTTGGCAAAAACCTCCGGCAGCGCGCCAAGCAGCTGATCGACATCGCCCACCCCGACCATCGGGAAGCCTTGGAAAAGGAAGCCTTCGATCAGTGGAACCTGAAAACTTGGGGATAGGCACGGCATTGCCTGTGGTTACACAGCAGTAGCCACCTCCGTTTTCCAAGCCTGGAAAATCCGGTCGACTTCGGGATTGTCTTTCCAGTTGTGCGCTATGCCGTCGAGCGACAGGATTTGTTCGAACAACTCGTCTTGCCGCATGCCCTCCTGTAGTGCCTGGCTGTAGGGGATGTGGCTGAAAGTGACCTGGGAGTACAGCGGCAGGAACTCTTCAGGGTATTTCTGGTGCAGATGAGCGGCGATTTCCTTGCGCAATAAAAATTTTGGGTCAGCCACCTTGTCGCGCATCTCCACAAAGTTGCGCAGGGCAAGGTCAGCGATGGCATCGGCATCCTTGGGACGGCTTTTGCTAAAAGCCGGAATGATTTGGCTCCAGTCCTCATCGTAAGCCTCCATCATCTCGTCCAAGATAGTGCAATCCTCGAAGCCAGAGTTCATGCCCTGCCCGTAAAAAGGTACAATGGCATGGGAAGCATCGCCCATAATGAGCACTTTGTCCTTATGGTGCCACGGGTTGCAGCGGATGGTTACCAGGGAAGCGGTAGGATTGGTGTGGAATTCTTCCAACAGGTTCGGGATGACGGGCAGGCTGTCGGGAAAGTACTTTTCGAAGAAAGCCATGACTTGCTCGTCAGTCTGTAAGTTTTCGAAAGCCTCCTCTCCCCCTTCGTAGGGCAGAAACAAGGTCCCCGTGAAGCTGCCGTCTACATTGGGCAGTGCGATCATCATAAAGCGGCCGCGAGGCCAGATGTGCAACGCATTGGCATCAAGCGCGTGGCTGCCATCGGCGCAGGGCGGGATATTGACCTCCTTGTAGCCGTAATCCAGGAAGGACTGGCTGTAATTGAAATTGCGGGTATTCATCATCAGGCTGCGCCGGATAGCAGAAAAGGCGCCGTCGGTACCGAAGATGCGGTCGGGCTGCACCTCTGTGCGCTTGCCGTCGGCTTGGCGCTCGAAGGAAAGCGTGTTGCTGTCCAGCTCAAGCCCTAGGCAGCGGTGCCCAAAGTAGAAGCTCACGTTATCGTGGGCATCGGCGATGTTGATCAGCTCTATATTCAGCCCGCCTCGGGAAACGGAATAGATGGCTTGCCCTTCCTCTCCGTAGGCCTGGAAAGTCAGCTTGCCAGCCTCGTCGTGCATGCGCCTCCCGTGCATCGGGATGGCTACCTCTCGTATTTTAGCCTTTATGCCGGCCTTTTCCATAGCGCGCCAGCCCCGGTCGCTCATAGCCAGGTTGATGGAGCGGCCGCCGGCGAAACCGGCTCTGCGCGGGTCTTCGCGCAACTCATAAACGTGTACCTGATATCCGCGCTTGGCCAGCAGTACTGCCCAGAGGGAGCCTACCAAACCCGCGCCAACGATGGTAATCTGTTCTTTCATAATATTTGGTTGAGGCTACTCAGCAGCCGTTTTGTCAAGCTATTTTTTCTGTTGCCAGGCAGGATCTAACCCACAAAACGGGCTTCGAAGCGATCCTGGATTGCTAAAACAAAAATCGCAATGCAATAAACTGCGATGCAAATCCAACGAGGTAACCACCGTAGAGGTCCATTGGTTCATGAGCTTGCAGCAACAAGCGCGAGCTGCCCACCAGCCCGGCGATCAGTATGGTGAAAATGAGTACCCAGTTCATGCTGACCTCTACCATGCCGACGATGGTCGAATTCAGGGTGAAAGTATCGTAGCTGAACAGCAGCATAGTGATAACGACCATGCCCAGCAAGCCGCCCATGCCTACAGCGTGGGCACTTATTTTGGAAAAGATGTTGATAAAAAAGGCGATGAACAGGCCGATCGATGCCCCCAACAAGAAACAGGTAAATGCGGTAGGCACTTGGCTGCTGCTCAGAAAGTTGCGGAACATCCAAATGTAAAAAATGCCCGTGATGATGTAGGGGCCGATGCGCTCTTGCCGCGACTTCATCTCCAGAGATTTGACCATGCCGGTGAAGCGCAGCATGGCGAGGGCAAAAGCCGGGATGAAGAAAGTGGAAAGGAATACGCGCAGCACCAGCAGTTTGCTATCCTTATCACCTATGCTGTTGACACCAAAGAGGTAAGGGTTGACCAGCAACAGCAGCACCAGCATGTAGGTCACTATGAGCAAGGGGTGAAAGACAAAAGAAAGGACCTGTGCCAGCGATTTGAGCATGGAAACAATGGTTTTGCAACAAATATACAATAGTTTAAGCAGGGAAAGTAAAGCACTTCAGCCCGGCAAAAAGTTTGTAAATTGCCCGCTATGCAGGAGTTTTTCGATAACGTACTCTTCAGCTCAGGCCAATTCGAGCTTACAGTAGGGCAATTGTTTGCTGCCCTGGCGCTGCTCGCCGGGCTGTCTTTCCTGTACTGGCTGCTAGGCAGGCGGTTGCTGCCCAGAGCGGCCAAGCTGGTTGAGATGGGGCCGGAGGAACGGCGCAAGGCACGCCGCATTCTGGGTACGCTGCTGGCGCTCAGCGGCGCATGGCTGCTGCTCATTTCGTTGGAGCTGGACCAGAAACTGCTCGAAACGACCAACGAGAATACTGTCAACCTTTATGTCTCTACCCTCCTGAAAGCCCTGATCATCTGGCAGTTCGCCCGGATGCTCGACTTTGTCATCTCCCGTTTGCTGATCAGCAACTACTACCAGCGCCGACGAGAAGACCCCATCGAAATAGACCATTACCAAACGGATACGCCAAAGAAAACCAACCGCACGGTGCAGTACGCGGTGTATATACTGGCGCTGCTCTTCATCGTACAGGCTTTTGAGATCGACTGGGTATTCTTCACCTACACGCCGCGCAACGCCGAAGAAGGGCAGGTCCGGGAGTTTACAGTATCCAATATCCTGAACGCCGTCTTCATCTTGATTATGGCACGGGTGATCAGCTGGGTAGCAATCCAACTGCTGCTCAATCAGTACTACCGCAGCCGGAACATCAACGTGGGCTCTCAGTACGCCATCAATCAGCTGTTGCAGTACTTTGTATACATCATCGCCATCCTGATGGCCCTGGAGGCGCTGGGCTTTACGCTGACCATCATCTGGGGGGGGGCGGCAGCCTTGCTGGTTGGTGTAGGCCTGGGGTTGCAGGAAACCTTCAAGGACCTGTTCTCCGGCATCATCCTGTTGTTCGAGCGCCGGGCTGAAGTAGGCGATGTGGTAGAGGTGGACGGGCTCATCGGCACCGTTAAGCGCATCGGGGTGCGTACCTCCCTGGTGGAAACGCGGGACAACATCATTGTCGTCGTCCCCAACTCGCGGCTGATCGTGCAGAAGTTCGTAAACTGGAGCCACAATGACAACAAAGCCCGGTTTTACATCAATGTCGGAGTAGCCTACGGCTCTGATACCGCTCTGGTCAAAAAGCTGCTGCTGAACGTAGCCCGCAGCAACGCCTTCGTGCTGCGGCACCCGCCTCCCTTTGTGCGTTTCGTAGACTTTGGCAACTCTTCTCTGGATTTCGAACTGCACTTCTGGTCCCACGAGTTCATCCGCATCGAAGACGTCAAGAGCGACATCCGGTTTGAGATAGACCAGGCCTTCCGGGACAATGGCGTAACCATCCCTTTCCCGCAGCGGGATGTGTGGATGAGGGGCGAAAAGTAGGCCTGGCCTCGGCCAATACAGCTACGCAGAGAGTGAAAGCGGAATCCCGATTCAGCTCAGGTCAAGCGGCTCGTCCTTGCGCAACGCCTTGTAGCGGCCTTTCCCAAACTTGGTGCCGTTGAATGCCAGCTTCCCGCGCCAAGCTTCGCGCTCTTCCTCGGGCAACCGGTTGAAATCGCTGCAGGCTCGGGAGCAGCAGTGCTCGTACTTTTCGGCGCAAGCCGGGCACTGTAGGAACAGAATGTGGCAAGCATCATTAGCGCAGTTGACGTGGGTGTCGCAGGGAGCGCCGCACTGATGGCAGCGGGAAATGACATCCGTGGTAATGCGCTCGCCCATGCGCTCGTCGAAAACAAAGTTCTTACCAATGAATTTTTTGGGCAGCCCCTTTTGATCGCACTGCCGGGCGTACTCTATGATGCCCCCGTCGATCATATGCACCTTTTGGAACCCTCTGTGCAGATAGTAAGCACTGGCTTTTTCGCATCGGATCCCCCCCGTACAGTACATGATGATCGGCTTGTCCTTCTTGTCCTCCAGCATTTTTTCCACTAGGGGCAGAGCTTCCCGGAAGGTCTCTACATCCGGCCGTATGGCACCCTCGAAATAACCCACTTCGCTTTCGTAATGATTGCGCATGTCGACCACAACGGTATCCGGGTCTTCCATCAGCTCATTCACTTCCTCGGCTTTCAGGTGCTTGCCGCGTTTGGTGACATCAAAGCTTTCGTCATCCAGGCCATCGGCTACGATTTTGTCCCGGACTTTAATTTTCAGTTTGTAAAAGGATTTGCCGTCGTCTTCCACCGCCAGGTTCAGCCTGATGCCGTCCAGCCAGGGAATGCGGCGCAGCTCCGCTTTGAAATCCTCGAACTGTTCTTCGGGTACCGAAATTTGCCCATTGATGCCCTCTTTGGCCACATAGATACGGCCGTATACGCCAAGCTTGCTCCAGCGCAGGAATAGTTGATTGCGAAACTGCTCGGGATCATCCAAGTGGTGATACCGGTAGAAGGATAGGGTGAGGCGAGGCACCTGATCCTCCTGCATACGACACTTGAGCTCGTCGTTGTTGATACGATTGTGCAGTACTGGCATGTCGAATTGGAGTACGTTAACGAATCACAAGTTGCAGGCTTGCTGGGAAGTTCCCCGGCTGCTAACTGTACTTTGCCCGAAGGGTAGCTCCTTAGAGCAGCGCAAAGATAAACCAAAGTTGGCGGACTATAAACCAAAGCAACCTATTGCTTCAGGATTTTCCGGCTGGCAAACGAGGCCCCGGCGCGCAGCTGCAGCAGCAGCAAACCACTGCTGGCTTCATCGATATTGACCTCAAGCCCTGTCTGCCCGGCAGGCCAGGCCCATTCCCGGATTATCTGCCCCTGCGCATTGAACAACCGCAGTTGCCCTGCCTCCGGCAAGGGCGCACTGCTGGCGATGTGTATTTTTGCTTTAGCCGGATTAGGAGCAACAGACAAACGGACTGCCGAATTGCTTTCCTGCGCAGCCGTTAGCCCGAGCGCCTTTTCCACTGCTGCCAGCACATCGATCCGGCCGTAGCCATAGGCCGCATTCGGAACTTCCGAACCGCTCACGCCATCGCAGTCCTGTGCGCTAAGCATTGGCCGGGCGGTCTGTTCCAGCAAGTCTTCGATCAATTCTACTTGCCCGGCCAGTTCTGGTTTGGCAGAAATGAGGAGCGCTGCAGCGCCCGCCACGTGGGGCCCCGCCATGCTCGTGCCCGACAGGCGGGTGAAGCCTCCATTGGGTACAGCGGATAAAATATCGACACCCGGGGCAGACACATTGGGTTTTAGCCGCCCGCTGCTGTCAATTCGGACCACGCCCCGGCTGCTGAAATTGGCAATGGTGTCATTGCGTTTCGTCGCGCCTACGGTGAAGCTATTGGCAAAAATGGCGGCCGGTGTCTGAATGCTGCCGCAGGCGCTCCCGCTATTGCCTGCCGAGACTACAACCACAATCCCCGCCGCCCGCAGGTGGTCTACAACGGCCTGCAGCAGGCTGAAGTTCTCGGGGGTGCAACCTTCGATGGCTGGGCAAGCCCAGCTGTTGTTGATGACGTGTGGTGCCCGGCCTGGATCAGGGTTTTGGCCATCGAGTTCGGTCGGTGCCAGGAACCATTCGAAGCATTCCATGTAGGAAGCCGGGCTTCCCCATCCGCGCTCCATGTTGCGGCAGCCGATCCATTCAGCATCGGGAGCTACTCCGATCTTATGGCCTTCGTTGCTTTCGCTCCCCGTGATGATACCCATCGTATGGGTGCCATGGCTGTTGTCATCGCAGGGCAGCGGGCTGTCCAGTCCGCAAGGGTTGGCAGCTGCCTCGTAGGGAGGCCCGTTCAGGGAGTCGATAGCGTGGATGGCATCGTGCCAATTGTAGTTATGATCGGCTACAAAGCCGTTCCATCCCCGGTAGCTCTGCAGCAGGGCGGGGTGGTCCCAATCGTAGCCGGTATCCTGTCCGCCGACTACTACTCCTTGCCCGGTAAACCCCATTTCCCAAACCTGCTTGGCACCGATCTGGGAAAGGCCCCATTCCACCTCTGCACTTCGGGGCGACAGGCGGCTGCCGGAGCGGCTGGGCAGCGCGTCCAGCTCAAAGCGTGGGTTGCGTTGCAGGCTGGCGACTTCCGGCCGCCGGGCAATATCCTGAGCTTGGGCCAGGGTGCCTGCGCTCAAAACGGCATTGACAACAAAGAAGGAACGGTAGGGCATTTCTTCCCTTTTCAGGTAGGACAAGAGGGCCCCCTGAGTGCGTTCGGCCACTGCCCGGGTCTGCTCGAATACATGGCGGCCGCGGGCTTCCTTCGAGGGCAGATGACGAGCGGTGGATACATCGGCCTGTTCCCGAAGTAGAATCAAGAAGTCAGCTGAGCCGCGGCTCCGGAGTTCCCGTTCCAGAGCAGGCGTGATTTTGCGGGGCTTCCCCTGACAGTAAAGCGTCCCTGTTGAAATAAGCCCAAGGGGGAACAGGAGAAGGAGAAATACTGGTTTCATCTTCGAAGTTTTGCTATTTGGTGATACAACAGTTGAAAACATCAATCTTCCTGCTGCTGGCAGCACAATTGCGCCAACCATTTGACAATAATCGGGAACTGGCATCGTTTTTTGCTGGGTTTTTGAAATGTAGCTCTACGGCAGGGAGTTGGAGCTACGGACTGAAAATCAACTTGTTCTAAATTTTTTCCGTGCTGTTTTGCTCAATTGCCAAAGAATTGCCCTAAATTTAAAGCAGCACCCCCAAAAGACGGCATTTACCCCCTTAAATAGATTGTACAATGGCGTATCAATTCAAAGTATACGATGCTTTCTCTAGCATGAGCATGCTGGAGAAAAATAAAGTAATTAAGTTTTTAAATGAATTCGAAAACGACGACCGGCGCGAAAACATTCAGGAAGCAGTCGAGTACGCTGTAAAACTCAAACCTTCCTTCGGAGGATTCGTGATGACGGCTCAGCAAGAAGGCAATATTATTGGTGCCATAGTAGCCAACCGCACTGGTATGGGGCACTACAACCCCAATCATATTTTTGTCTTTGTTACCCTGCACGATGACTACCGAGAAGATGAAGCACTGACTAAGGAGTTGGTCGAGAAAGCCATCCAACATGCCAAGGGCGATATCGCGATGCACGTCAAGCCAGATAATCCCGCTCTCAAACTCTACGAGAAGATTGGGTTTCGGGCACAGTATCTGGAGCTTCGGTTAACCAAAAACGAGCTGTCTGCCCTCGCTTGAATCATGCTGCATACTGCTCTACCCGTTTTGCGGCAAGATGAGCGCCTGGCCGTTGCCATCGGCGATGGCCGGCTCCCGCTTCTCGGAACGGATCAGGATTTGTACGGTGGGCTCATTCGTGCAGTAGTTTACCAGCAGCTTTCTGGAAAAGCCGCTAAGACCATCCACGAGCGCTTCCTGAACCTGTTCCCCCACCGCTATCCCGATGCTGGCCGGGTGTTAGCCATGAGCGAATCGGACCTCCGCTCCGTTGGCTTATCCCGGCAAAAAGCCGCCTATATCCTTAACCTTGCCCATTTTTTCCAAAAAGCCGATACAGAAGATTTGCTGAGGTGGGAAGATGAAGCCCTCGTGCACCACCTCACCCAGATTAAGGG